>CAZRCY010000001.1:0-14798 GCA_964598735.1 uncultured Candidatus Poseidoniales archaeon
CCCATTGACCATAAAGCCCCTTAACATCAAATCCAGCATCTATTGACATTTGATGAGCAGGGAATGCCATGTGAGGATCTACATTCCAATCTTGCATTCCATGAATAATGTAAATTGAACCATTGTAGAGTTCTAACGCATCGGATAGGAAATGACGTTCTTGCCAATAATCAGAACCTGTCCATGCAAGATTGTCTCCAGTCATATATGCTGCAGGGCCCGCATAATAGCCTTCCACGTATCCTTCACACGCATTCTCTATATCGCCACCATCACCATCTAAACCAAATGATCCGTAGACTCCGTTGTGCATGATTGCTCCTCTGGCTTCCATGCTTCCATTTCTCCACATCAAATCATGAACGCCAATTAATCCAGACATCGGAACAATAGTTGCAAGATACTCAGTACCTGATGCTGCGGCATTCCATGGAGTACTTCCATCGTATGATTTACCAATTGCTCCAACTTTTCCATTTGACCACTCTTGAGTTCCTAACCAGTCAACTGCAGCTTTAATCCCAGCTTGTTCATCATGACCCATCAAATCCATACAATGATTCGATTCTCCTGTTCCAAATACTGATACTTGAGCAACCCCAAAACCGTGGGGGACAAAATTCTCTATCAAAAATCGACCAAGACGATCAGCAGGTGTCAGAGCATCTACATCTCCATCACTGTAATATGGTCCAATTTCTGCGATAACTGGAACCTTACATTCTTCAGGAATGTCAGAGGATGTCCAATCACATCCCTCAATTATCGGCAGCCATAATCCTAGATGAATCTCAGCCCCACCTGTTATTCCTGCACCGCCATCTGAGGTATCGATTTCTGGAACTGGAACAAATACTGACATGACTTCACCTATTTCATATGAACCATTAACTGAAACTCTAGAGAATACGTCTGTGTTCTCATATATCATCATTGAACGGTCTTCTACATCTGGTAGCCAATGTGTAGATGCATCTTCTTCTTCTCGTTCATCAGAACCAAAGCAACCAGAAAGAGTACCAAAAATTATCAGTAAACACAAGAGTACTGACCCGAGGCCCTGTCGCATAATCTGGGGTCTATGTCATCCGCTTCAATGATTGCTTTACATTTGATTCTCAATTCAATGGATTGAATAACCGCCGTTCAATGGAATAACAGGGATAACACATGACGGATTCCAAAATATTAGATTCATTGAACAAGGCTTTAGCATGGGAATTGCGAGCAATTGCAATGTATGCACATTATGCTGCTTACGTTTCTGGTATTCATCGAATTAACTTAGCCACACATTTCAATAATGAAGTAACTGAATCAATTACTCACGCAGCAACTGTCAGGTCGGCCATTGTAAAGCTAGGTGGTGAAGCAACCACAGATCGAGAAAGTACTGAAATTGTACATACTTCAGATTACAATGTTATGCTCAAAGAGGCGTACAAAACTGAAATGACTGCTAGTGAAACATATCGAGGGATTCTGCCGCTTATCGAAAAAATAGGTGATAGTGAATTATATGATGCGTTAGAAGTAGTGTATTTTGATGAATTAAGATCTGTCGAAGAATTACGAATGATGTTAATGTGATTGTGAACTGAATTCCGGAAGGAGTAAAGGCACCCTATACAATCGAATGGTATGGGAGCATACGAGAGTCTCATGGCCAAGCAGAAAGATATTGAAACAATTGGACAAATCTCAGGATTATTGGGATGGGATCAAGAAGTAATGATGCCACCTAAAGCAGCACCTCTTCGAGCAGAACAAATGGCATGGTTATCAAAGACAAGACATCGATTGATGATTGATCCAGAAATGGGTGAATTATTGGCACAAGCAGAAAAAGAAGATGACGGGACGAATCCAGTGCGTTCTGGAAATTTACGATTGATGAGAGATACATACGATAAGGCAACAAAACAATCTTCTGAATTTGTTGAACGGATGGCTCGTCACAAATCTAGATCTATTATCTCATGGACTGAAGCACGTGAAAAAAACGATTTTTCAATTTTTAGAGACGATTTAGCGACGATGATTGACCTGGTGAGAGAATTGGCCGATCTTCTGGGATATGAAAACGAAAAATATGATGCTTTACTCGATCTCTATGAGTCTGGCCTTACTGTTGCTCGTCTTGATCCACTATTTGCGGGATTAAGGGATGCTTCCGTTCCACTGATTCAGTCTGTAAATAAATCCGAAGATAATTCAAACGATTGGGTATATCGCCATGAATGGTCGGTTGAAGGTCAACAGAAACTCAGTCATGCACTTTCTGAAGCAGTTGGCTTTGATTTCCAAGCAGGAAGAAGAGATGAATCAACCCACCCATTTTGTGGAGGATCTAACCCAGATGATGTAAGATGGACTACTCGTTATGATGTTAAAGAGCCATGGGGAGCTATTTTCGGAGCCTTGCATGAAACAGGTCATGCTTTGTATGAGCAAGGACGTCCTAGAAATCTCGATTTTGAACCATCAGGACATGCAAATGGATTGGGAGTTCATGAAAGTCAAAGTCGATTATGGGAAAATCAAGTAGGCCGAAGCTTAGCATTCTGTGAATGGTCTTTACCGATGTGGAAGGAACATTTTCCAAAGAACATGGAAGGAGTAACTGCAGAGATGTTGTGGAGAGCTATCAATCAAGTCGAACCTTCACTAATTCGTGTTGAATCCGATGAAGCGACATACAATCTTCACATAATGATTAGGTATGAAGTGGAGAAGTTACTGATATCTGGAGAACTTGAAATTGATGATCTGCCTGACGCGTGGGATGATATGTATGAACGATATTTAGGAATTCGTTCTCCTGATAGAAAGCAAGGTGTGTTGCAAGATATCCACTGGTCCATGGGGGCATTTGGCTACTTCCCAACATACACACTAGGAAATTTGTATTCTGCTCAATTACTGCAAGCTGCAAGAAATGATCTAGAATCCGAAGGACATAATCTTGAAGATGATTGGAGAAGGGGGATATTTACCCCATTATTGGAATGGATGAGAACAAATGTCCATCATCGAGGGTCTATACTTACTCCTGCTGACTTAATTGAGGAAGCAACTGGAGATTCTCCTATTCCTGAGCCATTCGTGGACTACTTGAAAGATAAAATCGGAACAATATACGGACTAGCCTAATCTATACTTTTCACGTACAAGTATAGCGCGACCTTATGCGATATCCCCGATATGACAGGAGCATGGGGAATACTGTAGAGCGACAGATTGAGGCTGTCGCTTGGATGGAAAGATCCCTAGAAAATAGCATATCTACAGTCTATATTGATGATAAGAAAATCATTGGAGGAGATTGGAATGGAACAATGGTTTGTTGGTCTAGAGATGGTGATGTTTGTTGGGAAACAGATGTAGGTGATCGTGTATCTGGAATCCGGCTTTCGAAGGATGAAAAGATGCTTTGGTGCATTGCAGGAAGAGAAGCGATAGGGATTGACTACGAAAATGGAGCAGTTAAATGGAAAATTGAATTTGATGGATCAACTGATTTGATTGAACTAGATGGTGAACATAGAGCATGGGTTGTATCATCTGTATATGATATAGAACTAAACGATTTCATGGAGTCTGCAATCAGTTTAATTGATTCGGGAATTATAATCGAAAAACACATTTTAGACGAAAGACCATGGTCAATCCATCCAGTTAGAGAAGGGCAAGCTTTCTTTGGATTAGGTAGACCAAGAGCAGGCGTGCTGGAATTAACTGAAGAGAAAGGAAAATTCACTGTAAGCCATAAGACAGTTCATGATTCTCCAGTATTATGTGGGTCTAATGTATCACCATTTTTCGTCGGTCATTCGAATGGAATGATTACACAAATAAATGATAATGATGAACTCAATAATCTTGAATTAAGTAAAGAAAATGATTCTCCAATTATTGATCTAGCTAGCAATGACGAACATATTTTCTTATTTTTGGAAAATAAAGAAATTTTGTGTGTTGATATGAAGGGAGAGGTGACAGATTCTGTAAAGATATCAGAGTCAGAAGGAGAGCCTGAGTTTCTGAATCTGATTGATGGCGTATCAACAGACGGATATGCTAATTTTTGGACAATAACATCAACCATGAATGGTGCATTTCTCATTGATACAAATCGGAATATTGGAACTTCTAAAATTAAATTGAAGATTATTGTAAATTCACGAATCAGGGATATTGCAAATGCAGATGGAATGACTGTCGTGGGATTGGATGATGGAAGAGTAATTTCGATTGAAGAAAATATGCTGAAAAGACGGATTGAGAATGAAGAACAACCTATTGATGAAAGAGAAGGCCATCGTTTAGATATGAGAGAACGTTTGAGAAAGTTGAGGGAATAAAAATAACACACTTTCCAGTGGAAAACAGGGTCGCTAGGGGTTATTTTCTGTTGGAAATAGCCTTTTTTGTACAAATGTTTTTAGACTACCGAGATTTATCGTAAGTTACCGCTCCGGGGGAGTGGCGTGATGAAGCAATTCATTGCGGGGACTCCGGTCCGGAACTACAAACCTGAGTGGTTCCGACACTTGGTCAAACAAGTGGACGGTAAAGGTCGATCAACATGAGAGACCTGGATACGACAGCAAAGAGCAATCAATGCTGGAACAAATCGGGAAGCTTAGGCTAAACGAGGAGAACGCAAAAAACGCCTAGTGCGAAAACGGCTCGTACCAAATCCAGTATGCAGGAGTGAACAGAGAGGCGACTCAACGGGAACAAATGTGGGAGACAAAAAAAAAGCGCTTGCGTGGATTTTGAGTCAACTGGAAAAAAGGTCGATCTCCAGAGAGACCTGGACACAACAGCAAAGAGCAATCAATGCTGGAACAAATCGGGAAGCTTAGGCTGAACGAGGAGAACGCAAAAAACGCCTAGTGCGAAGACGGCTTGGTCCAAATCCGGTATGCAGGAGTGAACAGAGAGGCGACTCAACGGGAACAAATGTGGGAGACAAAAAAAAAGCGCTTGCGTGGATTTTGAGTCAACTGGAAAGACAAACTGGAATCAAAGGAAGGGCAACCAACCTGAGAGGAAAGATTGTCACCGCGGAGTTGAGCAGAGGGGGCGAAGCCCCCAAGCAGAACCCCCTCTGCTCGCTCCCACCTGTCCTCATTGGACGATGCGAATCCCATACCTTCTGCTAATCAATCATTACGGTCATTTTCTTGCCGAAATGCGCTTTTCTCATTCATTGGATATTATCCGTTTGCAAATAATTTTCACTTGGGTCCAGTCATATCTTCAGGACGAACCCATTCATCGAATTGCTCACTAGTCAGTAATCCAAGTTGAAGGGCACTTTCTTTCAATGTTAATCCATTTTCATGAGCATTCTTAGCAATTTTAGCTGCAGCATCATAACCAATATGGTTGTTTAATGCAGTTACAAGCATCAAAGAGTTGTCTAGATGTTCGCGGATATTTTCTCGATTTGGTTGGAGTCCTTCGATACATTTCTCCCTAAATGATCGGCAAGAATCTGTAAGCAAAGTTGCTGAATGCAGGAGATTATAGATCATCATAGGTTTGAACACATTGAGTTCAAAATTACCTTGTGAACCACCGACAGTTACTGCAGTATGATTTCCCATCACTTGAGCGCAAACCATTGTTAATGCTTCACATTGTGTTGGGTTAACCTTGCCAGGCATTATTGAGGATCCAGGTTCATTCGCTGGTAGCTCCAATTCACCAAGACCACTCCGAGGTCCAGACCCAAGCCATCGTACGTCATTTGCAATTTTCATCAATGAAACTGCTAATACACTAAGGGCACCACTCATTGCTACAATAGAATCATGTGCAGCAAGTTGAGCAAATTTATTTGATGCTGAACGGAAAGGTAAATCTGTTTGAGAAGCGATATCAGCAGCTACTCTTTCAGCAAATTCTAGATGTGTGTTAAGACCGGTTCCAACAGCGGTTCCACCCAATGCAATTTCGAATAAATCTTCCAATGCTGATTCTATTCTGCTAATTGAAGCATCCAATTGAGCAACCCATCCGCCTACTTCTTGTCCCAATGTGAGAGGTACTGCATCCATCAAATGAGTTCGCCCTATCTTGACAATATCTTGCCATTCCTCTGCCTTTTCAGCCAAAGCATCTCGAAGCGCTCTGACAGAAGGCAAAACATGGTGATGTATTGATTCGGCAGCAGAAATATGCATCGCAGTTGGAAATGTATCATTACTAGATTGAGCCTTGTTGACATGATCATTTGGATGAATTGGAGTTTTGCTTCCTAAAACCCCTCCCGTCATCTCAATAGCACGGTTTGCAATTACTTCATTTGCATTCATATTTGATTGAGTTCCAGATCCTGTCTGCCAGACGCTGAGAGGGAAATGGTCATTTAAATCTCCCGAAGCCACTTCTGATGCTGCTGAAATAATTAAATCCGCTAGATTTGAATCTAGGGTCCCCAAGTCCTTGTTGGTTCTCGCAGCGGCCTTCTTCAATATCCCAAAAGCACGGATAACCTCACGAGGCATCAAATCATTACCAATATCGAAATTCATTAACGAACGTGCCGTTTGTGCACCCCAATAGCGATCGTCAGGAACGCTCAATTCGCCCATTGTATCTCGTTCAATTCGCTCTCCCATGGTATATTCTTACCAAGCGAGGATTATACCCCTTTCGTGTGTTTAACCCCTTAGAGCATGAAGTGCGGTTGCTTCGTCTTTTTCCATTCCCTTGATGGTACCTTTCTTTTTTGCTACATCCCACTTGGACTTAAGAGAACCATCTATGAATGAGTCCATGAAAAAAGGATGAATGTATGACGAACGGCAAACTGCTCTTGTATTTCCCAAATCAGCCGCTACAGTATCAATTACTGCCAACATTGCTTTATTTCGATCGGTTTCATTATCAATAGGAATTTTTCCGTCTTCGGAAATTAATTTCTCAATTGCTTCAACTTGCTTTAATTTCTGTAACCATGAATCTAATTCTTTTCCGGAAATTCCCGAAGCAACGCTTGCTAATCGTGAGCCACATTTCCACGAAGCTGCCCATGTTCTGAAATCTTTAGCGGTGAATGATTTACCTGTTACTTCTCCAATGTAAGAATTGATATGTTCTGCTTTCAAATCGTTATGATTATCTGTCTCTAGATTGTGATAATAAAATAAATCTTGATCCTTATCCTCATCGCCAAGCTTTTTGGTTTCAAGAATCATTTGAACTAAATCATCATCTTCAATGATAATGTTCCACTCTTTTCCAGATTTACCTGTAAAAGAGAAGATTGCATCATGTTTTCCTTCTGCTTTTTTACCAGTAATTCGTTTGAAATGTCCTTCTTTCAAGGTAGTTAATCCGTATGATTCATTTGATTTTGCATATTCATCACTACCAACTCGAATATAGTAAAGATCCATTAGCCTAACTACCAATGCACTTACCTTTTCCAACGTCATTTCTTTTAATTTCAGATCTTTATTTATTTGTGATCTTAAACCGGGTAAAATTTCTGCAAAACCTGAAATTCCATCAAATTTCATTATCGCTTTGATTTCAATCCATTCTGGGTGGTATCGATATTGTAAACGGCCCTTATCATCTACTCCTGTTGCTTGAATATGACCTCGATCATCCGGACATATCCATACATCAATCCAAGCAGGAGGAATTGCTAACGAATTGCATTCAGCAATTCTTTTCTCGTTCTTTAACCGTTTTTTATCAGGAAGATAATATGCCCATTGCGAGGATTCTTCATCTGAAGTTTTTTTCATTTCTTTTCGAGTGATTCCTTTTTTATCTCTATCTGAAAGATTCAATTTTGCCCTCCTCAAAGCCTCATCCGTACTCAGATCCATAAATACCCGTGTAAAAGAACGGACTTGACTGTTCCCCTTGACACATAATCTAAATTCTGTGATTCTATAACCCCAAATCATGGGTCGCAACATCGCGTTGATTCTGGTATTGCTGATGCTTGGTCCAATGGCGGGATGTATTAACGAAGAGGTGACCCCCACAATTCCAAAGCTTGGATGTACTGATTCTACATCATCAAATTTTGATCCTAATGCAACCGAAAGCGATGGGACCTGTTTTTCAGAAAATGCATCAACTATTGTTGAATCCGAAGATGGGGAGCTTTCTGTATCAGAAGGATGTACAGATATTAACGCTAGAAATTTCGACGTAAATGCTACTGAGGACGATGGGAGTTGTAATTTTAGTAAAAATGTGATATTAATGATTGGAGATGGAATGGGGTGGGAAATGGTTCGTACAGCAGCAATTTACAATCAAGTGATGGAAGGAAATCAGGGGAATTTACTCTCTGATTTCTACACTGAAGGAAAGGGAAATGGCCTTGCTATGCAGGAACTATCAGGATTTCAAAGTGTGACAACCTACTCAACTATCGTTGATGGTTCAACTCGAAACAGTTTGCGACAAGATACGGGTAGCAATGTCCCGACAGCAAGCGAAGATTACAGAGACATAGAGTTCGATCCTAGAAACAATCTTGTTAGATACAACATTGAATTAGGAGGTACAACACCATGGGACTCAAGATATTTTTCGAATAACGGAAGTACTTCATTTGACCCAATGTATATCACAGAAGATGACCCTGATAGTGCCCAAACTGCTACCACATTAATGACGGGTGTAAAGACGTTCAAAGGTGCGGTAGGCGTAGGCCTGTATGAACGTCCTAGAAGCAGTCTTACGAACGTAGCATCAGATAATGGAATGTGTCTGGGAGTTGCATCTAATGTTCCGATTACTCACGCAACCCCTGCTTCTACGTATGCTAAAGTCAACAGTCGAGATCGCTTACATTGGGATTCAATATCGTCATCTAGGGCAGGAGATGACATTCTTTCTTGGTTCAACCAAGCAAACGGACTTGACATCATGTTAGGTACTGGAAACCCAAATACACACGTTGGTGATCATTATGTCCACTCATCATATCTTGATTCCTTTGAGTCCAATGAAAACCATACCCTGTTACTCAATAGCCCGGGAGCTTCCGACCTACTGAAATCAGCCGCACAATCTCATGACTCAGAAACAGATGCTAGAATTCTGGGCCTTTACGGAGGTATTGGACAGGCAAATCTCCCTTACTCCGGGGCGAATGGTTCCTTCGAACAAAGTGGGTGGGGTCTAAATCTAAAAAATGGGCCTCCGAGCGACCGTTCAAGAGATTATGGTCCGATGACCAAAGAGGAATACATTGCCAAAGAAATAGATGAAAATCCTTCACTTGCCGAAATGACAGATGCTATTCTTGATGCCTGTGATGAAGATAATCAAGGCTTTTTTGCTACAATAGAATCAGGAGATATTGATTGGGCTGGTCATTCTAACAACATTGATGCCCTAATAGGTGCAGTAAATGACTTCGATAAAGCCGTTGAAAATGTGATTAAATGGATTAACGAAAATGGAGGATGGGAAAGAAATATGCTAGTAGTTACTGCTGATCATGACCACTATCTAACATTGACAGATGATTTTCCCAATCTTATTCGAACAAATAGTGCCCTTGATTTAGCGTTGGGTGGAGATATAGAGGATATGGGCCATTATTGGGGACCGAGCAGATCTGACCCGTATGGTAGTCAAAGTCATACAAATCGTCCTGTTCCAGTTTTCTACCAGGGTGGTTGCTCTCAAATCATCAATCAAAGTGTTGGTGAGGGATTTGATAACTACGGGCAATATGTTGGAGGCGTTTCTGGATTTGTCGACCAAGTTCACTTACATCTTGCCATGAGAGCAGCTTTGCTCGGTGATTGTCTACATATTCCTGTAGTGTATGGATAGAATCTTCAAAGTGTAGGAGATGATTCAATGGCACTGTATTGAATCAAAATCGAGTGCTCGATGTTGATGTAATCCTGACCGTCATCATAGTTAATGGTTAAATCATGGAGTTCATATGTATTGAAATGAATAGTATTCCAATTAACTTCTTCTCCTTCATAGATGATGGCATTTTTCGTTTGGCATGCATCTTCTTGCTGATCAAATAAACTCCAAGTGACTTCAACCTCACGACCTCCCCCAATATTTTCTATTAACACTGGATTTTCTATGGTCGAATCGATGATTATTGAAGCCGGGAAAATGCCAAGAGGATTCGGAATTGGATTAATTGTTATTGGTTTAGGGTCATACGTATTGGATTCTAACCAATTGATTTCATTTTCAATTCGAACAATAACCGATTTGCTTTCTTCGTGACCATTCTCACCGATTGCGTATGCTATAATCTCATAAATTCCATGATGAGTGAACTCAATTGAAATTTGAGAAGTTAAATCCGGGTTAACAGAAGTTGTCTCCCCATTATGCACTAATCGGATTCCAAATTCTATCAATTGGTTGGATGACACAGTATTTGAAAAATCAAAATCAAGATGCACATTAGACGTAGAAACGAGATCTCCGTTGACATATGAATGAATAATCGTGCCACTCGTATTTTCAAAATCAACAATTAATTCGAGCCCTTCTGTTGGTTGTGTATCTGATACACATCCCACTAGACTGAAACTCAACAAAATACAGACTAGGCCAATTGGTGAAGCCCTGTGTCCACTTCCGCTCATGTGGTTCCTAATTACTCTCGGAATTTAATTCCGATGGGTAAGTCTACTTGTCTAGATGTGCCAAGAAAGCATTTGCTGCCTTCTCACAAGCATTGGAGACATCGTCTAAACGCTGCAGTACACGATACATATGCATCGCAGCTAACGGCTCATCATCTCCATTGCTGAATACATATCCAGCAGCCATTGCTTCAACCAAATCTGCTTCGTGTTCCATGAGATTTACTTCCCTGATTAGTTCAAGAATTGAATTTCTTGCTGCCTTGGTTTCACCACTTATTGTGTAATCTCTCAAAGCTTCGACTGTATCCTCATATTTCTCCACAGTAGCGGCTACTGCTTCTGCCATCTTCTTGAGATTGTTTTTGGCCTGTTTATTGTCAAACAACGGACGGAACGCCAATTTTTCAGCAACATTTTGCGCATAATCAGCAATTCTATCTTGACGTGAAAGCATATGGAGGAAATCTTCTGAACGTACTTGGATTCCAAATCTCATATCTTTATTCACAAGATCTCTTAATTCAGACTTGATATTATCTGCGTCCAATTCTGAGTCAATTGTTGCTTGGATATCGTCACTAGGATCTTTTCCATCACATGCTTTGTTTACTGCATCAAGCATATGGTTGACTGTCTTTTCAACTGCTTGTGCATGTTGATGGAATACTTCGAAAGGAGTTGTGTCCTTTTCTTCGCTTCCTCCTGCATCAGAAAGTGCATCTTCCACATGAATTTCACCAGAACTCTTCCATATTGCATAACCAACTGCAATGAATGCAATGGGCAAGATTACGATCATATTCAGGGCATTCGATGCTGTAGTGGTTCCTTGGGTAGCAGCAACGAAAAGCACGATTGAGCCGAAGGCAGCAGCAGGTACGCTCGCAACCCAAGAGGCAGCAATTTTTCCAAACACACGGAAATCAACAGCCTTCGCACCACCTGCTAAACCCACACCTACAACGGCACCTACGAGTGTATGAGTAGTAGATACTGGGACTGCAAGGAATGGCATTGAAAATATCAGAATGGTTGTTGCAGCTCCAAATTCAGCAGCAAAGCCTCTAGTAGGGGTAATGTCAGTAATTTTCTTTCCAATTGTATCCATTACTCTCCAACCCCAAGTCATGACACCGATTGCTATTCCAGCAGAACCGAGTAAAACAAGCCATAATGGGACATCGGCTTCTTCTAACAACTGGCCACCTTCCGAACTCAAAACTTGCCAAACCGCAGCCATAGGACCGATTGCATTTGATCTATCATTTGCACCGTGTGCAAAGGCAACATAGGCGGCAGTGATAATTTGTAACCAAACGAAAATACGTTCAACACCACGGAATCCACGGCTTTCCTCTTTGATATCGATACGACGAAGGGCAAGGTAAAGGATGAAACTAGAAATTGCACCAATAATTGCTGCAACTAGTATAGAATTCAATGGGAACCAAGCACCTTCAAACACTGCATTAACACATTCAGCTGGAATATCAGTAGCACCAGATGGGCAATATGGCGTGAAAGGGTTGAATGAACCATTCTCTTTCACTCCTAACCAATTTCCTTTGGTTAGAATATCTAAGTCGTCAAGTCTACTAAACAATCCCTTTAGAGCTTTGAATTGGAGTGCTAACCCTAACACGAAAAAGGTAGGAAAGGCAAGGATTGGGGCAAGCCACATTGAACGATCTTCAGGTTTTTCTGACTCAAGAATGGACTTCTTGATAATCCAGTAGGAGAAAAATGCAATGGTACCTCCCAACAAAGGACTCGCAACCCAAGACATAACCACAGTCTGAACTTTTTCCCAGTTGATTAGGCTAGTACTGTGCTTGATTTCTAGGACCAAGCCTATTCCGATAATTCCTCCGATTATGGAGTGTGTAGTAGATACTGGAAGACCGAATCTAGTTGCAATCGTTAGCCAAGTGGCCGCAGCCATCATTGCAGCAATAAATCCTAAAGCAATGTCGAAAGAAAATAACTCATCAACCATTGGGTCTAGGAAATCTACTGTGAGAATCCCCTTTCTTACCGTATCCGTAACAGCATCACCTGCGAAAAATGCACCACAGAATTCGAATATTGCAGCAATAATCACTGCCTGCTTGAGAGTAAGTGCACGAGATCCGACAGAGGTCCCCATAGCATTTGCAACATCATTTGCTCCGATATTCCATGCCATGTAAGCACAAACTATCAGTGCAAGTGCAACTAACATCATTGTGAGGGGTTCCATATCTTTCCGACAAAGTCACAAGACATAATTTAGAGAAACAGGAATATATATAGAAAATATAGATTATTCGAGAATTATCATTCGTGAATTCTTATGGGTATATATATTCAACAATATTTCAGCCATATCACTAGCATATGCACATAATCTTCTGATGGATTCTGAACAACGATGAAGGTAAAGAGCGTTCACGGTATCTTCTTGGGACCAAAGTTTATCTTCAAAATTTGATAATGTCTTCATTTTCTCTCTAAGATGAATTTTTGCATCATGGATTTCATGCAAATTAGGTCGTTTAATGTTTGAATTAAGGGCTTTGAAATCAGTAAGCCATGAAGTAATCAAGCAAAATGGTAATTCTTGTACATCAATCAGTGATGCTTTTTCAGTATCTTGGGCTAAAATTCCTAATGCGTAAACGTGATCTCCGATTCGTTCAAACGTTCGTACAAGATTTCCTAATTCTGCGGCTTCCCAACGGTTGATTCCTGCTGAATCTTCTAGGTATGCACTTTCAAGAATTTCACCAATTTGCCTTTCGATTAACAAACGCAAAGCATCCACTTCATCCTCTCTGTCGTCAATATCTTCCAAGAAAATAGGATCTCTACTGGTCAAAGATTCTACTATATCTTTTAACACAGTTCGAATCAATAAATACATCCTATTCAACGAAGACACAATTGGAAAACTACCTGCATTTACCAAAGATTCAATCTCGATAATTCGATTTGTTTCATTAACAATTTCTATTCCTCTACCTATCGAAATAAAACGCCTCAATAATTTCCTATCAGCTGCATTGAATCCATTTTGCCGATATACGCGAATTAGATTTGCTCCAGATAAATATGCTGCAATTAAGTGATCAATAGCTAATTTCTCGGGTAAATTGTCCAACTCAATTTTCACTTCACGTCTACGAATAATTGGAGATGTTTCTGGAATTATACGTAGATTTCCCGATGGTCTCCACTCAACTCTAACTTGGTCTTTTGCCACCAAACCATGTTCAATTACCCAACGTTTTGGTAGAGAAACAATGAATGAAGACCCCCCCGTCATTTGTAACCGCCTAACTTCAGATTTCCTGGGGTCTCGTTTTGCCATTGTTTTTGCGGACTAGTTTTCAACTATATACTTTTCAATATGCTCCAGTATTCTATTTTTTAGAAAAAAAAACAAATCTAAATTGATTTAGGTCCTATGCCTACTTCAATTTGATTTTCTTGCCAAGTTCCTCGATACATCAATGTGGTTTGGAAATCAAGGGATACTCTTCCGTCCGCCATGACTGAAATTAATCCTCCTCGGCCACCAAATGGGGCTACCATGTCTAACACCTGTGTCGATTCTTCTTCAAGATTTGAATTGTTATTTCTCATACGTATTGCTAATTCATGGGCGGCACATGTTCGAATGTATGCTTCTCCCACTCCCGTACAAGAAATTGCAATTCTCTCATCAGCCCATGTTCCTGCTCCTATGATTGGTGTATCTCCGATACGTCCAGAAGGTTTGCCAGTCATTCCCCCAGTACTAGTTGCTGCTGCAAGATTTCCCAAGACATCTAACGCAACTGCTCCTACTGTTCCCATTCCTTGGGGTTCGTCACTAAATTCAGTCTCAACTCTTCCTTCAAGATCATGATCTAAGACTGAATCGTCTTCATCAGTCGAGCCAATAGCAGCTCTAGTTTCATGCCATTTCTTCCATTGAGCTTGACGGAGGTCTGTAACCAAAAAATCTGGATTTACTGCTTCCACACCTGCCTCAATCCCAAAATTATCTGCAGCAATTCCATTCAACATAACTGGCCAACCACGTTGCAATAATGCATTTGCAACTCGAATAGGATGACGGACTTTGGAGACATTAACTACAGATCCTGCGGCTTGGTCTGAACCTCGCATAATACTTGCATCCATCGTAACTTG
>CAZRCY010000001.1:14898-53821 GCA_964598735.1 uncultured Candidatus Poseidoniales archaeon
GTTGTAGGTCTATCTCCATATCCAGTTTGAGTTGTTTCAATTGCTGTTACGACATCCATTCCAGAAACTACCTTTCCAAAAACCGGATGAGCGGATTGACCGGGGCCAAACCAATCAAGGAAATTGTTGTGTTTTGTATTAATGAAAAATTGAGATCCTCCTGAATTTGGACGGCCAGTATTTGCCATAGAAAGAGTTCCAATTTCATTACTGAATTTTTGAGTCAATTCGTCTGGAATATTTCCTCCTCTATCCCGTACAATGGCTTGACCATCAGAAGTTGTATATGTTCCTCCTCCATCTGGACCACCTGTACCAGCTCGTGGAGAATTTGGATCCTTGGAATTTGGACATCCCCCTTGTAACATGAATCCTTGAATTACTCTGTGGAAATGAAGGCCATTGTAGTAACCCTTGTCTGCTAAATCTAGAAAATTGCCTGCTGTAATGGGCATTGTATCTGTAAATAGTTCAATCGTGATGTCTCCTGCTGTTGTCTTCATGAGGACGTTTGTTCCTGCCATGCCCATGCGAGCATTAGGAGGGATTTAGCCTCATGCATTGACAATATCAGATAAAGTAAGTAACGGATAAAGAGGGATTTCAGCATCGGTAAAGGCTTCATAACCTCCTTCTTCTCTATCTAAAATGGTGATGCAACCAACAATTTCACAACCCATTTCCACCAAACGTTGGCATGCTTGTAATGCAGAGCCGCCAGTAGTTGTGACATCTTCCAAAATCAGACACTTGTCTCCAGATATAAGTGTAGAACCTTCAATCCCAGGAGGGTTTCCAGTTTTTCGACCTCCTCTTCCCTTGGGCTCTTTTCGAATGATGAATCCCCTCAATCCACTTCCTGAAGGGGCTTTTGCAATCGCAATCCCTGTCAATGGAACTGCTCCCAATTCTAATCCTCCAACTGCATCAATAGATCCAATCTCGTTTATCTTATCATGAATCAAAACTCCAAGCAAGTGAGCACATTCTGGGTTACACATTACTGGTTTCATATCAAAGAAATGCGGAGAAACTCTACCTGACGCAAGAGTAAATGGATCATCTGGCTGATACAGGTAAGCTAGGTTTCTAACACGATCTGCTAAAGTGGCCCTAGCACTCTCAGGGGTTGTTGACTCTGCCATGTTACTTCCTAACTTAGACGATGAATGAAGGTTCCCAGCCATTTAGCGATTTGTTCATGTAGCGTCATTCCACACAATAGTTTCCTGAGGGTTGGGAATGAGCGGCATTGGAACCTCTGCTTTCGATGAAGAAAGGCTCCAATCAGAGATGGAAAGATACCACAATCAATTGGATAGTGAAACTGAGAGACTGTATACTCTTGCAAGTGAAGCAAGGGAGAAGGGGCTTGATTTTGCTACTGAAGTAGAAATACCAAGGGCGATAGATTTAGCAGATCGAACAGAAAAATTACTAGAAGAATATCTAGATGGTCTCGAAATTGCTGAAAGCATCAGAACAATGTTGCAGGAAGAAGATCGCGAAACGACTGCAATCAAAATTGCATGTCAGGTTTCTAACCAAATGATGGAAAGAACTGGAGATCAACAACGTTCCATTGATGCTGGATTGAGGGTAGGTCTTGCCATCCTCACTGAAGCTATCTTGGTTGCTCCATTGGAAGGAATCGGGCAAGTCAGATTGTTGAATAATGTCGACGGTTCCACCTTTTTATCCATCGATTTTTGTGGTCCGATTAGAGCTGCTGGAGGAACTGCTCAAGCAATGGCAGTTCTGATTGGTGATATGATTCGTTCAGAATTAGGACTTGCAAAATATGAGCCCACATTTGCAGAGGTTGAACGAGTCAAGGAAGAATTTGGACTATATCGTGCAGGAATGCAATACAAACCTACACCCGAAGAAATTGATGTAATAGTAAAGTCATGTCCAGTGATGATTAATGGAGAATCAACAGAAGACATCGAGTGTGCAGGTTATCGAGAAGTAAGGAATATCGATGACGGGAGAGTAAGAGGAGGTGTTCTCCTAGTAATTGGAGAAGGGTTATGTCTCAAAGCACCAAAGATTCAGAAACATGTTGAACGACTAGAAATTCTAGGTTGGGGATTCATCAGTGAATTTGCGAATAGAGGGAAAAAATCAGACTCTCAGGGAAAAAACGAATTTGTTTCAAAAGTAATCAAAACTGATTCTAGATTCATGAAAGATATCATTGCCGGTCGTCCTGTTTTTGGAATGCCGAACGAGCCTGGTGGGTTTCGATTAAGGTATGGAAGGCCTAGAGCATCCGGACTAGCTGCTGCTGGAATGAATCCAGTATCCATGAAAGCAATGAGTTCATTCATTTCTGTAGGGACACAAATGAAGATTGAACGCCCTGGTAAAGCATGTGCTGTAACACCATGTACTGAGATAGATGGTCCAATGGTACTCTTAGATGATGGGACTTTCGTTAGAGTAAATGAAGAAGAAAAATGGAGTGAAATTGAAGACCAAGTACGAGCCATTTGGGACAATGGTGAATTGATGCTAGGATTTGGTGAATTCTTGGAAAACAACAAGACACTCGTTCCATCTGCATTTACTTCAGAATGGTGGGCATCCGAAGTAATGGATTCAATCAAAGATCAAGATGACTTGGACTTTCTCAAATCAATTTTGAGTTTTCAAGAAATAGACCTTCAAAGATCTCCACCTTGGGAACTAAAGAGAAGATTACGAAGTAAATCTGAGAGACTGGAAGTTGAGTGGAAGCTACGTGATTGGCACAATTCACTTCGTCATATTGAAGTTGATTGGAATGCAGCAATTGAAATTTCAAAACGTTGGAATGTAGGTATTCATCCATCTCATAATCCACAATGGTCTGATTTGCCGATTTTCATACTACCAAAATTCATTGATGCATTAAGTGAGGCAGTTATCGAAAATGGAAATTTACGGATCCCAGATGCAGTTCTTGGATGGACAGCGCCAATGATTATCGAAAGTACACCGATAGTTGACACAATTACTAACAATCAAACTAATCTTAGAAGAAAGGATAGTTCAGCAAACCAAAAAACAGAGATATTGGATGTCGGAAAGTACAAAATTTCTGAGATTGAATTAGAGGAAATTTCTCCAAATCTGGGATTCAATCAACATGGACTAGTAAAATCAGTACTAATGTGTCTGGGAATTTCACATCAACACGAAAGTGATGATATTGTTATCGAAGGTTATTGGAATGGTCTACTACATGGTCTTGGGTTTTCGATCAATGAAGGGAAAATCACAGAAGGAAAAGACATTAGGAATTTAATCCAATCAAAAATGAATAGTATTGATAATGCAAAAAATATTGTTAAATTAGAGAATGAAAGAAATAGGATACTTGATGAAAAACGACGTACTGCTAGGATTCAAGCAGAAACTGCAGCAAGGCAAAGAGGAGAAGATATTGCAGCAACGGAATTAGCAGGTAAAGAGGCACAAGATGCAATTGAAGACCCAGGTCCAGATGATGAAGAAGGGCTGAATAATGCAAAAATTGAGATTGATGAAAACAATGTGATGAATAGTCTTTGGATTGTAAATAATGTTAGTTCATTGGAGTGGATAGATGCTGCTCCATGTAGAATTGGTTGTCGAATGGGGCGTCCAGAGAAGTCCGCGCCCAGAGAAATGAAGCAGAAAGCACATGCACTCTATCCAATTCAAAATTATGGAGGTTCGCAACGATTGTTGGCAACTGCAGTATCTAGAGAAGGATCTATTCGAGTGACTGTTGGGCCCAGAAGATGCTTGAGATGCGATAGAGAAACTCCACATATTCGTTGTCATCACCGAACTATACCAAATGAACCTCAAGAATGTGGAGGGAGAACTGTTCCAGCAGATAGGCGTGGAGGACATCTTCGAAATCGGATGGGTGAATTAACAACTATTCCTCTCGCTGATATCCTAGAAGTCAAGCGAATTTCACTTGGACTTGACAGGTTGCCTGAACGAATCAAGGCTATGAAGGGACTGACTTCCAAAGCTCAATATCCTGAACCTATTGAGAAAGGAATTCTAAGAGCAATTCATGATGTATCTGCATTTAGGGATGGTACCATTCGTTACGATATGATTGATGTCCCAGTAACTCATTTTAGACCAATAGAAATTGGTACATCAGTTGAGAAATTAGTCGAATTAGGATACACTCATGATATTAGAGGAGATGAATTGAAAGAAGATACTCAAATCTTAGAATTATATCCTCAAGATTTTATTCCTAGCAGAGATGGAGGAGAACATCTACTAAAAATCAGTCAATATCTAGATGATCTCTTGGTTAGATTTTACAAGATGAAACCAGAATTTAATTCAGAAACCATCGATGATTTGGTTGGTCAACTTGGTATTGCACTTGCTCCACATACTTCAGGAGGGGTACTATGCCGGTTTATTGGATGGACAAATGCATCTGCTGGATATGGTCACACATTATTCCATGCAGCAAAGAGGAGGAATTGTGATGGAGATGAAGATTGCGTCATGTTATTACTCGATGGACTGTTGAATTTCAGTAGAATGATTCTACCTTCCTCAAGAGGTGGACGAATGGATGCTCCATTGACATTGACGACAAGATTGAATCCAATGGAATTAGACAAAGAAGCATTGCATGTTGATGCCGGATGGAATTATTCCAAGGAATTCTATTTAGAAACCTTACATTCCCCTCACCCACGACAAATTATGGATAAAAAATTAGTTGATCTCGTCAACAATCGAATTGGAACTGTAGGTGCAGTACGAGGATATGGTTTCTCTCACGATCTAGAATCATTAGATGCAGGTCCAATAAACTCAGCCTACAAAACTCTAGGCAGCATGACTGACAAAATGAGTGCACAATTAGCCCTTGGTCGTAAATTACGTAGTGTAGATGCAAGGATTGTTGCTTCAACTGTGATTGGTTCCCACTTACTCCCAGATGTAAGAGGAAATTTGAATGCATTTAGCAGACAAAAAGTTAGATGTGCAAAATGTAACCATTCATACAGAAGATTACCACTGGCCGGAAAATGTATCCAAATGCAAGGAGCAAGTGGAGGATTACATGGCCACCATTCAAGTCGAATGGAAGAATCCCGATGTGGAGGTAATCTGATTCTTACTGTTTCTCAGGGAGCTGTAAGAAAATATCTTGGCGTAATCAATCATGTAATCGATAATTTTGGAATCGATCCATACACGCAACAATATGTAGATTGGATGGCAGATAGTGTGGAGTCTGTCTTTCAAAATGACAAAGTTACAGTCTATACGCTAGATGATTTTCTTTGACTAAGGACCTCGTCTTTTGTTTTGTCCATCGCCTAGTTTGTCCCATAAATCACTAATCGTATCTAGATCGTCATCTATTGTGGCTTTACCTTGTAATCTAGATTCGTCACCTTCTCCAAGTTCATCTAGCGACTCTAATTCAGCATCCGCATCCTCCATGTCTTGGTCTCCTTCTTCCTGTTCTGGTTCTGGTTCTGTTTCTTCCACAGACCAATTGCGTCGTTTAGACATCAAATTTGATGCAGAGGTAGATTCAGAAAGCAAATCATCTACATCAACTGGGTCTCCTCCAGAAATTGATTTCTCGACTTCTTTCCATTCCTGACGTAATTTACGTACAATCGGCGAGCCTCGTTTCAATCGGCGAGATTTTGCCCATGAACGAAGAGTTCTATCAGTTACTATCAAGATTAATGCAAGAATGTTAGCAAAAACGTATCCTTCAATCCGAATTGGAGTGTAAATCTCCATCTCTGTTCTAAGATCGATCTCAACTATGTCTGAAGGAACGGGGTATATCTGACCATCTTGTTTTATTGTTATCAAAAATGAAGAGGGGCCGGGTAACAAAGCATATGTTTCTGTTGATGATACATTTGAGATTCCAGAATAAACTTCGATGATGGTTCCATCAGATAACTGCAATTCAATAGTAACCTCTGAAGATCCCATTCCTTCTACCTCATTAATTTCATAAAATACATGAAATGGGATTTCTTTTCCTAGAATATCAGGGCCATCAAATCTATATTCAGTTACAATATCACTATTTGGAGAAATAAGATGCTGGTCGGCTGCTGATGTCAGTGCTCCTGTCCAAATTATGTTTAAGAGAACAAAAGTAACGATTGTAGTAATCGCAGACTTTCGTGAATCCTTATCAGTCACTTAGGTGCCCCCTCTAGCAATCTATCAATTACCTCTTGCATGAATTTTAGTTTTCGTAATTTTCTTTCCGGATCTGTTGCTCCAGACCATTGGCCAACAATATCACTACGATATCCTAACAGTGAAATTTGTGGAATTGGTACCCCTAAGAAACCAATCAAACAGATTGTACGGTCGCCATCAGTAAATCCTCCAGGATTGAGCATTCCTTCTATTCTATCTGGAGTCTGGTGAGTCAAAATCAATCTAGAAGGTGCTTTCATCTCTGATATCTCTTTGACTAATTTCGCCCAATCTTCCTCATTATCTCCATGAGCATGTAAAATATGCATAATTTTCCGTTCCGCCGCTTGGGAAATATATGGATGGCCGTCAGCATCGGTAACTAATGCCAACGTCTTTGACCATATTTTTTCTCTAATCTCATTCTCAAATTCCTGAATAATTCCTATTGAACCATCTGCAAAAATAAATCGATGATCGGAGTTCAAGGCAGATAATATCTCATCGGAATTGACCGCTGCACCAACAGCAGCAATTGGACCGTTTAGTAATCTCTCTTGAAGAGAAGTAATGCTGTTTTCTCTCTCTTCTTCTGTCCAATCTGGAATCTTTGATGATAGTGAGTTAACACTCTGTAAAAGCATCATTGCACTTTCTCTATCGGATTCTAAAGGCCATGAAAACTGGGCTCGAACTCTATCTTGGACCCTCATACCAATGGAACGAACCTCATGAGGGCTCATGGTGCTTACAGACCGGTCGCGTTGAAGAACCCCCGTGTTACTTCATGCCTGAGAATCATGCCCATGCCGTTGCGTCCTCCTCTCATTGAAGATGCAAAAGTGCTTGCACGCTATCCGTTTTTACCTCAATCAGCTGAAAATACTCGAACTATATTATCAGATAATGGAATTAGTATGGAAGATCTACTTTCAGCCGCGTGGTTATCTGATATCCGTCGTAAAGGGGATATGCGGGTGAAGGAATCAGTCCTACATGATGATGGAATTGAACAAAGATCTGGAGATCTCAGTACGGAACTTGGAAGAATGTCAGAGAGTCTTTCCTTCCTTTATGCAATGATGGTTGCATGTGCCACATTTGATGAAAGAGTTACTGCAAGGTGGGCAGAAGGAGAGTCTACTCGAGCAGACAAATTACTGGGAAGCGATGTTCAGATTTTTGAAAAAATTGCAACTACTTATTTGTCCAATATTCAAAGTGTGATCAAAAATGGAGAAACCATCTATTCAATTCCATTGACTGATTTTATTGAACTTAGTCCTAGAATTAGTGGAGACTATTGGAGGCTTCCAAACAGGCCAATGAGTGATGGATGGGTAGAAATGGGACCTTCAAATAGTGAAAATAGTCAACAAAGATTGGCCAGACTAATCAAAGAAAGGATTCGAGAGGACTTGAGAAAACGTTGCGATGAAAGAATGGAAAAAATCGATGAAGGGTTTGCCGAAAGATTAAGTGAACCTGTTGGAGCTGTGTTAACCATTCTACAATCAAGATCAACATTAGATTTTGAAGCGGGAGAGGCAACAAGATCAGATTGGCCACCTTGTATGGAAATTGCAATTAAAGAATTATCAATGGGAGAAAACGTAAACCATTCTGGTCGTGTATTTCTTGCTGCGATTAGTGCAGCACTCGGCATCGAGGAAGAACAGTGCGCCTCATTTTTTCAAGGTGCACCCGACTACAATCCTGAAACAACAAGATATCAGATTGGACATGTGTATGATAGAGAATATACCCCAGCTGGTTGTAGTCGATTAAAAATGGATGGACGATGTCCGGTTTCACCTGGAGACGACCCCATTTGTGATAAGCCGAAAATGAAGCATCCTTTGTCATACGTTTGGTGGAAACAAAGAGATAGATCTCAGTCTGAATAATCTGGAGAATCAATGGAAGAAACTGCAAAGTCGGCCAATCCTTGATAGGGATGTACTTTTTACTAAGGCCCGAAGAAGATGACTCGGACCCTTGTGCTGACTATTGATCGAGACAATGATCTCGGAATCAAGGCAGGACTGAGAGGACCAGTAATTGGAAGGAAATCTACTCTCAGTGCAGCATTAAGACTCGGACTTGCAGATCCAGAAGAGAGTGATACAAATGCAATTCTCGGAGCACTTCACCACCATGACAGAATTCTAGATTCTGGTGAGCCAAATGATGCTGTTGAAGTTGCAATTCTTACAGGAGATGAAAGAGTTGGAGCTCGCTCAGATAGGGCAATTGCAAAACAGCTTGAAGAAGTAATTTCAGAATTTCAACCAGATTGTGCTATCTTGGTTACCGACGGAGCAGAAGATGAAGCGGTAATGCCAATCATTCAAAGTAGAGTTCGAATTGATTATGTTGAGAAGATAATTGTAAGGCAAAGTAAGGGTATCGAGGGTACATTTTACTATATTATGAAGGCTATCGAGGACCCCAAGTGGAGAGCACGCCTTCTTGTTCCCTTATCTGTGTTCATGATGATAATTGGTTTAGGAATGATCTTACCTGGAGGTGGAGTTCTCATTGGTGCAATGCCTCTTATCGTCGGAATTTGGTTACTAGCAAAGGGACTCGGGGCTGAAAATCAATTTGAACGTTTGATGCTTGATATGAGAGATAGTGCAATGGGAGGAATTGTTTCATCACTTCTGTGGGCTTTTGCTTCATTTTCGAGTCTACTTGCTATTTTGGAATCATATCGTACAATTGTACAAGCAGATTCAGATCTCTCTACCGTACAAATAGCAATTGAAGCCATGGATAGCGGGCTACAATGGATAATTCTCGCTTCTCTTGCTGTAGCGATGTCAATGGTAGTTCTGAGATGGAGAAGAGGTACACTAACAGGACGTGTTTTCCAAATTATGGCTGGAGGAGCAGTCATTTACGCATTTGCAGAAGCGGGACTTGATGTCGCTAGACAAATTACTGGAGGAGTGACATACGAATTAGATCCGGGAGTCATCTACAACGACTGGGGACTAGCCGTAGTCGCAATAGTTGTTTATTGGATGGTAAGAACCGGTGTGAAATCCTGGTCAACAAGACAAGAAACCCAAGGAAGATTCTGGGGAGTTTGATCACGACTCAAAAAATAACTCATACATACAGTGAGGGCACGTTACACGAATCGGACGTATTGAAGGTATTCCAAGTGGAGACCTACACTGTGAACAAACTATTGCTTGATCTACTTGTGATTGGCGAGCACGTCCTGACTCACTAGGATCGTATTCCATACGAAAACGATGAGCATCTTGTAATGCTTCAGGCTTATCTTTCTGACTTTGAGGTGGTTCCAAATCATAATCTACAGATTTACTTCTTGCAAAAGAGGGATTGGAAATAGGGTCTAGTTTAGGTTCTGGAGATTCCCCTTTGGCACTAGCCATTAATTGCATCAATTCGTCTTCAGATACACTATACTCTACAGTAATCCTATCTATTTCTAACATTTGTTCGTATCCGTCTAATGAAATTAAGTTCAGAATGACCGAGGTTGGAACGTCCGCCATAAAATTGGACTAGGTAGCTATTTCTTGAGATTTGAGTATGGTCGTTTACTAATATTCACAAAGGAGGGGGCTGTCGCCCTGCTCATGGGCAATGACGCTGGGTCACTTTACATGTTGAATACGTGTCCATTTACATGGAAGGTTCGAGCACTTCTTGATCATCTAGATCTTCCGCATGAAAGAGTGAAAGTTAATCCTCTCAAAATAAAAAAAAGTGTTTCATTTGCTGGTGACTGGGGTAAAACACCGGTATGGAAAATGTCTGATGGAGAAGTTGTTGTTGATTCCACCCCTATCATGAAAAGAATAGATGAGGTATACAACAATGGTAACCTTTGGAAGATGGAAGATCAAGTTCGAAGAGACAAATGGATGGAGTGGGCAGATAGTAAAATGAAAGATGCAACTATTCCAATTTTATATGGTTCACTCGGGTCAGCATTATCTACAACCAGATCTGTAGCAAAACAAGAAAGATTTGGTTTTTTTACAGGAAGAATCTATGCTTGGCTTGGTTTTCCCATTATGTGGGGAATTATTGCTAAAAAAAGAACCAAGAAAACAGGAATGGAGCCAAGTGACCTCTGGCATCATTTACTCGATGAATGGACTGAAGAGATTGGAGAAAAATCGTTTTTTGGTGGAGATAAACCGCATCTTGTAGATCTTGCAGTTTTCGGATATATGCAATCAATTGAGATTCATTCCAAAGCATTTCGTTTAATTGAAACTCACTCAAAAGGTATGCTGTGGTTCAACAGAATGAGAGATTCTTCGGTTGCCCAATAACTACATTTCTTCAATATGTAGACCGAATGTGGTCAACATTGCGAGTAATCCTAAGCAACAGGAAGAGTAGTAGTGTCCTTGACTGAAGAATACCAAACCTGCTCCAGTTCGTAATAACAGCGTACTCTTAGTACGCCATCCTGTGATTCCAAAGAAAATCGCAATAACTGATATTCCGATAAAAATTGTTCCTGCTATATCATAAACAGCTGCAGCTGTAGGATCGTACAATTCTTTCCCTCTCTGTTCTTCACTAAGATCCATCCACCGAGTCAAACCATTTGATCTCTGCTCAATTAAATCAAACTCTTCTGGAGTTGCAAAATCTAAGTTAAGATGAGTGAATCCGTACGGTTCAAAAAGTGCTCCGGGAGACAATAAAATTCGATGAGTCATTCCCTCATCTGGATTTGACATATTTACTACATACATAGACATCAATCCTGGGTTGAGACCCTCTAATCGAAATCTTCCTTGAGAGTCAGTGATTGTAGATGGTCGTGTGATTCTTTGAATTCCATCTTCATCAATAACTGGAGTGATAACTTCAATGGTGAAATTGGCTCCAGGAGTATCGTCATGTAATGTAAGTACACCAGTAAGTATTGCAGAACCTGGAGCGGATGTACTCAATAAATTTGCAGTTTGGGTTTGACTGTAAATGAACCCTCTGTCTGTTACTAATCCACCATCTCCTTCAATAAAATCGTAACCATTAATCGTACCTAAGATGCTTGCTAATAAAATAAACAATAATGCCACATGCATTCTTGGATCTCGAGGCATCTGAGAAGGTAGAATTAACGTTGCTCCGGTGGATGCAAATACGGGCTCTTCCTCAGGAATAGATGAAACTGTGATCTCCACAGATTTGGGCATGACCTCCTCTCCGTCCACAGAGAGGTGTTCGTGCCCCCCCTTATTCAGATTGCGAGGTTTTGATGATTTCAAAAACTCTTGATCCTAGTGATTCTTGCAATCTTAACCAATCAATTGGATCAATCCAAACAATCATTCGAAGACCTTCGCCATTCACTTCTCGTTCTCGAACCATTGCCATTCTCCTTATTTGCGACTCTATGGCAGCAAGTGGCCTTGCATTAGCCAAGGATGAGTGGGTGATTTGCATCTCAATGGGAGGGCCATATAATCGAGTTAATATTCCATATCTCAAAACATCTAACCCATCTGAAGAAGAAGAAGAGGTGGGTATTGCATCTTCAACGCTAAATAATTGTAAAGCACGCAGTACTTCTCTGAGATGTTCTTCTGAACATGAATCTGATTTAGTTAGAACTAGTTGGAGATCATATGGTTCTAAATTGTGATCTGTTCTATCAAATAATTCACGTCTAGACGTCTCGAATTTCCTAATTAATTCAGGAATTGAATCTGATGCATCAAGTAAGAGTAATAGAAGATCACAGTCGATACTCTCTTGCAATGTAGCAGAAAATGCATCTAGAAGATCTGATGGAATTTCGTCAATGAAGCCTATTGTATCAACCAATAAAATTCGAGGACTGAACTGCATTCTTCCTACAGTTGTTTCTAATGTTGAAAAGTATCTATCTTCTACCAAAACTGGTTTACCACAAAGAGCCGCAAACAAACTTGACTTGCCCGCATTGGTGTAACCTGCTAAACCTACAGTTTTTGCGCCACTAGCCTTTCTCTGTCTTTGCCTTTCCTTGATTGCTTTTCCATATCTTTTCTGACGAATTTTCAACGTCTGTAACTCTCGACTTAATGCAGAAAGAGCGATGTTCCAACCTGTTCTTCCTCCGGCACCAAAACCAAGTCTTTCCCCAGTCGTTTCGCGATTTACTAATTCACGTAAAATATTTCGATCAGCATTCAAACGAGCAATTCTAACTTGATTTCTTGCCTCTACACTTGATGCATGTTGAGTAAATAATTCTAATAATAATCTAACTCTATCCCATGTTTCACATTGAAGCAAATCGGTCAGATTTACCAATTGTCTTGGGGTTAAATTTGCATTTACAAGTACCAAATCAATGCCAAACCAAGGATGAGATTCGGGGGCCATTCGGAGTTCATCGTGAATAGCCTCAAGTCGACCTCTACCAAAATGTAATCGAGGATTAGAACGACCTTTTTGAGATATAATTTCAACAACTTCAATATCCATCGTTTTGGCTAAACTGAGAAATTCAGATGGATTTCCTTCTCTGGTTAGCATCAATGCCTTTCTACCAGAATGTGATGTGCGTAATTCTTCAGTTAGAACACCACCAGAACCTGCTATCAAAGGTACATTATCCCAATCAGGTTCTGTCATAATTCACCACAACCTGCTGCTTCCAAAATTCTTTGATCTAAACGTGATATAGGTACGCTGTCCGAACGAACTCCGCCCTTAATTACATCTATTTTCCATACTTGAATATAAAAATCTCTGTGACTAAAAGCATGATGAATTTCACCGACTTTTTGTGGGGATTGTATCTTATGATCAGTACATAGCGTCTCAAGACCATTTGGATCTTCTGTGATTGGTACCCCCCATAATCCACCGAGTTGAGAACCTTTACGTTGAGATAATACTACTCCTTCCGGCGAAGAAATAACCAATGCATGGCCATTCACTTTAGTTGAAGATCTGCGTTTTGATGCTGGATATTTCGTTGGATCAATTGTGAGCTTTGCTTTGCAATTCTCTGAAACAGGACAGGAATTACACTTAGGAGCACGCGGAGTACAAATGATGGCACCTAACTCCATTAATGCTTGATTCCAGTCACCAGGACGAATTTCATCTAGACTGATGTTTGCCCATTCTTGCACATCTTTCGGATTTGGGTGTTCTATTGCATTTAATCTAGAAAATATTCGTTTTATGTTTCCATCTACCGCAGCAATTGGAATATCAAAAGAAATAGAGGCAATGGCTGCAGACGTATACGGGCCAATTCCGGGGAGTTTCTCTAATTCTTTAGGATCAGAAGGAATAATTGGATTATCTCGCGAACCAACAATCACAGACAATTTATGCAAATTTCTTGCCCTTGCATAATATCCACAACCCTGCCACAATAACATTACTTCTTCCAACGTGGAAATAGACATTTCATGTAACGTTGGAAATCGTTCATACATTCTCTTCCAATAACCGAGGCCAACATCCATTTTCGTTTGTTGAAGAATGAATTCAGAAAGTAAAACAGGCCACGGTTCTGGGTTTTTCCTCCATGGGAGTTCTCTTGCATTACGATCATACCAATCGAGCACGGGGCCTCTAGAGGGGTAAACTCGGGCCTCCATAATTGCTAATAATGTCGGAGCATCCTTATGGGTTATCCATAAGTGAGAATTAATGATGCCCCACGAAGCGGTGCTGAGTTGGGCAGGAAAACCAGACGAATTAGAGGTCCTAAAGGCCTCAATAGAAATTGATGATCCTGATTCGTTTGATATTATTATTCTAGATGGTCAAATGGAAATACGTGTTTATTCGCCCTCTCTCAGAAGTTTAAGAAGTACTGTAGATGACATTCTAGCGTGTCTTGCGGCTGCTGAATCTGCACTAAATCAAGTAAAATAGATGAAATAAATCAATCGGAATCATTCAAACATGAAATAGGGTTCGTAGGCATGGTGACAGACACTGATTCCACCGTGACGGACTCTTCGGAGTCTGGGGACCTCTCGACCACAGCCGAAAAGGTTCGACTGCCGCACGACCAGAGTGGAATGCTATGGTTTGAAGATCAACCTACTGCTCTTTTCTTAGAAAGTATAGATCGTTGGACTCGTACGTTACTTGAAGACGATGGTTTTGTTCCTGTGGGCGCCTCAAAACTTACTGTAAGAGCTCGTGTCGTCGCTAAAGAGGCTGGAACATTGTGTGGAGTTCATGTCATTAATCGTCTTCTTGATGTTCATCTCCCCCAAATCAATAGAGCATGGCAGGCCAGAGAAGGCGGTCATTTTCAATCCGGTGATGTAATTTTAATACTTGACGGAACACCCAGAGATATCCTATCAGTTGAAAGAATTATCCTAAATTTCTTGGGAAGGCTTTCTGGAATATCCACTCTTACAGAAAAATGGACAAAGGGGCTAAGTGGAATGAAAGTAGCATCAACTCGAAAGACAACATGGGGACTTCTAGATAAATGGGCTGTCCATGTTGGGGGAGGACTAACTCATCGCCTCCGAAAGGGGGATGCCGTAATGATCAAAGAAAACGATCAAATAGCACTGAGAGAGGGAGATGAAAGTCGATCCAAAGAGACAATGAAAAGGTGGATAGAGACCACCGATTTCAAATGGCATGGATCCTTCACAGTAATCGAAGTTGACTCCATATCATTGGCATTAACTGTGGCAAAATCATGGTGTAATCGTATGATGGAAACAAACGAAAATAGACCTCTTGTAATCATGTTAGACAACATGGGGCCTGTGAAAACGAAAGAGGCTGTAATGGATCTAAAAAGTCATGGATACAATGAATGGATATATACAGAGGCAAGTGGAAATGTAAAATTTGAAGATATTGATGATTGGAAAATAACTGATGTGGATGTGATTTCAACTAGCAAACTCAACATGGGAGTATCTTCAATTGATATGAGTATGTTATTGGATGACGAAGGCATTAGAGAAATTGTATCATAATAGTCAAAAGAATGAGGAGAAAATATGGGCGATATCCCAGAATCACATCCTCGAAAGAAATCGTTATTGGCTAGACAAAAACTAGTCGATGCTGCTTCAAAAGGAATGTTGGCGGATTCGGCATTGATTGCACATGGAAGAGGTGAAGCCTTCGATTATCTATTGGGAGAGGAAACGTGTGATTCTGCTAGATTAGCGATTACGGAAACAGCATATAGGTTACTTAAATCTGAAAAGTGTGTTATTTCTGTCAATGGAAATACAGTCGCACTTGCAGGACCTCAACTAATTGCTTGTGCCGCAGTATTGAACTGTCCTATCGAAGTCAACATTTACTACAGAACTCCAAAAAGAATGGAGGTTTTGCTTTCAACATTAATTGAACAACAACAACTCGCAATGAAGTTATATCCTCAGATAAAGAACAAAATCACTGATGTGAAAATCCTTGGAGGAAACCCAGATGGTAGAATCCCTAACCTCCAGGGGCCACGAGCTAAATGTCATTCAGATGGGATTTTATCGGCCGATACAATACTTGTTCCTTTAGAGGACGGAGATAGATGTGAAGCACTTATTGCAATGGGGAAAACTGTCTGTGTAATTGATCTCAACCCATTATCCAGAACCGCACAAATGGCTACTGTAACTATTGTAGATGAATTAACCCGTTGTATTCCGATTCTTCTTGAATTATTAATGGAAAACTCAGTTAGGTCCCTCGGTTGGAATAATAGGAAAAATTTAGAAAATGTCATCCAAGAAATACTTAGAAATTTCAATAATTAAACTAAGCATTGTTATAGTGAGATTTTAGTTTCTCTGATACCGATTTACAGATTGCTGATGAAACCTCAGAAGTGGATGCTGAACCACCTAAATCGTAGGTTAGTGGATTTCCTTTGGCAATCAATTCTTCAATAGCTGATTCTACTATTTGAGAGACGATAGTTGCATCCGGATCTTCTTTTCTACGACCTAACCATTCAAACATTAGTTGTACAGAACTCAGCATTGCTATTGGGTTCACTTGGCCCTTACCTGCTCTTTTGGGTGTTGAACCGTGAACTGGTTCAAACAACATATGTTCTTCACCGATATTCGCACTCGCTGCCATACCCATGCCACCCTGAAGTGCACTGGCCAAATCTGTAACAATATCACCAAACATGTTTGGGACTACCACTACGTCATAAAATTCAGGTTGACGTACCAACCACATAGTAAACGCATCAATGTAAGATTCATCAGTTTCAACATTGGGGAAATCTGTAGCTATTTCTCGGTAAATTTTCCTAAAAAGTTGGCAGCCTCGAGTAACATTACTTTTGTCAACACAGGTTACTCTGGTAGTACCGTCAGATGGATTTCCTGATCTTTGTAACGCAAGTTCAAAGGCAAAACGAATGACTCTTTCTGAACCTATACGGGAAATGGGACGAGGGTCCCAAGCATATTCCCCATTCATTCCTGGTATTGAAATATCTGAAATTCCAGAATACTCCTTTCCTCTGGCTAAATGTGCAGAACGAGAAAGTAAAGGCTGATACAGGCCCTCAGTATTTTCTCGAATAATACTCATATCAACCAGTCCAGGACTCCAAACTTGTTTGAATTCTCCATGAATTTTATGTCGAATTCCATTATACAATTTAATTGGTCTAACATTGGCAAATAAATCGAGGCCTGAACGTAATCCTAGGATTACTTGGCCGCCAGCAAGATCTCCATTTGGCTTAACTGCTCCAGGCCAACCAATCGCGCCAAGAAGAATTGCATCAGAATCATCTCGACAATGTTCAAAAGATCCAGATGGCCATTCTTCACCTGTTTCAAGATAATATTGTCCTCCACAAGGAATTTCAGTAATTGAAAATGATAAAGGCGAATGCTGCTCTACAACATTCAGTAGATTCAAGGCCTCCAAAGTAACCTCTCGGCCGGTCCCATCTCCGGGTAAAACTGTGATTCGATGGTTGGCCATGACTTTCCCAATCGGTTATCATTCATCAATACCCCTGTCTAAAAGATAAATGGTCAAAACAGGGGAATCGTTCATAGACGGGGGTGATGAGTTAGCTGGCTATGGATGAACTGGGGTCATCTGAGGATTCGTCCAAAATTCGTATTGATCCTGATTCTCTACCAATTGAAGTCCGTGAATTATGGGAAAATATGCTTCGAATAGATCCCTCATGGAACTTGTATGATTGGTTAGTAAACTGTGCAAATCAGGAAATGGAACTACTTGTGTCAAAACTCAATGATGAGCAATTAAAATTAGAACATAGGCAACACAGAATTGAACGACTGATTGAACGTGTTGAAAGACAGATGAATGATTCGAAACGTATTACTGACCCTCATCAAAAAAATTTGTTTGACGCATATAAACAACCAAAATCCAATGATGAACCTAAAATTGTGGTTATTCAACCAGAAGAAATGATTCCTACTGAAGACATCGATTCTGTTGATGACGACCCTATCTTACGAATCTGTTGCGAGCATATTCTTCAAGAAATGGAAGAGTCACAAGATGCTGTTCTTCATGAAGATGAGATTAGGGAGGTCTGTTCCATACTCGGCTTTGACTCGAAGGAAGTCCAAGAAGCAATCGAACATCTGATGTCTTCAAACCAAATTATCCACCTTGGCGATGGACTCTACGGCTTTGCAGATTGATGGGGCCCGGGGTTCCCCCATCTACTCATCATATAGTTTGGAAACTATGTGAATATTGATGCCCCGTTTGATCGCAATAATCCTTGGGTCTTTTTCTGCATACTACCTTTGGACACTTTGGCCAGCTCCGATACCTACTATTTCGACTTGGATAATTGTGATGACTCTAATTGATGCTCCGTATAATGCATCAAATCATAGAAAATTCAAGCAATTGTACTCTGAGCGAGCGAAAAATGCCGAGCATTTGTCTCAAGAATTGAAGGATATTCGAGTTCATTTTGACAAGTTGAATCACTTTTCAAGAGGACTGGAAGATGAATTAACAAGAAGAGATGCTATTGGTGCTCCTGAAGCAAGGAAATTGTTAGATGAACAAAGGAGAGCATTGGCAATCCAAGAAAGCGCGATGAAAGAAACAATGAAGGCTATCGATAAACAAAATCAAATGATGATCAGAAATCAAAAGTTATTGGATGGGATTCGGCAATCACAAAGATTCGAAACAGAGAAATGGAATCAAATGAAAGAGATGATTGAAGTATTAATGGATGGGAATGCTCGAAGAAATGACAATACTCGTGCTCAGGCTATAGAAGATGCAAGAAGAGTAAACCGGGAAGTCATGGAAAACAACCGATCCGTGCAAGGTATGCTGAGTGATTTGTTATCAGATATTGCAAGACTACCTCGGCATCAGAATATTTCGGTTTCTGATTCGGTTATGGTATCAGACTCAAAGGGTACAATCACGTTACCAGATTTACCAACAAATATTGCTGACTCATGGGTCCGAGCACTTGAAGAAGACATGCAATAATTGTGTACCATGAAATCTGGTGAAGTGGACAGGGTTACTCCTGTTGGAATTGATGAACTAGATATGCTAAAACATAGATTAGAATCAGAATTTCAACGAACAATATTCAGAATTATTTCATTGATAATTACTTGGTTGATTGGGATTTTTACGATCTACATGCTAATTGATGTTGGTCCATTAGTGAATCAAGTTGGTATTCCAAGTACGATATTGTTTGTTCTATTATTTCCAATTTTACTGATTATAGCATGGGGTGCAGCCGATCATCAACGTAGAGTAGATTCAGATAATTCAATTAGTCAAGATCACGATAAATTAGTGGAGTCAGATGTCGATCAAATTATCAGGAATTCTTCAAATGATCCTCTTGCAAAAGAAGTTAGTTCCACTGGAGGGGCAATTTACAAGACTAGAGGAAAAGATCCCAAAGGAGTTGCCTTTGGTGGAGGGGCTGACACTTTTGATTCAAGTATGCCCATGATTGATGGAATGGAAGTGAAAATTGAGCATGAAGGGCTTGAAGCGGAATTGGAAAGAAGCACGTTGATTAAGGTTGAAGCCGACAACATTGCTGCTGAAATCAATCAAACATCATGGGAAAGGGCTGAACGAAATGACCCCGAATTAATTGAGGCCGGAGTTGAACGTTTGGGCGATTTAGTTGGGCAAGGTCATTTTGGTGGTCCAGTTCCATCAAATTCTGAAGAATATTCTGAAAGTCCATGAACCATGAGTAGAAGGGGAGCATATGACGGAGTCCATGAAGGCCATTCTAGTAGCCGGCGGGCATGGTTCTCGTCTATTACCATTCACCAGATACATGCAAAAAGCAATGCTCCCCCTTCACAGAAGGCCCGTTATCGATTTTGCACTGGGATTCATTAGACGTACAGGTATTCAAGATATCACTATCATTGGAAATCGGTTTATCGGTCAAATTGCTCAGCACGTAGGTGTTGGATTACCCGGTGAAAATATCCATTATGTTATCGAAGAAGAGCCTCAAGGGGTTGCATATGCCCTTAATTTGGCTAGACCTCATGTTGAGGGTAGTCGTTTGATGGTATATTTTTCAGATAATATAACTACAGCTGATTTAATCGAAGAAGTAGATATGTGGAAAAAATCTGAAAAAGCCCCAGGTTGTCTTTTACTCGGAAGATATGTGAGTGATCCTAGAGCATTCGGCGTAGGTATTTTTGATGAAAACGGAAAATTAACAGACATCGTAGAAAAACCAACAAATCCTCCTAGTAATATCGCAATTGGTGGAATCTATCTATATGATGAAAGATTTTGGGATATTCTCGACGAAGTGAGTGCTACTGAATCTGATGGTTTCTCTATTTCAGATTTAAATCGTAAATACATTGCAATGGGAGATATTCATCTCAAAGACCTTGGAGATCAAGAATGGTTGGATTGTGGAACTCCTGATGCATTACTTCGTGCTGCAGAGTTGGCAAAAGATGGATTTCTCTCTCCCGAACCATGCAATACCCGCCCTGGAGATCCCAATCCTTTGGGTTCACAATAAAATGGATGTACTGAAATGAAAGTTGGAATAATCGGCGCAGGAATTGTTGGCGGGGCAATGGAACATTGGTTTTCAGATGTTCATGAATTATTCATTCATGACCCTGTTCGAGGGACTGTCCTGTCAGATGTTACAGATAATGTAGATATGGCATACATTGCTGTCCCTACTCCGATGTCAGATTCCGATGGTTCGTGTGACCTTTCGATTGTAAAATCAATCTTAGATGAGTTGCCGGATGGTTTTACTGCAGTTATAAAAAGTACTGTTGTTCCAGGTACAACTCAAAAATTCCATGATCAATACCCGCATCTAAAAATTGCATATTCTCCTGAATTTCTAGTTGAAAGACGTCATTTAGAAGATTTTGGTAATCAAGATATTCTAGTCTGTGGAACACACCATGAAGATGTTGCTAATCGAGTCTTTGAACAACATATTAGTGCAGGAGTCTTAAAGACAAATCAAGTATTTTTTGTTGAACCGTCCGTTGCTGAAATGGTAAAATATGCAAAAAATACATTTTATGCTGTTAAGGTAATTTTTGCAAATCAGATGTATGACATTTGTATGGGACTGAATGCAGATTGGTATAAGGTGAAGGATATAATTACATCTACTCAAGCTCAACCGATTGGAGACTCGCATCTAGATCCCATTTTTGGATTAAATCGAGGATTCGGAGGGAAATGTCTTCCTAAAGACAGCAATGCTCTGAGAGTATTGGCCGAAGAATTGGGGGTCAAATATGACTGGATGGAAGCTATTCAATCAGATAATCATCGGTTAAGAAATATCCTAACGGGTAAACCCTCAGATGTAGAGACTAACGATGACTGACGTTTTGTCAACGCTAGATTGATGTGAGGGCAGGCGAGGTGAGGGGTATGCTACCAGACACGCTACACACCCTCCCCCAGAACGAAAGGTTCGCTTATGCCAAACTACTTGCATTTATTGCAAAGATAGATAATGATGTTACAGTAGATGAAATGGCTATGTTTGAGCAGCGAATGGGAACTGCTCTACTATCTCCAAATCAAAGGGCCGCTATTCGAGATTATCTTCAGAATCCACCTACACTTTCAGAATGTCTTGAAGACTTGAAAATTAGTTCTGACGGTAAAGCTGGAAAATTAGCATTACGTGATGCAATAATGATGTCTGCTGCCGATGGAACAGTAGACGAAGATGAGTTTGACGTACTACTAAAAATTGCTTCTGGGTTGGGAATGGAAGAATCTGTAGTTGATGATTTGCTTGATTGGGTTATGGATGGATACGACTGGATGGAACGCGGAATTAAGATCCTCGATGCTTCGTGAGGGAACGAAGTGTTACCTGACGCCATTGATTTTCTAGAACATCAAGATCGAGAAGGGTATGTTCGGATCTTAATTGCCATGGCTGGAGCAGATGGTACATTGGTTAGAGAGGAAACTGCTGCCATAGAGGCTGCAATGGGAAGAGCATTGATTCCCCCTGGGAGAAGAGACTTGCTAAGGCAAGAGTTGAAAACAAAATTAGACATAGAAAATGTTGTAGTTGGAATGAGTCCTGTTGCAATTAGGCTAGCATTACGTGATGCAACAATTGTAGGAGCATGTGATGGTGAGTTCCAAGAGGAAGAGATTAAATTTCTCTTAGAATTAGCAAAGCATTGTGATTTAGGAGAAAAAGATCTGAATAAAATTTTCAAATGGGTCGACCAAGGATGGACGTGGTTACAGGACTCGAGGGAATGGCTAAATTTGTCCATCGAAAGTGATGATAACGATATAATTGATGACACAGAATAAATTATTGATTTTTAATTCGGCTGACAACCATGTAGAGGTTTTGATGACAAATCATCAATAATTAGGAGGATGGTTCATAGAGGTGGACAATCTTCGTAGGGCTACGCGCGATGTATCGTTCGGAGGCGAAGACTGAGAATGGGTGTTCATCCGAAGATCGGAATCACAGGACTTCCTCGCAGCGGTAAGTCCGCTGTGATGCAAAAAGTCGTAGAGATGTTAGTAAATGAAAGAACTGGCGAACTTCGAGCTCGTGGAGAAAGTTCAGCTGATGTTCTAATCATCGCTGGAATGAGAACAGAGCCATTAATTGAAGATGGAGAAAGAAAGGGATATCGTTGCATAGATATTGTTACTCAAGAAGAGGCAATTATGGCACACAAAGACATTGATTCAAGAAATAGAGTCTTTGGATTTGGAATTGATACCGAGACAATGAATACAGTTGCAATCCCAGCAATACAACATGCTATGGACAAAGCAGAAGTAATCGTTATCGATGAAATTGGAAAATTTAGTGTCGAATCTGTAGAATTTGTCAATATTGTAAGAGCTGCATTAGAACTAGACAAGCCTACAGTAATGACTCTCGCAAAAAAATCACGCCATCCGTTACTTCAAGACATTAGACGGCGAGACGACGCTCGAATTCTTGAGGTCACGCCAGTTAATCGTGCCCTTCTTCCTTACAAAATACACAAATTAATGCGTGAGACATTTTAATTTCAGTTCATTTCATGCACACAACAGGTATGCGATGCCATGGAAACGCCTGCAAAGACCGTTGAACGGTTGGTTTGGCTAATAGCTACTGTTACTGCCTTTGGTGGTGGAAACTTACTACTCAATCTTCCAGAATGTGATACTAACACCATGTGTTCGTATCAAGAAATGTTTGATTGGAAACTCGGAATTGGTTTGTTATCAATATCAATGATTGGGATTATATTTGGGATACAAGCAATAATAGCAAAAAACACGGATCAAAAAATTTGGATCACATTATTTTTTGATGATAGAACAGAAAGTGAAGTAATTCAAGATTCAATGAATGAAGACGATATTAGTGATATATCCGATGGATGGGCAAAGCTAGAAGAGAAGCATCTTACGAATCGATTTGAAGAAGAATAATGGAGCACAGGAGGGGATTCGAACCCCTGTAAAATGGATTTGCAGTCCATCGCGTAACCGGGCTTTGCTACCTGTGCGTAAAAGAAGCGTACATCCAGTTCTATATGAAAACGACGAGGAATAGGATTCAACTCGATTAGCGAAAAACGGCGTGAAGACTATCAATAAAGGATGGTCAGGAGAGTATATGCACCTGCTATTTGAAATGGATCAATACCTAATTCAAGAAAAATTTTGGAAATTTTTCGGCGGAAAATTTTGGTTTAAAGATATGGAAGGAAATATTGTGGCTTATTGTAAACAAAAAGCATTCAAATTGAAAGAAGATATTGTTCTATATTCTGACGAATCATGTACTACAGCTCTTCTAAATATTAAAGCGAGAAATATTATTGATTTTTCAGCAACCTACGATATTATTGATGTTGCATCTGGAGAAGTTTTAGGATCAGCCCAAAGAAAAGGGCTCAAATCATTGTTTAAAGATACTTGGAAATTATTAGATGTAAATGGAAATCAATATGGTGAAATGGTTGAAGATAGTAACGCACTGGTTAGACGGTTCGTTCCATTTGGTAAATGGATACCGGCACGATATCATATGGAAATACCAGGAACTGCAGATATTACATTGCACCAATTATTTAATCCGTTTATCAGAAGAACTGTTGTAACTATTCCACAGGGTCATCAAATTGATCGACGGGTCTTGGCTGGAATAGCATTACTTAACGCATCCATTGAAGGAAGGCAATCGTCATAAATGGTTTTTTCATATCCATTGCCTTCATATGAGACCTGTTTAGTTACCTGTCCATGGGGGCGGAAAACTTGGTGGGTCAGTTCCACATCCAAGATTTTCTAGATAAGATTGCTGACCTTGATTTAGACCCTCGAATCCAATCTTGGTACACAGTGGATGTTACAGCTATGTTGGGTGAAACCAACATTATACATCATGAGATAAATGATGAAACTGGATGTTCTCTGATTTTCCTCGCTAAAAGTATCATCCACTTCTGTCCCAATAGTCGAAAAATGCAACATTATCCAAAGCATTTAGTGCATTGTTTTGTAGACCATAATGATGAAATTCAACAATCGACAGAGAATAATAGTGTATACTCTGCTGAAATCTTTTCCATTTCTCCATCTAATGAACATCTAAACTGGGCAGTACACACAAATTCTGAAACTGATATCCCAAGATTACAAGCGAAAACAGCACGTTGGATCAAATATCTCAATACGTGAGTTATTCGTGTTATTCATGAACCTACGGCTAAGGCGAACACCATGGACGCTTACATTACAGGCTTGAATGCAAGATCTATTCTTGATTCTCGTGGGAATCCTACTGTAGAAGTTGATTGTTTCGTAAATGGTGCATTGGCAGGGAGGGCAGCGGTTCCTTCCGGTGCGAGTACAGGTAGTCATGAAGCTGTAGAACTTCGTGATGGTGGTAAACGATGGATGGGCAAGGGCGTTGATAATGCAGTACAAAATGTCATAGAAACAATTCAAGATGCATTGGTAGGATTGCGAGTTGATGATCAAACAACTATAGATCAATGTATTTTAGATCTTGACGATTCTCCAAATAAAGAAAATATAGGTGCTAATGCAACATTAGGAGCGTCTATGGCTTGCCTACATGCCGGGGCAAATGTACACTCTCAACCACTCTGGAGATATATTGGAGGATTGTCTGGTGGATGCTTACCAGTTCCTTTGATGAATATTCTGAATGGAGGAGCACATGCTGCAAGTGATGTCGATGTCCAAGAATTCATGGTTGTACCTCACGGATTTGATAGTTACTCAGAGGCTCTTAGAGCAGGGGTAGAAACCTACCACTCGTTGAAATCTGTTCTAAAAGAACAGGGGCTACTTGGCGGAATAGGGGATGAGGGGGGTTTTGCTCCAAATCTCCCTTCTAACGAAACTGGACTTAGTTTGTTATCTGAGGCCATTGAACGCGCTGGCTATTCGCCCGGAGATGAATTAGGGATTGCATTAGACGTCGCTGCCCAAGAATTTCTTCATGATGATGGATATCATATTGATGGTGAAGTGCTTAGTGGAGAAAATTTAGTTGAAACCTATGCGAGGTGGGCTGATGAACATCCAATCATTTCTATTGAAGATCCATTTGGTGAAGATGATTGGAGTTCATGGTCATCATTGAACAGAGAAATTGGAGAGAGAGTGCAAATTGTAGGCGATGACTTATTTGTAACTAATGTTAATCGATTAAGCGATGGGATTGAACGCAAATCTGCGAATGCTATTCTAATCAAACCAAATCAAATTGGTACAATAACTGAAACTCTAGAATGCATAGAAATGGCAAAAAGCAATGGACTAGGTACAATCATGAGTCATCGCTCTGGAGAAACTAGTGACGATACTATTGCAGATTTGGCAGTTGGAGCGAGAACTGGTCAAATAAAAACTGGAGCACCTGCTCGATCAGATAGAACCTCAAAATACAATCAATTGCTTCGAATTTCAGAAACTTGTGGGGAATTTCTTCCTCCGTTTTAATCATGTCATGTCAGCCATGATTTGAGACGTTCGATTCCTTCAATAATTTGGCTCTCATCGGTTGCATAAGATACTCGAACATGTCCCTCTCCTCCTTGGATTAAAGATCCTGGAATTAATTGAACTCGTGCTTCTTCTAATGCTTTATCTGCAAATTCAATAGCACTCATTCCGGTTTCAGTTACATCGATAAAGGCGTAAAATGCACCCTCGGGTGAACGAAGATTTAACCCAGGGATTGCGGCAATTCCATTACATAATATTGCTCTTCTTTTGAGATATTGTTCACAAAATTCATTCACAGATTCATCTTGATCTAAAGCAACTTCGGCTGCAGGCATCAAGAATGTGGGGACATGGGAATTGGCATTAGCCTGACATGCAAATGCAGCACTCATTGCATTTTCTGGCCCACTTAATACTCCAAGCCTCCAGCCAGTCATTGCAAAGGATTTTGAAAAACCGGTCACTACTAACGTTCTGTCTTTACCACCTTGTAATGATGCAGGCGATACGTGAGGCCACTCACTCCATACTAGACGTGCATAAATCTCATCACTGATAATCCAAAGGTCATGTTCAACAGCCAAATCTACAATCGCTTGAATTTCATTAGGAGTGTAAACAGCTCCAGTAGGATTATTTGGAGAATTGATGAGTATGCAACGAGTTTTTGAGGTGATTGAGTTTCTCATATTTTCTAAATCCGGATGAAAATTTTCGTCTGTTGCAGTAAATACTGGTTTGATTCCTAATAATGCGGCTTGGCCATCATATGTTGGCCAAGCCGGCGAAGGAACGAGCATCTCATCACCTGATTCCATGGTTACCATCATTGCATAAAGCAAGGCCTGTTTTGCACCTGGAGTTACCATTACTGATTCTGGAGTTGATGTTAATTTCCATAAACGATTAAGTTGTTCAGATATTTTAGTGCAAAGATCGATAGAACCTGGGCCTCTAGTGTAATGAGTTTCGCCTCTTTCAAGGGATGCGATTGCTGCATCGACTACTGGTCGTGGTGTATCAAAACCTGGCTCACCAACTGTCCATCTAACAACATCTTCTGAAGGTTTGATAAGATAAGGAGCGAAGCCTACGCCCAGCCCATTAAACCGTGATGGGACTGATGGCATGTAGGCGGCACACAGAGGTCCTTTATGTCTTTACTCCGTTAATCCTGAAGAAAAACATCGAAGCGAAACTTTGAGTGCTTGTCGGAAACTCGGAGGGCTGGGGAGATACATGTCTGAGATACCAAGTGAACTTAGATACACGAAAGAACATGAATGGATACGCATAGATGGGGATACAGTAATTGTAGGAATTACCGATTATGCTCAGAATGCCCTGACTGATGTAGTCTGGGTAGAGATCGATCAGGGCCTAGAAGGTACTGAGGTAGCAGAAATGGAATCATTCTGTTCCGTTGAATCTGTAAAATCAGTTAGCGAAATTTATTCACCCGTATCTGGAACTATTTTAGAATTCAACATGTCATTAGAAGACGCTCCTGAACAACTTAACCAGTCTCCATATCAAGATGGGTGGATTGCAAAAATTAAGCCCCATAATTTAGATGATATCAGTAATCTGCTCGATGCTGAGGCATATTCTAATTTAGTTGGAGAGTGACTAATTACGTGGAGGATAAATCTTCTCCACCGATTTCAATTTACGTTGATGGATCGTGTATTGAAAACCGGAACGTAGGACCAGGTACACCTGCCGGGTGGGGTTTTCTCGTTGTTTCAGGTGACAGAGGATTAGGAAAAGGAACTGGAGATGTCATCTATGAAGAAGCAGGTAAAGTAGTAACTAATAAACACAAAAATGAGTGGATTGGAGCAGAAGTTGGCTCAAATAATACTGCGGAATTATCTGCCATGATTCATGCTCTAAGGTGGGTGATTACTCAATGCCCGAACACATCAATCACTATCAGGAGTGATTCCATGTATGCACTCAGAATTACGGATGGTTCCTGGAAAGCAAAAGAAAATAAGTTGTTAGCAAATAAAGCACAAAAAATTTGGAAAGAAACCGAGAAATTAGTTGACATTAGGTTAGCTCATATCAAAGCCCATACTGGGCACAGATGGAATGAAAGAGCAGATCACTTGGCGTTCAGAGTTCAATCCAATGAAGTGGCGATTCCGCTTCAATTTTGGAAACCGGGACAGAGATAGTCATTCCTCCTCATCAGACAGACCACTAACAAAAACCAGTCTAGCATATATTGCCATTAACAACATCAACATTCCTAATACTGTCAAAATCAAGGATGTTGGCTCAGCAAATAATGATTTGAGCATCGAATTTCCAATTAACCAAGATAACATCAATGTTGCAATGCTAGCAAGTAATATTCTAGAGATTGACTGATGAGGTTTGGACCAAAGATCAAGCGCAGGAATTATTCCATGGAATCCAAAAGTTCTGGCATACCATGCTCGATAAAGTAGGGTTAGCCCAATTAGTCCTAAAATCCCCCTGGTAAAATCTACATCTTTCCATGGACCAGCGAATCCAATACCAAAAGAAAGTGTATTGAGGACCAAAATTAATCCTATTACTACTTCAAAACGAACATCTAACTCTTCTGATGGGTGCTCTCCCATGTGTTTTGGAAGTCGTACTGATTGATGATTTCTACTATTGTGTTTGTTTTTATAGGGTGAGTAGCCAGAAGATTAAGGGTGCCCCCATGAACGGAAAAGGAGTGCAAATACATGTTATTGGTGCAGGTGGAATTGGATCTAATTTGATTGCATTATTGCTACCCACATTAAAGAATGGAATTGTATCTGAACAATTGGACGGTATAACATTCCATCTTCATGATGCAGATATTATAGAAGAAAGAAACCTAGCTCATCAACGATTTTCAGATGCGAATATTGGAATGCCCAAGGTAGATGCTTTAGTTGAAGAATTTGATTTGGTACATCCCAGTGTACGTGTAATTGGTCATTCAACCAATCTCAGAACTGCTGAACCTCTTAGAAATGCAAGTATAATTATTGTAGCAGTAGATAGGCCCGAGCCACGTAGAATTGTGCATTCTCTAAAAAATGTGGAATGGTATGATTTGAGATGTGGGCTCGATTCATGTCTTGTACTTACTCATGAAACTCACCCGGATGATATTGAAAGATTGACGCCTGAGCACAAACCTGCTAGTTGTCAGCCTGAAGGTGCCATTGAAAGTGGCAATATTCAGTTTGGTTCTGCTTTAGCAGGTATATTTGGTGCAAATATCATTCTAAGGTCACTCATGAATAGGATAGGTATCAAAACAAATATTCCAGGTCCTGTTTGCTTTTCTATGGATATGGGATTGCTCCCTGTTTTCATGCAAACAAAAAATGCAGTTCCATTCAATCAACAGGCACCAAAACGTCCTTCTCAACTCTGGTCAGAAGAAGAAGATGTACAATTGCTTGAGCAAGCAAAAAAGGGATGTACTCTGGAAAGAGTTGCAAGTCATCACCAGAGATCTCCTGGGGCAATTTGGCATAGACTTCTAAAAATAACAGGAATAAGAAAACCATTGGATTCAGAGGCAGGTGAATAGATGGAAATCTCTACAAATTCAGTGTTAGAAATGTGTGAGAAAATTCAAACTGGAAATGCTAACGATGATGAAATAAAGGAAATTCTTGTTGAGCTTGGAAATCAAAAAAAATGGGCTGAGATGTGGGACATTAGTCATGCCCTGAGAGTAGAAATAAGTTGGATTAAGGATGCAAAAAATGATGTTTGGGTAGATATTGGAACTGCTGGTGAGGTTACCTTAAATCCACCAATAGGAGCTCAACTACCCTTTCAATTATGGGTTCATACTCATCCATGGAATGCATATTGGAGTATTACCGACCTAGGAACATTATCGAGGTATTGTGGCCTGATTAAAGAGGCACTGGTCTTAGGGCACGACCATAGTAAGCACACAGTATGTAACCTACCATTTGGTCAATCATTAGAGGAGGGTGTTGAACCTCTTTCTACTTGGAGTGATGAACCATGTATTCCTTATGAGGTATCAAAATGAAAATTCGTATTCCAGATGATAATGAACGAAAAGACATTCGTAACATAATGGTGAGGAGAAACCTTGGGATAGGTTTGAAAAAATGGCTGAAAATGCAAATGGACATTGAAGCAGATGATGCATTAATTTATTCATTGATGATGTACTTTGAAGCATGTAAATTAGTAGGACTAGAATTTGTAGATATCGAAGATGCCATCAAATCTCATAATAAATGGCAAAGTGATTCGAGATAGTTTGAATGTAGTATAAATAGTCGAAGAAAGATGTTGAAATATGGTGTTGAGTATCCATTAATGTGGCAAACGAATTTCCAGTCGAGATTGAACGGAAGTTTAGAGTTCTCTGTATTCCAAAAAATCTTGAAAATCATATTCATCTTAGACAATGGTATATTCCCGCATCGTTGATAGAATATAACACTAAAATTACCCTAAATAAATTAGAATTAGTTTCTGAGGTTGAAAATGAATGGCAAAGAAAAATTCGTGAATTAATTAATCTTGAAAATACTACAATTCGGATTCGACTTGATGGAAAATCTGCAATTCTATGCATTAAAGGAAAAACAAATACAGTCTCCAGAATTGAATTTGAATGGGAGTTACAAAATTATCAAATTTTGGAAAAATTACTATCAAAATCAGATTGGCCGATGGTAGAAAAACACCGATGGGAAATTTTAGCAGAAGATGGGAATTTATGGGAATTAGATCAATTTCTTGGATTGAATGAGGGGTTATGGCTCACAGAAATCGAACTTAGTGCCGAAAATAGTGATTTTGTATGTCCTAAATGGGTTGGAGAGGAAGTCTCTCAAGATCAAAGGTTTTCATCAAAACAATTGTCTGAAACACCATACATTGAGTTTAAAGAAGACCAGTTAAGACCGGTAAGAAAATGTTAATTTTGAATGGTTTAAATACCCTCGATGCTAGGTTAAACCCCTGTCGAGAACTAATCGATTTCTAGAGAAATTGTAAGGAATTGGATTGAAATTCAGGATTCAAGGGAAAAGTTGAAGCACCTTATTCATCTGAATCCAATTTCCCGGCGGTTAAAAAGAGGTGAACATATGGAGATAGAAGAGAATTGTATAGAATGTGGTAGCAATGAATTTGAGCACGATGATGTAAGAGCTGAGTATCATTGCATTATTTGTGGATGTATTGTTGAAGACCAATTAGATGTTAATGTAGCTCAATTCATGAATAGTGAGGGCCAGATAGAGAGAGAAATGAATTCGAACAGGCTCGGAAGTGATGAAATGAAAACGTGGGCTTCCAGAAGAGATGCTACGGGTAGACCTGTTGTATGGAATGGACAAAAGAGGTTGAGAAACTGTAGATTTGACAGGAATTCTAGGGCTGAAAGAACTTGGTTGAGAACTGATGTAGAGCGTTTCATAGACTCACCTAATATGCCAGGCTCTAGAAGAATGAAGACTTTAGGTAAAAAGATTCTATCTCAAACTCATTCTACAGAAGAACACATGAAAAGGAAAGGCCATTCTGTGATTTGGGGAGCTATGAAACAGGTGAATAACGGAGAAGATGTTCCACTGCCACTCAATCAAACTAGGCATGCTCAGAAAACAGGCGATGATGATACTAGAAACGGAAATTATTCTACAAGGATGGTTGGGCTAGCTGTAATGAATATAGCTGCCAGAATAATGGGAATTGCTCTACCAACAAAGCAATTAGCTACTGCATTCGATATTCACCATGATCATCTAATTAGAGAGTCGATGAATATCAAGAAATATCTTACAATTGTTTGGAAGGCAGAAGATTTGGTTAATGAAAAAAAAAGTCAGTCCAATCCACTTCCTAAAATGAGAATTAGCCCTGGAATGCTCAGGGAAGGAAGGACATGGAGTGAAGCTGATATCCGTGCTGCTATTGATGAATTGAGGCCTTCATTAGAAGAAAGGTTTGGGACAACGACTGCTAGACTAATGATAACAGAAATTTGGGCAATGCTGGAAGAGGCAAAAAATCATACTTACCTCTCTGGACAAAATATCAGATTAGTTACTGCAGGTCTAACTGTACGTTTAACAAAAGCAAGAGGACAATCAAGACTTAAGCAAAGAATTGCGGATTGGTTAGGAATTACCACAAATAGACTGAAAAGACTTGAGAAGGATTACAGTTTAGTAATTGATGGAATTTTCAACAATCACCATATACCAATTGATGCATAATGTTTTGATTGATATACTCTGGAGATATTATACAATTGTCCTAGGACGTTAAACGAATGATTTCGAACGCTAAAAAAGGAGGAAGAATACATGAGTAATATTACATTGCGCATCGTTAACGAATCTGGTGATACAATAATGAATTCTCTGAGTGAAGCACAACTTCGCCAAGAGATTTCTACACTCGACAATGAGAAGTGGATTTTTGTGGATGGTCGCATGGTCAACCGCGGTGAATTGGCTAATGTCGAGGTAGCAGACAATGCTACAGTAATCGTAACACCAAAGATTGTTGCCGGGCGTGCCTGAACATCAATCAATCAAGCCCCTTAGGGCACACGGGCTTGCCCCAGTCCTCGATCAGGAAATCGATTTTTCCTTTTCTTTGATCGAACCCTTTCATCTATTTTCGAAGAAGATATCTGTAATAACCTAAATCGCCATTGATGAATGCATCATATACGGGAGTGTGGCGAACCCCAGCAAAAGTCTCAAAGCTGCGTCTAATTATTACATTAGTTCCATTTTTAATTCTAGATTGTTTGTCTTCACTTATTTGATCTAACGCTGCAACTACTTTATCGGTGATATCAAATTGAAACTCTATTTCAAATCCTGCTGAAAGGAATAATTCGTGTATGGTTTCCATGGTTTCTTTATCTCTAAAGTCAGTCCAAGCAAAATATCCTCCTGCCTTTAATACTCGATATACTTCTGAAATAAATTCAGACATGTTACTGTAGCAATGGCTAGACTCAACATTGTAAATTACGTCATATGATTCATTTTCAAAACAAAGAGACATTGCATTTCCTTCAACGAATTGTAAATTCTCTTGACTGCCATACATTCGATTACATAAATTAACTGCAGCTCCCGAATAATCTAAAGCTGTCAGAGACCGTGGAGAATAAGTTCTTGCAATCCAATTCGCACCACCACCTCTACCTGAACCAATTTCTAATACTTCTTTACCATTTAATTCAATATCTCGTATATTCATATGATATAATTGGATAAACAATCTATCTGATTCATCCTCTGAATCTAATACAGGAGGATTATCATCAATAAATCCATAATTCATGAATCCAAACTCACCCCATGCTTTGGCTTTAGCAAGGCGTTGGTACCACCAACGCCACATACGATCTCCAATCTTACTTGGTAATATCTTCAACAATGTTGCAAAAATTCGGGCAGGGAGGCCTAAACGCATCCCTATTCCTTCCACTTTACTGAACAACCTATAGGATCTGTTCGATTGACCTCGATAGGGCTGTTAGAAAGTGTTGAGTTGATTGCATCAACTAATTCACTAGTTGTTGCCTTAGTTGGATCTTTGGGCGAATCATCTAAACGTCCTCTGTAAACAATAATTCTATTTTCGTCAATTAGAAAGAATTCTGGGGTTCGTTCTGCCCCATATGCACGGGCAATTGTCTGATCGAAATCATGTAAATATGGATATGACATATCTCCTGCTCTGATAATCATATTATCCCAATTGTCACTAGAATAAACGACAGGATCGTTTGAATTTATACCCACAAACCCTAATCCATTATCGCGACATAAAGATGCTATTGACTCTATTCTTTCTTCACTGGCTACAACATACGGGCAATGATTGCAAGTAAACATAATTACTCCACCTGTTTCACCGATTGTTTGTTCAAGTGTCATATGAACAGGTTTGAATGAATTTTTAGATTTTTCAGAATGTTTTTCCAATACAAATGATTGGGCATTTCGTAATTTAAAATCAGCAGCGGTGTCGCCTGGCTCTAATCCTCTGGCAGAAGGCATGTCTAGCGCATCATGGGGAAGAAATTCAACCTAACGGACTATACCGCTTTTTTACTCAATAATTCTTCCAATCTAGTTCTCGCTACGTTACTGGTTGGATCTAAATTCAAAACTCTTCTCCAACATGATTCGGCTCTGTCCACAGGTCCAATTTCATGAGCAATCGCTGCTGCATGTAATAGTGATTCCATATGAGATGGCTCAGCACGAATAGCCGATTCAAGGTCTGCTAATGCTGCAGCTAGTGCCCCCTGTTCGATGTAAAATTGGGCCCTCATATGCCAAGCATTTGGGTTATCAGATTCTAATCGAATGGCTTCATCTAATGGGGGTAGTGCTTCCTCTGCTCTATCTAAAGCACAGAGAGTTGCACCCAAGGAGATTAATGCTGGAACATGTCCTGGTTTTCGTTCAACAATTTCCCTTAATGCTATTTCTGCCCAATCCCACTTACCTAAACCCATTAGAGATTCTGCTCGTCTTAATCTTGCTAGATCAAGGTTAGGATATTGTTTGAGTAATAATTCTGAATCTTCCAGGGCCAATGAGTGATCATTCATCAAAACTGCTACAGTTGCTCGATTTAAACGAGCACGAACATGTTTAGGATCTTGAACTAAGACTGTATCAAAACGTCGTCGTGCCTCCGAATAATTACCTAATTCTGCCGCAATTAAACCCCTGATATAGTGTAAAACATCCTTGTCAGAAAGTGAGGTTTCGGCCTCATGAACCAATCTTTCTGCTTCAGAGATTTTTCCTTGATCTATTCTCAAAAGAGCATATTCTGCTAATATCATCGGGTTTTCATTATCTAAACGTGATGCCCGTACAATCGATATTTCCGCTTCATCAAGCTCTCCCAGTTGGCGTAGTGTTCTGGCACGTCCTACCCATGCTAGAGCAGATTCTCTGTCATATGAAAGTGCAGTATCAAAAAATGTCAATGCTCCTTTAATTAAGCCTCTGTCATGAAGACCAGTACCATCTCTAGCAATATCTGCCTCCCCTAGTACTAATCTCCCTTTCTGAATATGCATTTCTGAACACTCCCATCCCTTTGCAGATGATTCAAGAAGAATTTTTCTTGCAGCTTGATTATTGTCATCTAACATGTGTAATAGAGATAAATGGGCCCGTACTAACCCATTATCTGGATCTATTTCTAATACTGATTGAAGGGAAGATATGGCTTCTTCAAAACGGTCCAGTTGCATCAACAAATCTGCTTTCAAAATCCATTCTGGTTCACCCAACGCAACAGCATGAATGGCTGCCTTCAATGCATCTTCTAATCTATTAGGTTCCTTTGATAACAATTTAGACTGTAATGTCCAAGAGGGGCCATGCTGTCTATCAAGACTAAACAATTGATCTAATGCATTTAGAGCCCTTCCAGGTTCATTTCTAGTGTAATGTAATCTTGCTTTGAGATGCCAAGAATTGGAATCCTCTGGATTTTCTTGAAGGGCTTCATTTACCTCTTCAAGGGCTGTCCCTGGATCACCTGCCCTTTCTCGTAATCCAGCCAATAGGGCTCGATCTGCGGCATTTTGTAATCCCAAGGCTTCCAAGCGTCTAGAATCTAATTCTGCATCTGCATCTCCCATCCTAAATAATAAGTGGGCTCTTTCTCTCAACAACTCAGGATCGTCTGGATACAATTGAAGTAATCTATCTAAACGACTCTTCAGGAATGTATCATCTCCACTTTCTCTAGCGATTGCTGCTAACCTTCGGAGAGTATCTTCATGTCTTGGAGCAATTTTCTCAGATTCAAGGAGGCTAGTAAGTGCAAGGTCCCGGAATCCCAAATAATTACAAATAAACGAAAAATTCCTACACTGGACGTCATTCCGTCCAAAGAGTGACTTTATTTCGACTTTATTTTCTTGGATGACTTGTATATGATTAGTTAATAGTTCTCGACGTACTGAGTCCAATCTTTTCATATCTTCTTCTAATGTAGATTCTTGAAATGATGAAAGAAGATTTCTTAGAGAAATGTTGAAACGAGATAATTGAAAATTCGAACCTTCAATCAAAGATTCAATCAGTTGTTGGGATTTCAACAACGTATCTGATCCCGATAAGCGTCGACTAGCATCTGCTTCATCGATTAATTCGTTTAGTGCATTGCTTAAAACCGTCATATCATCTTCAATTAATGCATCATGTGAGGAGGAAGAAAACTGTAGTTGATTTATGCGGTTATTCATTTGTTGTAATGCATATACTGAGCAACCAATTACAATCGCTAGTAGAGCAATCAATCCACTGGTTAGAGGATCCATTGGTTCAGTTCATACTTCACCACACTTAGCCGCTTCCCTTAGAATGGGCAGTTTAACCCGATTTTTTCCGTTCGGACGATTGTCCGAACCCTTCTTCGGGGGATATATGACAATGAACAACACTATCCTTCAAATGGCGCGTATATGATTCGAGGATAAGGTGGATGCGTGACAGACTGGGCTGGATATCTACGCCACTTCGTTGAAGAAGGGTTTAGTGAAGAGGGAATCGCAATATTGTTGGGGGAAAATCCAGATAGTGATTCGGTATTACTTGCTCAAGAAAGATTAGAGGATTCAAAAAAACTAATGTTGCTGCTAGATTCTGTTCCTAATTCATTAACAGAAGTTGCAGGAGGGATGAAAAAGAGATTATTACAACATCCCTCAGAATTAGAAGATATTCAAGCTAAATACAATGTAATTGTTATTGCGACAGCTCCATGGATTTCATCTGCTGAAAAAGTGAGAGATCAATGGTCCATGGAAGGTCGGTCAATTGAATTAGATGCATGGCTCAGACGATTAGGATCTATTGACCATAACCCCCCTAAAGAAACAAAAGAAGTGACGGATGCAATCGAAAATATTGCACCAAGATATCAAATAAGGAAAGCAATTGAGAATTTAGAAGCAAAACAGAGAGAAAGGGGTGGTATCCTCGATGAGATGATAACTGTTCTAGAACGAAAGGGGTGGAAGTTAGAATTTTCAGAACATGCAAATCTTTCACAAAAATATGAGGAGGTTTCTGAATGGTTAGATCTAGAAGATCGAATTGAAGCATTGGAAAGAGATCTAATCCAATTTGAAGAGAGAAGACCGAATGAAGCAAATATTGGTTTGAAAATTATTGAAAGTGCAAGACTTAACGGTGACAGTAATGCAATAAAACAATTAGAATTGGATGTTAAAGATGAGATTCAAGATATTCTTGAAAGTAATGAAGAAATTAAAAATCGACTGAACTATTGGTCTCAAAATGGTCTGATTATTACCGATTCAGAAATTCTAACAAACAACCAATTATGGAACTTTGAAGAAAATTTAGAAGAATTGGAGAAACATTGGAGCTTAGTTAATGAAAAATCTATTATTCTACGTAATCTTCTTGATAAATCTGGACAAAAATATCCTGATTGGATGGGCCGTGTTGATTCATACGAAAGAATTCTATCTGCTATAGACGAATTAACTAATCATCAAAAACAAATAACTGATAATCTACAAATGGAAATTAAAAAATGGAAAAATTTCGGACTAAATATAGAATTTATTGGCAAAATATCTGAAGAAAATAGTGTTTGGGAATTAGATGAACAGATTGAGGGGTTACGATCATTGGCTGAAATAGCAATTTCAATTATTAATTCAATCGAGTATCTAGATCAATCAATAGATAATGAAAGAATAAACGAAATTCGCGAAAGTGTAATTCAAGACTGGCATCTTCATAGTAATCTTCAATTTGAAATGGAAGAAATAAACAGGATTTCTCGAAGACAAGAATATCATTTAGTGATGTTGTACGAACGTGCAGAAGAAATTTCAATGGATATCACAGAATCAAATAATTGGACAATTGCGGAATTTGAAGATAGGCTGTTTGATGCTGAATTAACCAGAAAGCGTGCTGCTGAAAAAAAGGATGAAGAAAAGATAGAATTGAATAAAAAAGTAACACAAGTACCAACAATTTCTACGCCCAAACAGACAATCGAAAAATCATCAGATAATAAAAAAATGGATATAGGTAGTTGGACAGAGAAGGAAGCCGCTGATGGGAAACTATTCTATTATAATCAGGAAACTAAACAATCAACATGGTCAAAACCTGAAGGAATAATTCCAACAACAGATGAACACATAAAACCCTCTATCAAAGAAGAAAATCGATTGGTCATTCCAAAAATTGAAAATAACAGCCAAGTAAATGATACTCAATCTGTTGAAGATAAGCGTCCCGAAGTAGGAACGGTTGTTAATGAAAAAGAATCTATTAATGAATCAGTCTTGTTACCTAATGACAAAAGAAATTTTAATCATATTCTAAGGCAGAAATTAGGAATCAAAAAAGAAGATCCATTAATTGTCGAATCTTCACGCTACAGAGATCTAAGAATTCAACGTATACTAAGATTGATTCCACTAATTGAATCAAAGTTGGACATCGATGAACAGAAAAAGATTGTTGAACACTTACTACCTCTCCTTGAAAATATAGAACAGTGGATACGTGTGAGAAGTGAGCACCGACGATGTTGGAATGATAATGGCGGAATTGTCCAAAAAATTGATCGCTTACAAGATGTGTTAAATGATGTCCCAGGGCCAGGAATTCAATTACCAATCGGGTTTGATAAAATGCCTTTACCATCTAAAACAGAAGATTTGATTGCAGAAATTAAGGATTTTTCAACAAATGCACAAGTCTCCACTTCTGGCGGAATTATTGCATTATAATCAAAGGTCACTTAACACAAAAACGTCAATCCCTTCTAAGGTATCTTCATTCACTGATGACGCTAAAATCTGAGATATCTTTGCAGTCTGCGCTATTTCGAGTGTTCTAGATGTTACCTTTCCGTTGAACAACATTCCTAGTGCTCCTGATGTATTTTCGGCCTCTGCTGCGAGTTTACTTGCACCTACGGGATCTGAAAGCTCACCATTCTCTAGAACAAAACAAGCTTTGTTTTTAGCCAACCCTTCAAAACTTTCTTTCCAATCTCGAATGTTATCTGGAACTTCTACCGGAGACAGGTCTTCTTTCTTGCCTAAAACTTCTACATCTTGCTTATCCAAATCTGCCTTAAGTTTCGAAATTATTTTGGATGCTGGCTCTTTTTGATTCAAACATTTTGT
>CAZRCY010000001.1:53921-56020 GCA_964598735.1 uncultured Candidatus Poseidoniales archaeon
AAATTTCGAACATCATTACGACCTTCAACAATAATGAGTGAAGTGCTTTCAACAGCATTTGGACCGCAGGTCATTCCATTAAAATCAGTCTCAGTTCCTAATGTCAGAACAGAACGAACTTCGTCGAGAATATTTGAGGATTCTGCGGACCCTGCATTCACGATTTGAAGCAGAAGATCCTTTGCACGATCTACAACTTGAGTCCGCTTTGCAGAGCGTACATTCTCAATTTTTTTTACTTTGATAACTGCTTGACAAGGACCGATCCGATCTATTGTTTCTAATGATGCACCAATAACAGCAGTTGTCACTTGATCAATCATAGTGGGTAATCTAATGATACCCTGGACCTTTCCTCTTTGGTTTTCTAGTTCGACATCTACGTGCCCTATTCTTCCCTTTCGTTGCATTTGGCGTAATTGAAGACTTTCACCTAGTAAGCCTTCAGTTTGTCCAAAAATTGCCCCTACGACATCTTTCCGCTGAACTGTACCATCTGTCTTAATACTCGCTTCAATCACATACTTTGGTTCTGCTGCCATACTGATTCCTTCTTACCAACCTACACAGACTGTCTAAGACAAATCCCCACCATCCGGCGGGCACGAGACCGAAAATCGGTCATGAGTGTGACTTGGATATCACACACGGATGAAACATCATGGATTAAACCACCGGCATTTCGCGGCCAAAATCTAAGAAATTTTCATTGATAGGCTTCAAGGAGGGTAGATGGTTGCGATATTCATGACCGGAGCACCAGAGACACTCAATGTCTTCTCAGCAGTGATACGGGTTGTTCTTGAAGATGGAGTCCTTACTCAAGAGGAAAAGCGATTGATAATTGCCATTGGGAGAGAATTAGAACTAGACGATGGTGATCCGCTAAAAGTTTACGAGGCCGTTATTCGTGGAGAGGAAATTGATGGAGGAAGAGAAATGACTCGTAAAGAACGTGTCGATCTTTATCGTAAATCATGGCTGACCGTGCATTTTAATGAAGATGAATCCGATGATGAAGCTGCTGTAATGAAATGTCTCAGAGAAGAATTACATTTTTCAAAAGATGAGGCGAATGCAATTATTGAACCACTGAGAGAAAAACAGAAGATAGGAGAATCGATTGATTCATCTACTTTTGTCGATAAAATAAAGAGGAAATTACGGAAGTGATTCGGTGGAAGATCCGCTGGATGATTATCTTTCATCTATCGATAAACGTTCATTAAAAAAACCAAAATTGATGATAAATCATATTCGAGAGGCATACCCAATCGGAATTCCTGCACTTTCAATAAAATCTACTACAGACAGAATTGGATTAGATGCAGGCTATTCTTTTCATCTAGGAACCCCAGAACCTGAATTACGTAGAATCGCATCTTGGATTTTTACCAATATCTCTCATCCGGAAAAAATAGAAGATATAATTGGAAGATTATGGAAACGATTTGGGAGAGAAGACTTGGTATTATCATCAATCCTGTTGGCTAATCTACCCAACAGACAATTAGATATAAACTGGAGATGGATTACTCTAGCAGAATTAATTTCACACACAGAGAAAAAAAGGGGTAGAATTCCATTAGAAGTTATGCTTCTACATATTGAAGAAATGGGTAGAGCTAACTGCTCGATGATAGATGAAAACTTGGCTTCAAAATTACTAGAAGGAACGATTGCTGAACAATACTTAGGAATCCTAGGAATACATCAGTTTTCAAAAAAGAATAATGTTTTAGATTCTATCAAAGAAAAATTAGTTAATATTGATCTACCAAACGGTGATAGTCTAATTCGACGAATAAGAAACAAAACCTTGGAATAAATTCGCAACTCTCAAAGACGTATTGGATTTTCATCAACCATGAGTAACTCGATCGTTCCAGCAAATGAGCCCATTGTGGAGAGTGTTTTAGAATGGACTATTGCCAGAGATGCTGAAGATATTGGGATTTTAATGCATTGGATTTCTAGAGCCAATAAGAAAAGAGAGCGTGAAACATTAATCGAAAGAACAAGAGAATTGTTGGCTGAAATTGAGCACGCCGCCCGTAGATTGGATGACTTACGGTAGGTGATTTAATTCAAGGACTAAT
>CAZRCY010000002.1:0-55293 GCA_964598735.1 uncultured Candidatus Poseidoniales archaeon
GGATGAGGTCCTAGTGCGTAGTGCTTCGCAGGTTCAAATCCTGTCCTCTGCACCACTGACGTCTAACCATGAGTTTGAAGGGGTAATGCTCTTCCCACGGAATGATTACAGTGAGGACTGTCTCTGCCGTGTTACTCACCATTTTGATGGTAGGAGGGAGTTTAAGTGGATGCTTTGGAGAAGATGAAGAAATTATTGAAGAAGAGCCTTCTCCCTTTGATTTCGGAAAAGTAATTCCAGATACAACATGGTATCATTACTCAGGAGGTGTTGATGCTCAAAATTTCTCTGCCGTTGAAGAAGCAAATATTTCTGCAAATTTAACTGGAGAAAACATTCCATATTGGACTCAAGGATCATATTATGGAATTGGAATGAGTACCTTTGAGCCAACTATTGGTATCACCTCAATGGATAACATATACATGTCAAGTTGGGGTAATGGCCCTTCTGGATCTACGGCTGTCATACAATGCTCTGGTTTAATCGAAATGACTTCGGTCGCGGAATATTCTTGTGAGAATGTGTACAATCCACCGTTGCCGGTTCCCAACAGTAATGACCCCTACATATACGTAGACAAATGGACTGACAGAATAATGAAATTCGATATGCATGCACTTCTAGGAATGACTGTTGAATTCTCCGATGATGAGGGCAATACATGGCAAGATGGACAATTGGCTACTTCGATATATTCTGTCCAAGACCATCAAACAATAGGGTCGGCTTTACTTCCAGCCCCTGGATATGCTACTACCTGGTCATTTTGCATTAATGGAAATGCCCCCCATCCCCTTTGTTCAACGAGCTTTGATGGGGGAAGAACTTGGACACCTGAAGTCTCTGGTGCACCGATTAATTGTCAAAGTGGTGGGCTCACTGCTCACATTGAAGGGGGCGTTAATGGTAATCTGTACAGAGGAAACATTGGATGTAACGGAGAAGGGTACTCAATATACAGAAGTACTAACGGGGGTCTGACTTGGACTGAGCATCCGTTACCAACAGAGGAAACTGGCACAGCAGACACTTGGAACGGGGAAGAGGCTCAGGTAGCGGTAGACGACGATGGTAATGTACATGCAATGTGGAATGGGCTGGATAACATGCCGTACTATGCATACTCTAGAGATGCAGGAGAAACTTGGAGTAATGCAATGATGATTGCACCCCCTGCAAATTTAGTAGGAACTGGGTTTCCCGTTGTAACTGCAGGTGCTGCGGGTAAGGTTGCATTTGGATACGTAGGAGACAGTGGAAATAATACTTGGAACGGATACATGACCGTAATTACAGATGCTTTCAATGAGAATCCATTGATGACAACTGTTCAAATCAATGAACCCGGAAATCCTCTAGATACTGAAGACGGATGTGGCTACAATAGATGTGGAGGACTGGGAGATTTTCTAGACATGTCAGTAGATCAATACGGAAGACCTTGGTTTGGATTGTCGCATAATATCGCTGATATCGGTATTTTTGCTACTATATCTGAAGGTGCAGCACTAAGGGGTTCAAATGGAAATTTGAGTGTAATGCCCACTGGTGGAGAAGAAACCCTCTAAGGACAGGTCTTCAGCCCGCCTTGAATACTCAACATTATGATTTGACCAGAGGTAGCGGAACTATCGATTATATTCGGCGCTGTCGTTATCTCATTACCTTTGATGAGTATTTTGTCGCTGGTAATTTTCTAATCGAGATGGTGTAAAGTCTGACGATCTGATTGCTTACTTTGAGACTGTACTATACCTTATGTTGCCCCCGTTGACATTGTTTTCCCACAGCCCGTGAAGAGAGGATGAGATTTTTGGCCTTCATTGAGATTAGGAATAATTACTACAATCGTATTGTATGGAATTGGTGTTGCTATTGCTACAAAATTAGTTACAGGCGGACAAGCATGAAAAGCGACTTATCTTGAAAGACGTTTGGAGGAGTCGAATTGCCGGGTGTTTTCGATCGTTCTAGAAAGAAAGCCTTAGTCCGAAATATTTCTTCTAATTTCGATAGTGCTGTTTCTAAATTCTTTGGTAGTCGCCCCCCTAGAGTAGATGCTGCAAAGATACAACACCAAGGATACGTCGATGCATTACGAACGTCTGGGGTTGTTGTTGAAATTCTTGAAGAATTACCTGGTCACCCAGATTGTTGTTTTGTGGAAGATACTGCTGTGATTTTTGATGACCTTGCTGTGATATGTAGACCAGGTCATCCATCAAGAGCAAATGAAGTACATACAATATCTGAACGATTGAGTAAGGATTTTGAGATTAAATTTCTCTCTTCAGAAGCAAAAATGGATGGGGGGGATATTGTGTTCACTGGGAATGGATTTTTGATTGGACGTTCCACAAGAACTAATGATATTGGAATTAATGAACTAAGTAAAATTGCCTCAAGACTTGGATACTCCACACAAGTTATCGATGTACCTAATTCTACTCTACATTTAACAACAGTATGTTCTGTTCCCAAGAATGGAATGTTAATTGCTGCAGAAGGCCATTTGAGACCTGAACAAATTAATGGTTTTGATGATATCATATGGGTTCCCAATAGTGAAACATATGCTTCTAATACCATCGCAATGGAAAGTGGAATAGTACTGGTTAGTGCTGGATTCCCAATAACAAAACAGAGACTTGAAATGGCTGGGTTTGAAACTAAGGAAGTGGAAATGGACGAAATTATGCAAGCAGATGGAAGTTTGACTTGTTTGTCTCTATTCATAGGATGAGTGCCATTTTATGGAATCTGTACAGAAACTGAAAAGAGAGTCTCTCTATGTATTGACCATAGCAATCGGTCTCCCAATTTCAGCGTATATCTCTGAATGGCCAGTGAACGTTTGGTGTATTGGATTATTCGTCTATCTATTTCGTAAAGCTGAAAGAAAAGAACGGGTAGAAATGTTAGTAGTACTTTCATTTGCCACTCCAATGGAGTTATTCTTTAGTGAAATATGGTTGATTTATGAATATCAAAGAGAAATTATGCCATTATACGTCCCTGTTGGTCACTGGTTTCTCTTCGATCTTGGAAGGAGAATTGCTACACGATTACCTAGTGGAAGAAAGGTTTCAGCGTGGATGGTATTTCCTTTTATCCCGCTCACAATTTGGATGGCATTTACCGGAGTAGACACTTCTGGTGTTATTTTACTAATTATCATGTATTCTTTCGTTAAGTGGGGCCCTGCTCCAATGCTATACTCAGTAATGGGATGGTTGGCATTAGGAATGGAATTATGGGGAACCTGGTTAGGAACTTGGGCTTGGGATAGTAATGTCCCATGGACGGGACTTACTGCCTGGAATCCCCCATTACTTTGTGGTGCATTTTATGCGTTTGGTGACATGTTAGTAAATATTACAGCATCAAAATTGGAGTTATATCGAGACCGTTGATTTGAACTGTTACCATCGATTCGGAAGGGTATGAACTCGCGGCATGGGGCTGCAATTTTGATCATTGTCTTGATGGTTTTTGCTCCTTTATCGGGATGTTTTGGTAGGTCAAATGATATTGGGCCAAGTTCGTCTGACGACGTTATAATCACACCAGAGATATGGACGGGTGGGGTCTTCCAAGGAGTCACTGTTAGTGCTGAAACCGACCTTTCGGCCTTCGTTCCGTACTTGATTCAGAATCCAGAAACTGGATTTATTCAGAATTCTACTGTCGTTGATCTCAGGGCAGGTGAATCAGTCCTTTTGTCAGTATTAGCTCCACCACGAACAGACACCGCGGTTATTTTGATTGGTGATTATGGCCGTGAAGAGTGGCCAGTTCGGGAAATCAATGAATCTTGGAGAACTTGGTATGGACGTGGTGGTTTTGAACGGTCTGACAATCAAATTATTCAACGAGTAGATGGAGTGAATAACTCGCTAGATACAGTACAAATATCAAACAATACTGCCGGTCCAGTAATTGCGATTCAAATCCCAATCGTACGACCTATGGCTGCTGCCTATACTGATGCAATGGGAGGTAGACATTCAACAGGGCTCGTAGATGGACTAAACGTCTTCAATTATATCAGCCATATATCAGACGAGACCGAGGATTTGACCGATGGTGCCGACGGTGCTGTGGGTTATCTAGACAGGTGGGCTGGACAAGGAAATCTAGCCTACGAAGATGCCGCGCAATACCTTATCGGACAGATGGAAGATTTTGGTTTAGAGGTCATAAATCAGCGTTTCACCTACGATTCGCTCATGACTGGTGCCCAAAATCCTGAAGCATACAATATCTGCGGCTACCGATTTGGTGAAGTTGATCCAAACAAGTGGATGGTTTTTGGTGCTCATTTCGACATCGCTCCACCTGTAAACGCAGGAATGTTAGATCCACATATTTTCGGAAGAACCTACGGAACTCGTGTCGGTGCTTATGATAACACGGCTGGAACAAGTATGGTTCTAGAAGTCGCCAGAGCTATGGCAAATTATCCAACACGTAATACTATGGTTTTCTGCCTCTGGTCCGGAGAAGAAGGCGGTAAACGAGGCAGTGACTTCTGGACAGATGAATGGGTGAAAGAAGACAATCCAGATGTAGAGGTCACAAATTACGTGAATCTAGACATGGCTGGAGTAAATTGGCCTGGTGGAGGTGGGGCTCCCTGTGGCAATGGGCACGGAGGTGGAGATGGGAATTGCGATCCTCAGCCAGAAGTTGACCCCGACGGTTATCCAAAAGATGAGGAAGTGTGGCCAATGCGAGTATACATCGGCCCAAGTTTGGATCACGATGTCATGAATCAACCGGAGATGGTTGGGCTAGCAATGTGGATTGGGTCAGATGCAATCGGTGTTGAAGAACAAATGGCTCCTCTAATCGGAGTGGGACATTCGGAAGATACTTGGAAAGTTGATGATTGGATGGCAAAAGATCGTCCAGAAATAATTGTCTATGAAGATACCACAGCACGTTCCGATCATGCTACTTTCCAAGATAATCTTGGCACAGTAACAATGGGCTTTGGCGGCCTTGTAGATGGATATTGGTGTTATCATCAAACATGCGATACGGTTGATGAAATGATAGACTGGATGGATACTACTGGAAAGGACTATGGTGAACCACGTAGTGGAACTAGCAATCTTGTTGATGCGTTGGATACTATTACTTGGTGGGCAACATACTCTTTCTTTCACCTAGATGAGCAGCCAATTCGAAATTCATATCTTGAAAGTTAGATGAATATATTTGATTATCCATTTCGAAGGATACGTCTAAAAATCGATGGAATTCGGGAAGTGACAAACATCTTTTCTCCATTAGGATGAATAAATCGAAGAGAAGAGGCATGAAGACATAATCGCCCCGCTGAATTTCTACCCCTACCATACATTGTATCTCCTGAAACTGGAGCATTCAAAGCATTCATTTGTAATCGAATTTGGGCACGACGTCCGGTCATAATTGAAAGTGAAACAAGTGTTCTATCACCTACTACTTCTTCTACGTTCCAATGAGTAATGGCTTCTTTGGAGTCTTTTGTATTTTTAGAAGATACAATTCTGACTCTCAAATCTTTACTTTGTTGAATCCAATCATGAGATATTCCGGACTGGGTAGGCAATATGCCCTCCAAAACGGCATGATAAATACGCTCGATGCTTCTCTCAAAGAATTGATGTTGTAACATCTCTTTGGTGTGAAAATCTTTTGCAAATAACATGCATCCAGATGTTTCTCTATCTAGTCTATGTACAATGAAAATTCTGCCCTTTTCTCTACCTTTAACCCATTCAAAAACCCTAGAATGCATGGTATCTTTTTCGTTTCCAAAATCGGTAGATACCGACAATAATCCCACGGGTTTATTCACAACCAAAATTTGTTCGTCTTCGTATAGAATATCAGGATCTTTCTCTAAGGTTCGCTTTAATTTACGCGGAGCAGTCCCCTCACTTTTTGGAAGTACTGAAACTAATTGTCCTGGAATTACAGGAGTTTTTGCAATTCTACAGACGTTGTTGTCCAACAATATTCTTCCGGAATCAATCATCTTTCTAATGGAATTCTTAGAAGCAGTAGGATGAATCAGTACAACAGTAGAAAGTAGGTCTCCTTCTTCCGAAATTGTATGATTTATTCTAGACATGATCACAACCACTGAGCTAGTTCTGAAGCATTCTTGGCTACTCCAACGCCTAATGTCTCTTCTAGTGCTCTAGCAAGTAATGTAAAATCAGAATCTCGAGTTGCTACAATAACTGAGCCAATATTAGGATATGTAGATGAGGCAAGATGGGTGGCAGTTCTCATTATATCTAAATCTCCAGATTCTGGATATATACTATCTCCATTAAATTCTGTTCTTTTATCCGCGGTTCCACGTTGATCTTTGAAATCTGTAACCCTTCTGTATATTTCACTGTGAGATTGAATAAACGACTCGACAGCATTCAATTCACCTTCTACAGCATCTAAGAATTCTGATGATGATGGTTCCCAATCATGGAAGGACTCGAGAATCTCGTAATGCATTTTCTCTAAAATTTCTGACGTGATTGCCTCACGATACGCATCTAGATTGATGTGTTGATTAGAGCCTGAAAACAGAGAAAGTGCTCGTTCAGGATCAAATTCACCGGTATCACTGCTACCAATCTTATTCATGAACTCGTGTTTAGCGGTCAAGGGTACATAGGTTCTAATACGCCGTTCAAGACGTAAATGACGAAGATTATGGTGAAATAAAAGGGACGAATTTGGATTAATAATTCCATTTCGATCCATAGCCATTTTTCTAAGAACTGCAGCGGATAAAGCATCTATCAGTAAATTTGTATCAATGACTACCAACGGAGCTAAATCTACTGAACTTAAAATACGACGAGATCGTATTGGGATATTAGACTCGTGTTTTGAATACAACGTTTTCATTGATGCAATCAATCTTGCCTTTTCCATACGACCAAGATAATTGCATGCCGATACAGCATGTTCTAGCATCCCTAATGCACGGATAGGATCTTCCGATGCTATTTCATTGGCAATACTGAATAATTCCAAAGGTTCTTCTTCATCCTTGATAGCCTCTCGGAATCGATTCTCGATCCTTGTTCTTCCGGACTTATTCTTTTCGCGGATGTGATTTAAAGCTGCACGAACACGGCCTACAAATGGTTCCTCAGGAAGATTACGTTTTGTAGGGTAAGTCATCAAAGACTCAATCAGATCTTCTTTTCTCCTATTCCTTTCTCTTTGGGATGAATATGCCGAATCTTCTTCTTCAGTAGATATATTTGGAACTTTTTCGTCCACGAAATCAAGTATAGCCTTTCGTGACATATCTCTGGTCTTTGAATTTCTTTTACCTCGATTTTGTTGTTGAATTTCAGCAGAATGAGAGACTTGTAAATACAATTTGAACCTTGAGGTAATGGTAGTGGCTAATTCTTCATGACTGCTCAGTAATGCTACTGCTTCAGACCATCCTTGTGCCTGAGCAAAACCAATTAATGATTTACGATATAAGCGAGTGGCTATCTCAAAATCACAATGTGGTTCAGCTTGAAAACGTGGGGCCGCTTGTTTGTATAAACGAGCTGCTTCTCTGTAACGTTGCGTATTTACTTTAATTGCAGCATTTGCAACAGGAGACCATTCAGAACCGGGTCTATTTTCTTGTAACCACGAAACGAAACTTTGAGATGCAATTTCATGCTCTAGAAGCATTCGTTGTACTTGATTGAGAAAGATAGCTGAGAAATTATTTTCAATAATCTGATTAAGTAACTCTGATGCATGTTTTTTACGACTACTATCACTCATCTGAATTTCGTTATTTACCCTATTCATTCTCAGGAGATTCACAATTGCTTGAAATAATGAAGATTCTAAACTGGAAAGATTGGCTGTTGCTATTGATTCTTCGAGAGTGTCAATTCTCTTTTCACTAACTAGTCCATCTCCTCCATCCATCAATGCTCGACGTGTTTCACGCAAAACCTCTGAGCCGGACTCTGGTAATCGTCCAAGAAGTTCGTCCAGGTTTGCATTGCCCCCATCTAATAAACGAATCAAGGCAGCTTCATGTATGCTCAGGAATTCAGGTATATCTGAAGAAGTAATCGAGTCGTGAGCTTTGGCTCTTTCGTTCTGAAGCCATTGTATTGTCTCTTCACCAATATTTGCAGGTGCTAATGCACTACAAAGTAGAACTGAATAGGGTCTGGTAGAGCCATCTACCTTTGAGGAATACAATATCAATGATAAGGAAAAAATGTCTACCTGAGTTGAGAGTATCTCTATGGCTGAATCGAGAACATCTGGTGGAAGTACTGTTCTTTCATTTGCAATTAATTTTGAACATGCGAGACGAATTAACATTGGATATTTTGAATCTGTTACAATTTCTGACCAAGTAATCAAAGAAAAGTCTGGTGCTTTATCGACTAATCTGGTAATCAATAATTCGTTATCTCCTGCTAACGATGAGGCTTGGATAAATGACTCTTCATCATCAATTCTTGTTTCTAAAACAAGTTCTGTTGCTGATTCTAAATCCCCAGTTTCTGCGACCTGCTTAACCAGCATCCAACGAAGAGTATCAGATACGGGTTCCCCATGTAATTCTAAAAGCATCATTCCTGACTCAATCTTTTTTGAATCGATTTGTCTATCGATAGGAGGGTTTTTCCATGCTTCCAAAAGCATAACAATTGACAGAGGATCTTTTCCTGTGACTTCTGAACAGTGATCCCAAGACGAACTATCCCCTGACCTAAGCCTAGTTAAGGCAATCATATCGTTTACTGATTCCATTAATATCTTATTTTCACTTTCAATTGACTGGAGAATTTTCAATGATTTTTCTAATTCACCGGCTGCTATCAAAAGATATGCCCCCAGCAACATGTGTTCTGGAATTGTGGAGGAAAGAAGTTCTTCGGGGATACTCTTCTGAATTTGATTCATTCTCATCTTTTTGCCTTGAAGTCCTTTAGATAAACGTTGAATTTTGAGAATTCCTGCTGAGCCAAGATTTAGTGTTGGGAATTTTTCTAACAAGTCACCAAGCGATGAAACGTCCACTGGGTCGATTCTAGAACCTTTTATCCAACTCTCATCTACTTCTACAGACTGATTTTCAACTTCCAGAGAGGGAAATGCTCCTAATTGAGCGATTAATGGGCATTCTCGAGATGCTATTGACCAAACTGAGTGAATGCCGGAAACGCAATCGTTTCTCAATTGGTCGATATTCAAATCAAATTTTGAGTCCCAGTTTTTTGGATCCTTACCCTTGTGAATCAGTAATGTTGCAAGTTGGAATGCTGGTAAGAAATTTCCAGAAATTACTTGAGGAGGAGAGGGTAGAGAATCCTCAATTCCAGAAAATCCTTTAGCACCTCGTCTTCGACCTCCCCGTCTTCTAGTTACCTTGACCTTTACTTCCTCATCTGGATTAACTGGTTCCTCTTTTCGAAGAATTGTAATAGCAATTGATTTCCATGGTTTTTCTAATAAATTGAAGGCATCGTTCCCAATTAGAGTCCTAATTCGTGTATTAGGATCGTCTCCAGAACGGAGGGCGTTTTCGATTGCTTCCTTGAGGCGGTCCTCCATCCTTCGCCCTCCAACGAAGGGGTGCGCTCGTCCAGCATACATCAACGATTCGCCATAAAATGAGACATAAGACCCTCAGAATGATGTCCTAAGTCCCCGTCCAAGGAGTATGGATGGTCTGGACATCGTTATCCTCTTGCTCCATCCGGTTGTAGCTACTGCTTTCATAATATGGATTCTGAATAAAAGGTCAAGGAAGCGGTTTGTAACTAGCCACAGTGAAATTAGTCATGGAAATAATGGTAAATCTGTTAGTCGATCGAGGATTTTTGTCATATCTTGGGCACTTGTAATCAGTGGCTTTGTCGCAAATTTTATTTTTAATTATCGGAATGGTAATACAGATATTGTTTCGATTTTGATACCAGCAGGTGTTGGAAGTTTACATTCAATTGGGGGGTTGTTAGGCATCTTTTTGCTGACTTTGATAACTATACGAAAGAGGCGTTCTTCAACTCATCATAATCATGAAATTAAGGATGCAAATAACAAGAATAAATCTGGGCAACTATCCCAAAATTTAGTGACTATTGTGATAATTGGACATGCATTTTTGGGTTTTATTTGGTTGATTGAATTGATTTCAACATAAGTTATGAAATCTTATAATTCAGAAATTGGGATGATGCTTGTCCCATATTTCCATCCATCGACTAACATTTTCATCAATATCATCAACAGACACCTTTCTATTTTCAGCGGTTCCAAATTTGTCTAACGGGATTATTCTGCAACCACATGCATTTGAGTGCCCTCCACCATCTACATCAAAAGCAGTTGCGAGTAGTGTAAGATCGACCAGTCCACCATTTTTGTGAAGAAATGAATTAGTATAAAATGAGGCACCTAATGGTGGGATTTCACCAGAAATACTTCCTTTTTCATCACCGTGAATAATTATGCAAGCATCACAAGCCTCTCCAACCGAGGCCGTAATCCTATATCCTCCTGTACGAGTGCCTGTACCATCAAATCGAACGATAGCTAATCTATTCTCAATACGTAAAGTGCTATTTATTATGTCATCAATGATTTTTGATTCCTGAAATTTTTTTTGTACGAACCCCTCCACGATAGGATTACTCAGAATTTCTTCTATAGTCACTCCTTTGGATATTGACTTCGCTACCCAGAAAGCAGTAGATGGGGATTCTCGAGCATCAATGCTTCTACTCAATGTAACAATCGGATGATCGGAAAGGAAATCTTCCTTAGAAATTCCTCCACCATCTAAACGGTCGACCCATTCAATAAATTCCTCCAAATCATCTAGATTATGTTGAGTCTTAACAATGGAGTAGGTGATTCTTGCCGCAGACATTGTCGGCCTCCATAGATCTAAAACTTCAGAACTAGAGATTTGATTTGTCAAATGATGGTCAATAACTGCTCCTGCGGATGGATGGAATGGTAAATCACAGATGATCGTTGATTTGTCAATAAATTTGTCAAAAACTCCTGAACGAATGCCTGGTGGATGTGCAAAAATCACTTCCGCATCGGGAAATGCTCTAAGTAGAATCGCTGCAGAGGCGATTCCGTCTAAATCTCCGTCGGTTACAATTCTTGATGGTTTTAATTTTTGTAAATTAATGAGATCGAACTCGTCTGTATCGTGATTGGTTCGGTCCATATTACGTTCCAATGAATTTCTGTTAAGAGCGATTCGGACGAACTATGAAAGAATAGCGCCTCTTCGGAATTTATATGGAAACTTCATGTGGTTTAATACTTAGAAATGGTGATTTAATCTTATTACTTCGATATCCACAAGGTCATTGGGGATTTCCCAAAGGTCATGTCGAAGAAAATGATTCATCGCATCAAGATACTGCTATAAGAGAATTGGAAGAAGAAACTGGAATAACTGATGTCGAAATTATTGGAAATTGGTTTACATCTACAAAATATACCTATATGAAAAAAAATATTCCAACTGAAAAAGAAGTTCATTGGTTTCCCGCAAAAACAAATTCAATGGATATTTCTCTTTCAGAGGAACATACTGATTACATATGGATTGACATGGATAGTGCTGAAGAGATAATTACGTTTAAAGAAGAAGTTGCAGTTTTACGAGAAGCACGTAGAATCCTAGGATTCTGAACCTCTGGATGAAAGAGGAATCCATAGTACCTCCTCCTCTCCTAAAGTAAATGTTGCATGACGACAAGCGACAAAAAGCCAGTCTGATAATCTATTCAAATAAGCAAGTATTGCAGGCCTAACTGCGTCATCACCTTCGGATTGAGTTAATCTAACTGCACAGCGTTCCGCTCTTCTTGCTACTGTTCTTGCAACATGTAATGCCACAATTACTGGAGAGCCGGCTGGTAAAATAAAGGAGTCTAGAGGTGGTGTGTTTTTTGTCCATTCATCCATTTCTGAAACTAGTCTATCTGCCTGTTCCATGCTAATCAAAGCCATTCCATCAGGAAGAGTTTTTGGATTTCCGGCACACTCGCCACCAACATCGAATAATTCTTGCTGGAGGAGTGACAATTTTGGTTCAAGATCGGATTCAAGACGTATTGTTGCAATGCGTATCCCACCATCAGAAGCTTCTTTTGGAAGACGAGACAATTCCATTCTAACACCGCCTATTGATGAGTTTAATTCATCAATAGTTCCGAATAACTCGACCCTATCGATTGACTTAGCAACGCGTTCACCAGTCAAAAGACTGGTTTCACCACCATCTCCTCCACCAGTATGAACTCTTGTGATACGGACCATGTATTCTCAATATTCACACGAAATCGGCGGCTTTTGAATCCGTGTGGTGCTCGTGTTGAGCGATAATTCGAATTATCGTACGACGGAAAGCATAGACCAACAAAAATGTCCAAAGTATAATTTCTAAAACGGCAATAACCCACGCAATTGGGCCAAATGCTTCGAATAACATATTTGCATCAAGTGGATTTCCATAAGTACCAATCCAATATGCTTGAACAAGAAGATTTGCACCAAACCATGTTGATAATACCCACAATAGAACATTACCCTTCCCCCATGCGGAATTTGGAATATCCCAAGCCATGTTATTATTCATGCATAGTAGTTTATCAATCCCTGTTTAGTGTGCGTCGAAAAATGGCTAATTATTCATCAGATTCAAGATTCGCATTTCCTTGCAATCGGGTACTGATTGCATCTAGCCATGAGGAATCTACTGAACCCCATCCACCAAATCTATCTAAACGATTAGCGTGAATTTCATAATTTTCAGTATCATCATTGAATTTGTAAATTAAAGCAAGGGCTGCATGAGCCATAGCACTCAATGCTGGATCTTCCATATCCCATGATCTTTCAAAATGAGAGATTGCACCACGGTCGCCCATAATCAATCCTCGTTCTAGTTGACGTAATCCAGATTTGGACCATGTTATTCCTTGTATTCCTACAACTAAACCTCGAAAAAGTAAGTATATCTCTAAAAGAACGAAAACTGATGCTAAAATGAAATTCCCTATCTGTTCTGTAGTAGTTTGCAAAGTCCAATCCAAGGTCACTAATCCAAAAATTCCCGATACAAGGATGATACCTGAGAAGGGAGCCACAATTACATCACGTTGTGTTCTTCCCATATGATAACCTCCGATAATTGTAAACCAGCCCCCCAATATTATTGCCAAAACAGGAGGTACGGGGCTACCTGGCAAGGTACCTGCAGTAGGCCTTGGGGCTTCCAGAGCCATATAGAGAACTAGAGCAGTTAATAGAAAAATAGAGGCTGCGATATTGCCATGCTCTGGGAATGGTTGATGGCGTGCATACCAAAATAACCCAATTGCAATAGTGATAAACAAAGTTACCCATATCAGCATAATTTCACCTCACAATTCAGTATTTGGAGAACCATCGTCTCCTCTCCACCCGGGCTTCCAAAATTCAATATCATCTAACCATTGGAGCCATTCTTCAGATGTTGCTCTCAGTAACCGAAATGCCCTTCTATCTAATCCCTGCAATAAGTCATCACTAATTTCCCCCCTTGAATGTGCATCAGTCCATTCAATTTGCATTTCTCTGACTCTAGCCTGTCCAGAAGCGGGATTTTGATACTCTCGTTCACATACCTCTTGCAATTCAATCAGCCACATTCTTGAGCCTTTGATGTGAAGATTGTCGACAAAGGTGTCCGAACTCTTCCTAGAGAATGGCCACCATGACATGATTGACCGTTGAGGGCGAGGCCTTTGAACCCTAAGTTTTGTAGAATGGATCAAGAACAATTACTATTTCACCAAGAATATGGCACGTGTCAATGTACATCTCCATGGTAAAGCAAGAGATGGTGCATATTCTACACTCATCGAAACTTATGCCAAGAGACTAGAAAGACGGGGGGTTAGTATCACTCGACATTCTGGAAGATTAAGTCTAGATGAATATGTTTCAAAATTACAAAGAGAAAAAGGCAATCTAATTCTTCTTGATGAAAATGGACCTGCGATTAGTACAGAACAATTTGTACAAAAATGGAATTCATGGAAAAGGGGTTCAAAGACGATTCATCTCGCTGTAGGTCCTGTAGATGGCTGGAAAGAGGAGTTACCATTAAAATATGAAAAACTAGGATTGGGCCCATTGACAATGACATATGAAATGGCAGCTGTGGTTCTGTTAGAGCAATTGTATAGATGCTCGGAAATAGAGCGTGGAAGTAGGTATCACCGACAATAGTAAATGAATGAATAATCAAGAATCTTGATAATTTCAAGGATTAGAGTTCAATAACCCTCGACTTGCAAGGTCTACAAACTTGTGAGTAGCCCTTCGACATCCGGTCGAAGGAGGACTACAGCAGGAGGTGGACAAATGGCAAGACGCGCGACTAGCACAATGAAGCAAGCCAGTATCAGCGAATTCTTTGAAAAGAACAAACATTTTCTAGGATATGATTCGGTACAAAGATCGATAATTACAGCTGTCAAAGAGGCTATCGATAATTCATTAGATGCTTGTGAAGAACATAGAATATTACCTACAATTTCAATTGAATTACGACGTATACCAAACAAAACTGATAGGATATTGATGATAGCACAAGATAACGGACCAGGAATTCCTGCTAAGTCAATTGAGAAGGTTTTTGGTTCACTATTATTTGGGTCTAGGTTTCATACTATCAGACAAACTAGGGGGCAGCAAGGAATTGGTATTACTGGAGTTGTAATGTACAGTCAGTTAACGACGGGCAAAACAACACATGTGGTTTCAAAAATTGCAAAAGATGCAACTGCATTGAAAATGGATATTGGCTTAGATACAAAAAAGAATGCTGCAATTGTCTCTAATCGAGAGAGAATTCATGGATTTGTCGATCATAATGGCTTACCTGTTGAACATGGCCTTCGGATCGAAGCTCCTATGAAAGCGAAATTTCAACGGGGGAAAAAAAGTGTAGGTCAGTATCTCAGAATGACTGCTATAGTTAATCCTCATGCTACGATACGTTTTCATGCATACAATGAAGAGAATGAATTGATAGATAGTTTCGTCTCCGAAAGGGTCACTGACAGGTTGCCACGTCCGGTAAGAGAAATTAAGCCACATCCACATGGAATCGAAATTGGTTCATTGAATAGATTGCTAAGGGATTCTTCTGAAAGAAACATGAGAGGTTTTTTGCGCCATACATTTTCTGGAATTCCGATGAGAGCGATGAAGGAAATTCTTGAACGGTCTGATGTGGATCAAAAAATCGCTCCTGGAAAAGTTACTCCGGAAGCATCTCAACAAATTCTTACATCGTTCAACGAGGTCAGACTGATGCCTCCCCCAACTGATTGTTTATCTCCAATCGAAGATTTGTTGATCAAAAAGGGACTAGAAAAGGGAGTTGATTCTGCCTTTGTCTCTACACTTACCAGAGCTCCTGGTGTAGCAAATGGTAATCCATTTCAAGTTGAGGTCGGACTAATTTATGGAAATTCAGATGTATCTGCAGATGGACCTATCGAAGTCCTAAGATTCGCAAATAGAGTGCCTCTGATGTATCAACAAGGAGGGTGTCTTCTTACCAAAGGGATAGAATCCGTGAGTTGGAAAGGATATGGATTAGATCAACCAGGAGGTAAGGGGTTGCCCAAAGGAGCAGCTACGATATTGGTTCATCTTGCCAGCACGAATGTTCAATTTACCTCAGAAGCAAAAGAAGCAGTTGCTGAAAATGAAGTAGTAATGACTGAAATCCGTAAGGCATTACAGGAAATTGGTAGGCATTTGAAAAACCATAAAAAGAAGAGTGCTCAAAAAGCGAAAACAAGAGAAAAATTCGAATTAGTTAATGAAATTCTACCTGCTATCGCCACAAAAGCATCTAGTCTCTTAGGTCGCACAGAGCCTGATTTAAGCCCCATTATTACAAAAATAATGAATGCTGTATTTTGTGAGGATAATGTTGTATGGGATAAGGAGGCTAAATTACATAGATGTGAGATAAAAATTCACAATTATTCCGCTAGGCCTAGAGCATATTCAATCCTTGCCCAATATCCTGAAAAAGATGGTGTAGAAATCATTGAGAATGAATTAGGAGGAAAGAGAGAAGTTAAAGGAATATGGTGTTGGAAATTAGAAACTATTCCTCCGAACGAAGAAGGAGTAATCCGATTTGCTCTGAAAGGCCTAGCACATAATGACTGGAATAGTACGGAGGTTTTCTTCCGTGGCGCTGGCGATATAATCGGGGCATCCAAAATAGATGAGGAAATTTTGATTGAAATTCAAAAAGAAGAAGAAAGAGCGTTGGAAGTAGCCAAAGAACAGGCTTCGATGATAGCAGAGGATGCTATGGAGTCAGATCAAGATAATTCTGGTGACCTTAATGAATTGGAATTAGCAGATGCCATGAAAGGTGTGTTAGGAAATTCAATACCTCAAAAATTACCTGAAGAGATTATCGATATACATGACCTAGATAATAGTGGAACATTAGATCAAAGTGAAGTTGAAAAGGCTATTTTACAATCTAACGAACCAAAAGAATGGAGATTTGATGAATATGAGGAGAATGATGAATAATGTCTGAAGCAAAAAATAGAGAAGAAGTGATTCAGAGTTTGAATGAAGTTGTAGAAGAAATGCATGACCGAATGTTAAAGGGTACTCCTCCAACAATGACCTTACCTGTACGAGCAAAAACAAATATAGAGTTTGATCAAAGATTAGGTGTTTACAAATATGGTAAGAAGAAAACAATACGTGATGCTAGTAGTCTAGGATCTGCTAGACAATTACTTCGTGCTTTACATGTGATTGAATTTATTGAAGAGATGATAGATAGTGAAAAATCATCTACACTCAGAGAAATGTATTACATTTCAGAGGGCTGGGGATTAGGGAAGTTTGATAATCAGAATGGAAGCAATAATCTTGCTGAAGATCTTGAAATCGTGACTAAGTGCATGAGAGAAGATTTCAAATTGCGACCCGAAGAAGATGGTGCTCGAATGATTGGAAATGTTACCATTGAAGAAAGAAACAGACGTGGGGAATGGATGTCAATAAATTGTCGAGATGACGTAGGAGATTCAGGTTATGGTTTACCATATAATGTAGAGCCAGAAAAAATTAGACTAATCGATGAAGACATTGACTACATTATGGCTATAGAAACTGGTGGAATGTTCGATAGGTTGGTAGAAAATGGATTTGATGAAGATTCTAGGTGCGCATTAATTCACCTAAAAGGCCAGCCTGCAAGATCTACGCGTAGAATGATTAAGCGTATGTCAGAAACGTGGAATAAGCCTGTTATGGTTTTCGCTGACTGTGATCCTTGGTCATTCAGAATTTTCGCTAGTATAGCATACGGTGCAATAAAAACCGCGCATATTTCCGAATATCTAGCAACGACCGGAGCAGAATATCTCGGAATTACAGCAGATGATATTGAAGCATATGATCTACCAAGTGACAAATTAACTCCAAAGGACATTGAAGCGTTAAAGGCAGAGCTCAGTGATCCGAGATTTTCTACGGGAGCTTGGCAAGACCAGATTAATATGATGTTGGAAAATGGAAAAAAGGCTGAACAACAGTCTTTAGCCAAATATGGATTGGATTACGTTACTGATGAGTACCTTCCTCAAAAATTAGCAGAATTTGGTCTAGGTGGATAATTCAGCATACAACACTAGGGGTTTCATTTTCATGACAAATGAACAAGAAAAGAAAAAGCCGTTGGGAAAATGGCTGGCCTTCATAGCAATGGGTTTGATTACAGTATCATTTATTTCATTTTCAAATTCAATGGATGATATTGAAAATCTTGTTGATCCTGGACAAAATAATTCTGGAATAATTGACCCCGATTCAAGCAAGGAAATTATGCTCGAAGATAATCGTATTTACACCATTTTGCGGATTGTTGAAAATATTAATGATGAAGCTAAATTAGATTTAGAAATTACAAATTCTAATGATAAAATGATAGACATAGATGAACCTACATGGATGCAGCCACAAAGAACCGGAGAAGGTGGAAGTGTAGTTTATGACCCTGTAGGAACTATCTCTTTGACTCAATCAGGAGAGTATAATTTCAAAAATAGTAATTCTACATCTGCAATATATGTTGTAGATGATCAGTCTGTTGACCTACAAGCATTTCAAGAACCAGGGATTTTAATTGCTTTTATTTCGTGTTGTTTTGGACTGATGATACTGCCCCTTTCACTTATAGTTCACTTATTTGTCAGAAGGGAAAAAGTCGAACAGAAAGTTATTATTCAAAAAATGCCAATGGATCGTATACCTACTACAGATGAATTATTTTTAATTCGCGAAGGTAAACTAGATTCGCAAAAAATACAAGGAACGAAACCGAAAAAATCTATTCCTCCCCCATTCACAGATATGTCGAATAAAAGAGTACATGCTCCTGCTTACAAGACACAGCCTGATTTTGAAGATGATAAAGAAACTAATCAGGGAATTGGTGCTGCAAAGAAAATCTCAAAGGCAGAAATCGAAAAACAAAACGACCCCAAAGTGGATGAAGACTGGCAGACCTGGGATTCGGGTTGATTCAATCTTCGTTCCCAACGAGTTTTTACGAGAGGGGTGACTACCTAACCACAGGTTGGGATGTTATAATGGACTTTGATCGTGCTATTGAAATCCTAAGTAACCCTACACGTCGTGAAATTTTGAAGCGATTAGTCCGTGAACCTCACTATCCCCTTCAACTCTCTGAACACCTAGATGTAAGTCAACAGGCTATTGTAAAACATCTTAATGTTCTGGAAGAGAATGGATTTGTTGAGTGTGAAAAGGTCGCGTCTGAAAAGGGGGGTCCTCCAAAAAAAATTTACACAGTTCAACAATCATTCAGTCTTCGAATGGATCTAGGACCAGATTTGTTTAGAATGAAACATACACCATTACCTAAAGGAAGTCCGGTTAATCTTTCATTATCAAAATCTATGTCTGATTCTGCAGTAAAAATAGCTAATCAAATCAGTAGAAGAAGGAAGATGTCCATTTCAGAAGGGGCAGGATATATTGCTCATATCCAAGAAATGTTAGACAATATAGATGCAGAGAGGGATTCATTGGTTGCTCTTCATCAGCATGTATTGAAACGTGTATCAAAAACAGTTGATGGTGAATTTGAATCATACAAAGAAAGATCTATTGTCCATACCATCTTGGAAGACCCAAGCAGACCATTAGATCTGGATAGAGTAGCAAGAGACTTGTTAATTCATTCAAGGGATATGCGAATGGTCATTGACGGAATCAGAGGACATTTAGCAAATACAAATACGGAAGAAATTTTCATGCCAGCTGACTCTACAACTCCTCTTCCTTGGTGGATACAAGGATAAGGAAAATCAGAATCTAGTTTCTTCATCAAGTCCTTGTAAAAGGCTACTTTGCTCAGCGACCCTATCCAATGCTTCCTTTCTTCGAGAAATCATCATCAGACCTGCGACTCCCAACAATCCAATTGTAGCAGCCATGATAATAGTTGGAACTGACCACTTACTGACAACAACCATCGCCACATCAAGAACTGGGTTGTTCGACTGTAATTTTTCATCAACAGAAAGATAGTTGTCATCATCGCTGACTTCAACAATATTCAGTTCAGGATCAATTACAACAACAACGCTGTCACTACCTGCTGTAACTGGATAGAGGAGAGTGATTGTCACTCCGTCGTCTGTATTGTCACTTGGCATTAATGCACCTATAACTCTACGATATACTACATCTTCTTCTTCACAACCCTCAGAACGGATGTCATCTTCATCCCCAACACACAGAATGATGTTGATATCTGTAGCATGTACATTTCCTGTATTTTGAATTGTTACCTGTACAGGGATCATTTCGCCAACAGCAGCTGAGGCTTGTTCTTCAGAAATATCTACGCCACCAATGAAAACTAGATTTGGAGCCCTTAATCGAAGAGTGAGAATTTGTTCATTAGTATCGCACCCAAGATTGTTGTCTGCGAGACCATCATTGTCAGTATCGATAGTACATGAGTCGACCCATTCTGGAGTTTCGTCATCATCTCCGCCATCTGCAGAACTACCAAAATCAGACAAAACTTTGATTCCAACATTTCGATTGCCTAACGCAGCATCAGAACCAACATTCACTATTGCAACTATTTGGACAGTAGTATATGCTGGCATGGGAGGGAAATACCATGTCCCGGAAAAGACATCATAATAACAATCAAATTCAGGCTTCTCATCAGTGGAATTAACGTCTGAACATGCAAATTCAATTGGATATTCTGTCTCGAATCCATCCAATAGGGCAAATTCAACTGCGTGTGGTGTTGCCCATCCTGCAAGTGCGTTCATTCCTGGCTCAGAATCCCAATTACCGTCACCTTTCTTGGTATGGTTATGCAATGTTGGGGTGTCGGCTACGTTTCCATTATTTGTTAAATTCATGATAAATCGAACGGTTCTTCCCGGTGCAGTAGTTTTCACAGCGCTTTCAACATATGGATCAAGTGTGATTTGCATGTCATGATATTCATTTACATTAATTGTTAATTGAATTACGTCTCGAAGACGTGTGCCTTCCCATGCTTCCTCTGAGAATATTGAGATAGTTACCTGATATGTGCCTGCGGCTACTTGATCAGGAGTATCAACATGAACCATTACTGTTTGATTTTCATCACGCTGTAATTCTGACATGTCTGAACGGAAAATTTCTACATTCCAAGGTTGAGATAATCCATTAGAATCTGAAATCGAGGTGATTCTCATATCATAACGATCAGGTCCATTTCCTCCATTCATTATGTCAATAGGAACCGCCCAGGTTTCTCCGGGATTCATATCATTTTCAAGTGATTCTGTGTTAGCATCCAACTCATAGACGTGTTTTACCATTGTCGAAAGTGTTACTTCATCTGATACCTTAGGCGAGCCCTGTAAATACGCTTTGATCTTTACAGCTGGACCTATTCCTGCATCTGCATTCGCTGGAGCGCAAACCGTTGCAAGAACATCATAAGGAACCCCGGTTTGTGACCAAAATCGAGGGACTGTGGGGTCATATCGAGTTTCAACAGTGTAATCTGGAGCGTTTTTGAAATCTAATTCAACATACCAATTTTCCTGACGCCATTGATTCAAATTCATTGTTTCATTTCTTTCCTCAGGACCACCGAGTACAGCGAATATTAGATGGCCTGGAGCGAAATTCTTCTTCACCTTGATTGTATATTGTGCACAACCTGCATCATCTGCTAAATCGGATTTTAACTCCCCTGGAAGTACTTCTTCTGTTCTATCAAATATCTCAAATTCAATGTTACCAGACGATCGAATTGATACGTTTATCCAAAGTTCGAGGACATCATATGTCCCCTTCTCTACAGACTTTACAGGTTCCCCAGTGGACCATCCTTTAACAAAGACAACCCAAGTTCCTGGCTCTTGAGTTGTTGGAACGTTCACTTCAAGATTTTTGGTTACAGAAGCGCCCGGTTCTAACGAAACTGTGAGGGGGAATTTAATCCCCCAGCCATATGGCAATAACCATTCTTGCTGACCTTCTAATGTATTTGGATCATAAAACTGGAAGGTATCGTAAACGTTACCAGTGTTGGTGATTGTGATTGAGAAAATTGCCGTTCCTCCTTGCTCAATGTCGCTCTGAGTATGACTAGTATCCAATTGAATGCCATGAACTACATCCATGAGTGTACTTGTCAGTCTATCGCTACGAATAGCAGGATCCTTGTAAGAAATTGCTGAAACAATAATGTTAGCAACTTCATCCTCATTTGCTTGGTAAATTGAGGGGGCAATTACTCGCATGTAAATCTCAACCTTCTCTCCACCAGCGAGATAAATCGGAGTATCTGGGAAAATTGTTGTATGGTTGTTGGAGAAGTAAACTGTAGCTGACCAGTTCAAAGGAATTCCGCTCAAATTAATTGAGAAGGTATCAGCGACCAAATCAGGAGGTCCCGGTGTAGTATTGTTTACTGTGAGATTGTACATCGTTTGTTCACTTGGTTCAATTACGTGATAGAATGTTTCTCCTTCTTGTAGCCCCACTTCTACTTGGCCTGTGAGCACATGAACATAACATAGAGTATACGTATTCTGATTTGATTCCTCATTACATTTGTTAGTGTCAGACCATGCAATGTGAGCACCACTACCTAAATCATTAGCAAATGCAGGGGGTTGCCCTAGTTCAGGTGAATTACCAGAATTAGGACCTAATTTATCTGATTGCCATGTAGAAACTACAGTAGGCTCCCATGGATCTAAAACCGCTGCTGCTATCGAATTCAACGGCCAAGATGGTTTATCGTTGGTATGATTCAGTCGGGCGTACATAATAGCTTCACCCTGCGTTGCATTGCTGTTATCGAGCCAAGTAATGTGGACATTGTCTCGTGCATCAGTTAGGATTGCTGGCATATATGATGATGGAGAATATGGAGTCCCTTGTGGTATTCCATTCGGCCCTTCGAAGTCAGAAATCCTAGTATCTACAATTTGTTTGATTCCGTACGATGGTAATCCCTCTTCAACACCATCCCAAGTAGCAGCACCACGTAGTCTTAGACGGGAATAAAAGACTTCGTAATTCACATTTTTCTCGAATCCATATCCTCTACCATCCATCCATGTTAGGTGAGTATTTCCTTGACTGTCCACTGCAATCGATGGGTGGAAACTAAATGCGTCGTCTAATGTAATTCTTGTATCGTTAACTACAACCAAATGACCGTATCCATTTGAATCCATTTCTGGGCCTATATCTTCAGTATATGCATTTCCAGATGTACTGGTTGCAGATGTACCCCTTGTCCACCCAGGAGATGGGTTATCGAGTAAGGCATGAGGAGCCAATACTGTCATGAAAATTTCACGTGAGTTATTTGTGGCTAGGTACACCATAGCCTCAACCAGTAATTGCATCTGTTGTGAACCGCCGCCGGAAGCAGGGAAATTGTAAACTTCGCCTCCTGCATCCGTGTTACGGATTGTAGAACCAGGACATATTCTAGGATTTGTGTTAACTACTCCATTCGGACAGTTGGCCAAATCAGACATATGAGACTGGATTTGTGTTCCTCCGCCCCATGTGCTGCCTGCCATTGGAACTGGGACTATGCCCGCTCGAACGCAAGCATCGTGAGCCTCGTTGATAGACGCAGTGTCATCCGCTTGCTGAGCAGGATCTCCATTTCTAGGACCTTCGTCTGATATTGGAATTACAATCTTTGTAGCATTAGGATTCCATTTGTGATCGGCAGATGTAGGTGGGTTACCTGGAACGTTTCCAGCTGCATCTTTCCATGAGAGACATGCCCATGTAGATGATGGTCCCCAATCTTCGCCAGAACTTCCAGTGACTGCGCCACCATTGAATATGAAATTCTGAAGTTTTCTAATTCCTCCACTATCATCTCCGGGAAACTGACCGAGATGGGTGTTTCGAGGTCCTTGAGAACCGGACCCTCCAGTTTGATATGCTGTAGAACAGGTATTGCTTTGTCCAGCGGAAGGGATACCATATCCAAGAATTGCATAGATTGTCTCGTACACTGTGATATTAGCATCTTCTAACATTGGCTTGATTCCTCGGAAATATCCTCCACTGCTAAAACTACCACCATAGAATACAGTACATACGTCTGCCCATTCAGAATACATAGAACCAGAGGTGTCGATCGGTACAACCATCTCTACCTTTCCTCCTCTTGTATCATCCCAAACAATCTGAACATAATCATCAGCGTCAACAGCAATATCTGGATGACCTTTATGTCCAATAACAGGAGTAATCATTGAATCGTCAATTGCTGTTATACCTGCGGTTCCATCAAATTCAATCATAGAATAGTAGATTTGAGGCTGGAAATAGAACTTCTCCAAAGGATCGAACGAATCCTCCCAGACAATATGTGCATTGTCCATCGAATCAACAGCTATCGCTGGCCAATCTCTGTCTTGTTGTCGTTGACTTACAATCATATCATTAACAACTGAAATTACGCTTTCATCAGCTGCAGTACCATCTTGAGGATGTAAAGAGGGGTCTAGGACTGTATATTTGATAGCATGTTGACTTGATTTATCGGTCCAAGTAACGTGAACTCTGTCTTGGCTATCAATTGCAATATCGGGATGCCAAGCACGATGGATCCCAGCATTTGAAATCTGCGTAGCATCGATCAATGGATCTGCTTGACCATCACCATCGGTGTCCGCCCTAGGATCGAGCATTGTGTAAAACAAATGCTGCGTATTTCTACTCCAAACAAAGTGAATGTTGCCTTCACTGTCAGCTGCCATAGACACCATTCTTTCATTCATAGGTCCTCCATCGACAACACGAACTGCGTCTGTAATTACTACCTCGGCGGCCTCTACTTCGTCAGAGGGTACAATCAATGTCGTGCTCAAAACCATCAAGATTGTGAGCATTAGGCTATTGGTCTTCATTCTGTAAGTCATGGTATACACCTACGGTTCAACAAGCATACAACCGCATTGACACATACTTAAGCAAAACCTCTAGAGGTCACGTTTCAAGTCATACCCATTCATCAACATCAAAAGAAGAGCCGAATGACATTTCATCCTTTATTTCAACTTCGGGTGCCTGTTCTGAATTTGGATCACGCTGTTTGTTTTCCCAATCATCTACAGGTCCAGGCTTTCCTTCCCCAACCCCATAATTAAATCTAATTTCATGAATTATTGCTAATTTACTAAGCCAGATTGTCCTCAATGAATCCATGAATAAATGTTGATTGAGACCATCAAACCAAATTGGTCGAGAAATATTGAATGCTTGGAGAGGTCCACTATTCTCTGATTTTCGTCCGATGTGTAAGGTCCAATCAAATCCCCCCCTAATGAGTCCAAGTCTAGCTTCATGTAACCACTCTTCCCATGCAACTGGATCTGATTCTGAATGTGACTTCATTTCCTCTTGTTGACCTGTATCAACTCTTGTAACAGAGCCTACGATAACTAGTGACCTTTTTTTGGGAATTACAACATTGAATAAATGTCCATTCCTAGTTGGTGGGTATCTTACATGTAAATGCATTTCTGCACGACTGTCTGATAATGTTTTGAATTCTAGGCCTTCTTCACTAAGCCATTGTTGGATAGATTTGATGGCGTCTCTAGTCTCCATATATCACCCGGGTTGGCCAACCTATTTCAGGAGTCCGAGAATTGAAGAGATATCCTCAGATATTGATTTAGCAGATTTTGAATTCCTCAATTGTCTACGATTAAATAAGTCGAATACATCACATACTGCATCATATCCTAATAAAAATAGAAGGTTTGCCATGTGCATGAAAGGCATTAGAAATAAAGCAATTAGGGGAGTCATAAGAAATACATAATCTGGGAAATAACACATGGATAACCATATCCCTATTGGAATTGTAAAAAGTGGCCAAATGACCAAGGGAGAGAAAGTTACTGCCATCATGTGGAAGGTACTTCTAGCATCTAATCCTTCATCAGAGTTATTTCCTAACCACCAAGCAAGAATGGCTTGTGGTAATGTCATAATACTGAGTGGTAGCATAGATATCATCAATAAAAAACCAAAGATCCCTTTGAATGGAGTGGAAATATTCTCTCTTTTGATTCCCAAACAATCAATTGAACGGGCATCTAATTTTTTCAAACGAAGTTCACGTTCTATTCTGGCAGCGGGTTCCATGATTTCTTTGGGCAAATCTCCTGATCGAAGCCTGTCCCGGACTGTACGTATGCCATGAACTTCATCCTTCCACCTCTTGTGAGATTGATCTTGACTTGATTTCTCAATGTGAGATATTACAGACCAAGAATGAAATTCTTCCCAATTATCGGCATCAGGAGTCATAATATCTAGAGTGTTTTTAATGCGATTTCTGAGTTCATTCACATTGTCTCTCGAAGGTTCTGCCCACCTTCCATCCATTAGTGACGAAACTACTGATTCATCGACTAAATCAGAAATTTGGATTTCTTCCCCATATTCAACGTAACAATCTGTTCTAAATTCCCAGGCTGTACGAAAATGTAGACCGACTGGCCTGATTGAAGGTAATTTATTCCCTGAAGATTGTGCTGCGGCTGCTGCATTCAATGCAATTCTCATTGGCCCTGAGCGTAGAGGCATCATTCTTGGTTCAACTTGGCTAGTACCCTCAGGCATTATCACGCAGCCATTACCACCTGCAATTGTATGTGCCACTGTAAGTAAACTACGTTCATTGATATGTTTAGCAAATTCAGCATCAGTTGTTCCCTCGTCTATTTCTCTTTGACGTAAAACTGGTTGAGAACCGATTGCTCGTGCCCAACGACCTAAAATTGGACGAGTCATCAGATCGTGTCGTCCGACCATAATGTAACGCTTCCTTGAAGACTGAACTATCGCCATTGGATCAACTAAACCAGCCGTGTGCCATGACAAAGCAACTAATCCTCTGTCTTCTTCCACAGTTTCATATCCTGATTGTTCTCTTGTCCTGAATTGTGTATACCAAGATAAGCGAAGCATGGATCTGAGGACTTTCCAGGCTAATTTTGAACCAGGATGTATACCATCATGCCTCCATCTAATTTTGTTCTTTAGTGCTTTACGATTCAATCGTCTAGATGATGCCGAGGTTTCGACATCTGGATCATATGGGGCCGAGGTGCGTTCTAGATCTTGACCAGATGGAGATTGCATTTTTTCCCCACCACTCAATGTAATTGTAACTTCTTAGAGAGGGAAGCAAGTGTTTCAAAATCTGGCTTTGATTGAGATGGCGCCATTCGCCACATTGGACTAGAGCTATTGTCATCAGTCCTAGGGATGACATGGAAATGGACATGAGGTACTTCTTGACCCGCTAATGGGCCGTCATTCAAATTCACACTGAAATCTGTTGTGTTAAACTCAATTGAAAGTCGACGTTGTACTTCTACAACACCATCAATCAAATCCCTTCTACTTTCTTTTGATAATTCTGCAATTCGTTGTGCCTCTTCTTTGGGAACTACTAGTGTATGACCTGGTCTTAATGGATTAATATCAAGGAAGGCATACCATGTAATTCCTTGAGCAACCATAGAAGATGGGATCTCGCCTCGAATGATTTTAGTAAACAAACTAGGTTCGGACATCAACCAGCGATAGAGGTTCTGCGAATGAATGCGACGGTGTTGATATGTCGGATCAAAGAGTCTTAATGGCTGAGAGTTCAAGTATTGCCAAGGTATCGGTTTTATTGTGAAGTGGCTGAATAAGGAGTTTTTAGGGAGGCGAAAGAATAGGCCTAGTTCTCCTGATGAAGATGCAAAAAAGGCGCTTGAACGGGCTCGGAGAGCTGGTAGAATAAATAATCAAAAAAAGAAAAACAATGCGGCTGATGATGAACATTGTCTGAAAGAGGCGATGGAAATTGTTGATTCTGGAGTTGGAAAAGAGTATGATACCGGGCAACGAACAGTTCCGTCAAAAATAATCCCCAAAACCGATCGTTCAGATAGGCCTGGTGAAGATAGAGAATTTATGGATCGGTTCAAAGCAGAAGAGGAGATTCGTAAAACAGGACTAGAATTATCGACACCAAATGTTGAGAAAATTATCGGAGAGAGAAAGGCAAAGAGAGAGGAATTAGATGAACTGCTTAGTAGTGTTGATGAATTAATTAATGATGATTATGAATAGGTGCTGACAGAGAGATGAGCGTTCGTGCACAAATTTTGTCCACTCTAATTCGCCCGAATAAATTCATTTATCGTTACATTCAACCGTCTGCTAAATTTATTCGTTTGTTTGTGCATCCTCCCTCTTGGTTGGGTGGACATTTATTTCGATCATTTGGAACAAAACATCAGAATACAGAATTTGGTGGTGTTCCTGGTGTCTCTTTTATGCCTAAAAAAATTCATAATGAAAATTCTTTGATCGTTTATTTTCATGGCGGAGGTTATTCTTTTGGATCTTCACTAACAACCCATAGAATCGGTCTATCTAATCTAGCTAAAGTAACTGGTAGAGTATGTCATTCCGTAGACTATAGATTAGCACCGGAGCACCAATATCCTGCTGCATTAGATGATGCAGTAGCTGCTTGGAAAAATATTGTAGGGGAAAATTCAGAATCTGAAATTATATTGATGGGAGATTCCGCTGGAGGGGGTCTTAGTCTAGCACTATTGTTGTATCTTCGAGATAATAATGAGAAACTTCCAAATGGATTTGTATTGTTTTCTCCATGGACTAATTTGACATGTAATACTAATACATACTATTCGAAAGAAAAAGCAGATCCAATGTTCACTAGGCAAATGCCCAAAGATGCTGCTGAACGTTATGTCCCAGAATCTATCGATAAATCACATCCATATGTTTCTCCATTTTTCGGAGACTTTACTGGACTTCCCAGAGGTTTGATTATCGCTGGAGAGAACGAAATATTACTTGATGATAGTCGAATTATTGGTGAAAACGCAAAGAAAGATGGGGTTGATATTGAGCTCCAAATTTGGCCAAAAATTTTCCATGATTGGTGGTTGTTCGGACCACTACTTCCTGAATCGAAAAAATGTCTACTAGAAGTTCAAAAATGGATGAACAATCTTGATGTCTGATTACTGGTAGAAATTGACTATACAATTCCATTGAAATTAGTTACAAACCATGCATACATTAGCAACCAAATCAATGGTACTATGAACGAAATAATATAGAATATTACAACAAACGTGGTGAGAGTATTGTTTTCTCTTCTCTGCCGAGTAATCTGGAGAAGATAGACTGCGTAAATTGGTAATAATAGCACTAGACACGCGCCACTAAATAAGTACAGACCAAATCCATCTAGCGGATCATCATAGAAGATTAACAAAATGATGACAAATGGAACATATCCTAAAGCAATACTGGGTATCAGTAAAGAGCCTTTGATAGGACTTTGGCTATCTTTTTCATCAAGAGTAATCGTCTCGTCAGATTGAGCCACATGAGTGGGTTTAGCATGTAGTTAATTGAGGTTTTTTTCTACATAATCAACAGCATTACGGAAGAGGATAAGTCCCTCACCTTCACCATGTTCAGTAGGTTCCAATTCTCTAGTCCATGTTGCTCCCAACCAAGTAGAATGATTTGCTTCAGGGTGAGGCATCAAACCAAATACGCGACCAGTGGGGTCGCATACTCCCGCAATATTTCTCATACTCGCGTTTGGAGAGAGTGGATATTTCAACAATTCATCGGAGGAAGATGGATAGGAATCATTTGGATCTACATACTTAACGACAATTTGGCCATTTGCTGCCCAATGATCTAACAAGTTTGAATCAGTTGTAACGAATTTGCCCTCACCATGCCTAACAGGAACACGGATTCGTTCAATTCCTTTTGTCCAAACACAATGAGAATTAGTATCAAATTCTAAAGTAACCCATCTGTCCTCATAATGGCCTGAGTCATTCAATGCCAGTGATGCATTTTGAGTTAAACTAATTTCATCATCTCCTGGTAAAAGTCCCATTTTTACCAATACTTGGAATCCATTACATATTCCAATCGCTAATCCACCGTTTTGGATGAATTCTCGAACTTGTTCTCTCATTCCGAAACGAAGGCGATTACCCAGCAATCGACCGCTTCCTAGGTGATCTCCGAACGAAAAACCCCCTGGAACGGCCATAATATGAAAATCACTCAATTTTTTCTCACCGTTGACAAATCTATTGACATGAATTCTTTCAGATTCGGCACCCACCATATCAAACACTGCTGCAGTTTCACGATCACAATTTATTCCGAAACCTGTTAAAATTGCAACCTTAACTACCATTTGGAGCACCTCCATCTAGGGTTCCCTTCCAAGCAGTACGCAACTCATCAATAGATGCTGATAAAATTAGAAGTGATTTATCACTAATCGTTAATTTATTGCTATCATTCACAATTCCGATGCGTGTGTATGATACGTTTGCGAATAAGGATTCTATTTTTTCTGTATTGTCTGGAGAGACGCTGATCATAATTCTGCCCAAGCTTTCACCGAATAATGCGCCCCATTTGTCAAGTTCATCATCAAATCCTCTGAGAGCAGATATCTCAATTTCTGCTCCGGAATCAATTCCAATACAAGATTCTGCAATTGCAACAGCAAGTCCCCCATCAGAACAGTCGTGGGCACTAGCAACTAAACCTGAGTGGATGGCTTTTGTTAACGCTCTATATGTCGCAAGGTTTCGCTCCGGTTCAATTGATGGTACTATTCCACCTATGCCACTTTTTCCTCCAGATTCTTCATGAAACATGTAGGATATTTCACTAGCTCCTAATTCTTGCCGGGTTTCTCCAATCAAATATATTACATCATTTTCATTTTTGAAATCTGAAGATACAGCAAAACGAACATCTGGATGGTCTCCCAATAAACTGAATAACAACGTAGGAGGAACACTGATTTTTTCTCCATCTAATGTTGCATCGTTTTTCATAGAATCTTTTCCAGATATACATGGTAAAGAATAGGCACGACATACGTCTTCAATAGCTCTATTTGCTCGAACCAATTGTGCTAATTTGAAACGCCCGTCTGGAGTCTTGTCACTTTCAACAGGATCTGGCCAACAAAAATTATCTAATCCAGCAATTCGATCTAAATCCACGCCAACGCAGACTGCATTTCTCAATGCTTCGTCAACACTTGCAGCTGCCATAGCATAAGCATCAATATCTGAATATCTAGGCACAATTCCACAGGAAATCACTGCTCCTCGTGTTTCACCAGGAATTGGGGCGATTACTGCTGCATCCCCTGGAGCATCATGATTAACACCACCAAATGGCTTAATCACAGATTGGGCTATTACTTCGTGATCGTATGATCTGACCCACCACTCCTTACTAGCAATATTTGGTCTCGCCATCAGCCTACAAAGAATGCTTCCCATTTCCTTAGCATCTGATTCTTTGTCATTGGGGAAAATAATAGGTTGATGATTTGGGGGGTTCCATTCTGACTCTAATTGCAATTGAGGGCAGCCATCATGAAGAAAATCAATTGGTAAATCTGCTATTACATGTTCTCCATTTCGAACTAAAAAGGTGCCAGAATCTGTAAATGTTCCAATAGCAGTTGCTTCAACTTCGTGAAGTTTAGCCAGGGCCTCAAACGCTTCTGCATTTTGTTCTGTAACTCCGACTGTCATCCTTTCCTGTGATTCAGAAACCAAAATTTCCCAAGGGCTCAATCCTGCTTGTTTTAGTGGTACTGCTGACAAATCTAAATCTGCTCCTTTAGTTAATTCAGCCATTTCTCCGACACTAGAAGATAGTCCCCCGGCACCATTGTCAGTTATGACCTGAATATATCCCAGATCTCTAGCTTCCAGTAACATATCCAACATTTTTTTCTGTGTAATTGGATCGCCAATTTGTACTGCGCTACTAGGGCTTTCTTCTGTCAATTCTAAACTGGAAAATGTTGCTCCATGTATACCATCGCTACCTACTCTCCCCCCAACCATATAGACGAGATCTCCAGCTGAAGGGGTCTTGATATGGCTCTCTCTACCATCAGGAAGATATCGTGGTAATATTCCAACAGTACCACAATAAACCAACGGTTTTCCTATGTATCTATCATCAAAAACAATGGCTCCATTGACAGTAGGTATTCCACTTTCATTTCCTCCTGCTCGGACACCTGCATGAACTCCTCGCATTACTCGAGACGGGTGGAACAGTCCTTCTGGTAGATGTCCTTCGTAATCTGGAGGGCCAAAACAAAACACATCTGTATTTGCAATTGGTCGGGCGCCCAATCCTGTTCCTAATATGTCTCGATTAACCCCTACAATTCCAGTCATTGCCCCCCCAAATGGATCTAATGCTGAGGGAGAATTATGTGTTTCAGCCTTAATACACAAACTCCAATCCGGGGTCCATTCAATTACTCCTGAATTATCATGGAATAGTGAAAGAAGCCAATCGACCTCTTCCTGCATATCCAATGCTGGTTTCATTATGTATGTCTTGAATAAAGAATCAATTTCTGAATCCTCACCAGTCTCATGATCGATATGATGTATTTTTGCTGCGAATATTTTGTGCTTACAATGTTCAGACCAAGATTGAGCGAGGCATTCTAATTCCACATCTGTTGGTGCATTTGGAGAAAGTCCTCTGGATTTCCTAATTGATTGGATTTCAGGATTACGATAATGACTCTGAATTGCTTTCATCTCATTGAGATTTAGTGCAAGCAGTCCATCTTCACTAATTTTAATTAATTCCTGATCTGTTACTTCTAAGTCTATTATTGATGGAGGAGTTTGCACCAAATTAGGACGTTCTGGAAAATCCAGGGATGGCCAGGGTTCATTCGGATTAGTACGTCTGTCTGTTGATTTAGCAAGCTCAATCAACGGGTTGTGGAGTTGTCCCATTAACCATTGTAAATCCACATCTGGAGGAACGTCCCAAAAATGATATCCGATAGTTGTTGAAACTGCCATTTGTTGATGAGTAGGAAAAAGTGTTTGTAGTCCATCCAATGCCGCCTGAGCACGATTATCTGTTACTCCAGGCTTATATCCAATCAAAATCGAAATATCTGGTAAAGATGTGAATTTTGATGAGGCAAGAATCGAGGAATTGATTGCGACATCTTCTAGAACTGGATCAGAAAATAATTCTATGGCTGCTCTATTTTTTTCGTTGTCTGTAAAATGCGCTTTCACTAGATATCCAAGTGTACTTCGAACTGTTCCAATTGTCACTGAGTGATCGAATTCTAATTGACGTCGGATAGATTCCCCTCTACTATCAATTAGGCCTTCACCTACATTTGGTAGAACCTCGAAACGATGTAACTCTACCACGATGGCTCATCCTCGGCATGGTGCCTTAGCGGGCCGTCCTTCAACGATGCGGCTGGAAAAATTATCTCAGAAACCCATTCCGCCCATGCCACCCATGCCACCCATTCCACCCATATCTGGCATTTCTGGACCTGAGTCGGGTTTGGGTTCATCTGCAACTAAAGTCTCCGTTGTTAACACGAGTCCGCCAATTGAACCAGCTGATTGTAGTGCATTTCTTGTTACTTTAACAGGATCGATTACTCCAGCCTCAAGCATATCTACATACTCATTGGTTCGAGCATTATATCCGTAAGATGGTGAATCGTTAGAAAGAATATTATTCACTACAACACTTCCTTCCTGCCCTGCATTTTCACTTATTTGGCGAAGTGGCGCAGAAAGAGCGTCATATACAGCTCCAACACCGATTGCTCTATCTCCTGAACTTGAGGATTTCAATTCATCCAATACACTTCGTGCCCTTAGTAATGCAACTCCGCCACCAACTACAACTCCTTCAGCCATGGCAGCACGAGTTGCATTGAGAGCGTCGTCAACACGGGCCTTCTTCTCTTTCATTTCTGTCTCCGTAGCAGCTCCTATGCGAAGAACAGCGACTCCGCCTGTCATCTTACCAATCCTCTTCTGCATCTTTTCACTATCCCAGTTTGATGTTGCTGTCTTCTCTTGGCTTCGTAGGAGGTCTACTCGCTCTTCAATTGCTGATGTTTCTCCTTCTCCACCAACAAATGTTGTCTTATTTTTTCCGAGAATTACCTTTTCCGCCCCGCCCAATGACATAGGGCCTTGTGCCTTCACATCTGCACTCCGATCTTTGGCTAAAACTTGGGCACCAGTAAGAATAGCAATATCCTCTAATATCTCTCCTTGTTCATCACCGAATCCAGGTGCTTTGATTGCTGCTGCTTTGACAATCTTACTTGCCACATTTAGGACCAAGGTTGCTAATGCCTCTCCTTCAATATCCTTAGCGATAATCAACAATGGACGTTTTTGTTGCATGCTTGCTTCAAGACTCGGTAACAAATCTTGGGCACTATTGATTGTTTGATCTGTAATTAGAATCATTGGGTTCTCCAATACTGCTTCTTTACGCTCTCTGTCAGTGATGAAATATGGGGAAATATATCCTTTGTCAACTTCCATTCCTTCAACAACTTTCAAGTCAGTTTCTGCTGATTTTGCCTCTTCTACGGTTATGACGCCGTCTTGTCCAACTGCTTCCACTGCTTGAGCAATTAATTCCCCAATATCTGAATCATTATTCGCAGCAATAGTTGCTACTTGGTGGATTGTACTCGATTCTTCTACAGGTACTGCCATTTCTTTGAGGCATTCAACAACCGCTAAAATTGCTTCATCAAACCCTGCTTTCAATTCAACAGGGCTTGCTCCAGCGGTAACGTTTCTCAATCCAGTATGGCACAATGCTTGAGCCAGAATAGATGCTGTGGATGTTCCATCACCCGCATTATCCTGGGTCTTGCTTGCAACTTCTTGAACTAACTTAGCACCCATGTTTGCAAAGGGATCGGAGAGTTCAATGTCTTTCGCGATTGTTACTCCATCATTGATAATCGTAGGACTTCCCCATGATTTTTCTAAAACAACAGTTCGAGCAGCTGGACCGAGGGTGACCTTCACCGCATTAGCAACAGCATCAATTCCTTCCAATAATTTTCTTCTTGCGTCTTCACCATACAACATTTGTTTTGCCATCATATCACATCCTTAATCGTTAACCTTTGCTTGAAGGTCTTCAGATTTCATAAGTAAATATTCCAATCCTAGCCATTCAATCTTGGTTCCGCTGTATTGCCGATAAATTACGCGATCACCGGCGGCAATAATAGATGATGCATCTGGCCCAACTGCGATTACAAGACCTACTGTCATTTTCTCTCTAGCTTCTTCTGGTAGTAGCAATCCCGATTGTGTCTTCTCAGGGGCGGCTTCCATTTGTACAAGTACCATTTCTCCTAGTGGTTCAATTCCTATGCTCATTCTATCACCTTCGGCTATACAACCTAGAGTTGTCTAATCGGCCATCTTTCTTAAACCTAACATTGATCGAAGGTGTTGGCCTGTGAATGAGTTTGGATTCTCTGAAATCAATTCAGGAGTGCCTTCTGCCACGATGCTTCCTCCTCCATCGCCGCCATCTGGACCTAGGTCGATAACCCAGTCTGATGATTTTACAACATCTAAATTATGTTCAATTACAACTACTGTATGACCATTGTTTCTGAGACGTGTAAGAACTTTTACCAGTTGATGGACGTCGGACATTGCAAGTCCGGTTGTTGGTTCATCTAGAATATACAATGTGTGCTTTCTAGCAGGACGATGTAGTTCTGTTGCTAATTTTACACGTTGGGCTTCACCACCAGATAGTGTCGTAGCAGGTTGGCCTAAACGGATATAACCCAGGCCAACATCCACCAAAGTCTGTAAAATTCTGAATATTTTAGGTTGATTTTCGAAGAAGATTGCCGCATCTCCGATTGTCATTTCGAGGACATCGTGGATGCTGTGTCCTTTCCAAAGAACTTCTTGTGTTTCACGATTGTACCTAGTAGCTTTACAGTTATCACATTCTATCCAAACATCTGGAAGGAAATTCATCTCTAGTTTTATTGAGCCTGCGCCTTTACAAGCTTCACATCTACCTCCTCGTACGTTGAAAGAGAATGTGCCTGGTGTGTATCCTCTTTCTTTTGAGAGGGGAACTTGGGAGAATAATGAGCGGATATGATCGAATGCTCCTGTGTAGGTAGCAGCATTAGATCTGGGGGTCCTCCCAATTGGACTTTGGTCGATTACTATTGTTTTGTCAATTGTTTCAATCCCTTCAATTGATTTATGGCGACCAGGTGTAGAATCTGAATTGTGTAATTTTCGCAATAAAGCAGGTGCTAAAATCCCAGTGACTAGAGAAGATTTTCCAGAACCTGAAACACCTGTTATTGAAATGAAGCATTTCAATGGAATTTTTACATCAATTTGTTGTAAATTATTGTGTGAGGCAGATTTGATAGTTAACCAATCTCCATTGGGCTTTTTTCGTTCTTTGGGAATTGGAATTTTCATTCTTCCTGAAAGATATTGCCCAGTTAGACTTTCCTCACTAGAAAGGAGTTTTTCTAAAGTACCATTCGAAACTACTGTCCCTCCTTGTCTGCCTGCTCCTGGGCCTAAATCAACTATCCAGTCAGCCTGTCTTAATGTCTCTTCATCATGTTCGACAACAAGAAGGGTATTTCCAATCTCTGTTAGTTCTCTTAAGGTCGAGAGTAGTCTTGAATTATCTCTTGGATGTAGTCCTATACTCGGTTCATCAAGAACATACATTACCCCTGTCAATCTAGTACCTATTTGACTTGCTAAACGTATTCGTTGACTTTCACCACCAGAAAGTGTACTTGCTCTACGATCGAGGGTGAGATAATCTAATCCAACTAATGCTAAAAATCGTAATCTATTTTCTATCTCTTTAATCACTTCTCGACCGATGTACAAATCACGTTCAGTCAGAGTTGTTACAGATTCTAAAACTGGCCCTGTAGGCACTTCTCTTTCTAATTCTGACCAGACCGGATCGGTAATCTCAGAGCGCCAGCGTTGAACAGTGGCTAATGACTCTAAAACTGAGCAGGATGATAATTCTGGTAAAGTGATATTCCCAACTGTCACCATCGATACAGCTCGATTCAATTTTTGACCATTGCAATCTATGCACGGCTCGTCAGTCATATATGATGTCAATTTTGATCTTGTACGTTCAGACGAGGTGTCGGTTAATTGTCTCTTGAGACGGGGGAGAATTCCTTCCCATGGTTTTCGACTTTGATATATCGATCCCCTTTCCGATTCGAATCTGAAACTGATTTCAGTCGATCCTGTACCGTTCAACAAAATATCTTGCGCATCATCATCAAGGTCACCAAAGGGAATGGAAGGATCTATTCCATAATGAGTGCAAACCTGTTCCATATGCCTTCTGTACCAATTCGAATGCATGGAAAGACGGAATGGGATTACAAAATTTTGTTCGACTGAAAGCGTAGTATCGATTAACAAATCAATACTAAAACTACGTTGTACCCCCAACCCTTGACAGGTAGGGCATGCACCTAGAGGATTGTTGAAAGAAAATATTCTTGGGGACATTTCTGGTAAAAACGAGCCATGAGTGGGGCATGCAAATTCTTCCGAGTACGGGATAATAGTGCCAACTGTCACATTTCTAGAATGGGTGCTTTCGACGTTAACGCCTTTTTGTGGTTCTTTCAATGATTCAATAGCAATTGCCCCAGCACCTAAACGTAAACCTGTCTCGACTGATTCTGTCAATCTTTGGCGATTTGTGCGTGATAATCTCATTCGGTCAACACGGACATCTATATTGTGACGAAGGTTCTTTTCTAACGTAGGAGGATTATCAAATTCAGCATCACGACCATTGATCTTTCCGTTAGTGTATCCCTGCTCTACCAATACACGAAATAAATCAACATGGGTTCCTTTCCTATCTCTAATTACAGGAGTCCATACTGAAATGGCATGCCCTTCAAAATTCCACATTACATCATCAACTATCTCCTGAACAGTTCGTGTGGCAACCTCTATTCCACATTTAGGACAGTGTGGTTTCCCTATGCGGGCCCAAAGTAAACGAAGATAATCCATAATCTCAGTGACCGTTGCAACAGTGGATCTGGGGTTGTGAGAGCCTTGTTTCTGATCAATACTTATCGCAGGTGAAAGTCCGTCAATACTGTCGCAGTCAGGTTTTTTCATTTGGCCTAGAAATTGTCTGGCATAGGAGCTCAAACTCTCTACATATCTGCGTTGGCCTTCTGCGTACAATGTATCAAATGCTAGACTGGATTTTCCAGATCCTGAGACCCCTGATACAACGACAAAACAATCTCTAGGGATGTCCACATCAACGTCTTTCAGATTGTGGGTTCTGGCCCCTTTAACCCGAATCCAATCACGATGATTGGTTCGACGGTCAACTGTCATATAAGAAATCAAGTGATCCGCCGTTATTCAACTGATGTGTATCGTCATGAATATTTCAGGCTAAGTTTTCGTTTGAATTACTGGTAGTTTCTATCTTACATGTATTAATTCCGAACATGGGATAAAATGGACAATATCCCATTATTGATGTAACTGTCAAGAAAATTGCCAGTCCCAGAGCGAATATTTCTATGATTAGTTCTGCTGCGCCAAAAATCCCTGATAATTCAACAAAAGCAACGGATGTACCGGCCGAACCTCTCACTATTCGGTCTAGCCTACCCACATTCGCCATGGTATCATTGACTTTTATGCGAATATAAGATGTCGTTCAGATTCTACGTACGAAATTATACTGAAATGAAGAAAAGATTAGAGAAGTAGGGCACGAGGAGGGTTATGATGGCAGAAGATGCATGGGGTCTGAGATGGAGTTCCGTCAAAGATGGTTTTTCTAGACGATATATGCAGACTGCCGCTGAAAAGGAAACGCTAATTTGCTTTGCTGCGGACTTGCAAACAGTTGATGCTGTACGTAACACTGTTGAGTCTATTGGGCCATATATTGCGTGTCTGAAACTTCATGTGGATATTGTAGAGGATTGGACATATGATGGATGGATGGATGTTTGCGACTTGGCTAGGGAACTGGATGTATTGATTTGGGAAGATCGTAAATTTGCTGATATTGGTCGCGTTAGTCGGCAACAGATGGGAGGTTTAGTTGATATTCGTTCATGGGCAGATATTGTTACTGCACATTTAATTTCGGGCCCTGATATTGTCTATGGATTACTCGACGGATGGAACGATGTTGGGAGAGATGGTGGCATTCTTCTTTTGGCTCAAATGTCCAGTAGAGGAAATCTTTTGCTTCCAAACTATACTGAGGAAGTAGTAAAACAAGGTAGAGAAATGGATGGAGTCATGGGATTCATTGGAAATGGTTCAAACCCAGATGATATCAAGTCGTTAAGACAATTAGTGGGAGAACGAAAAATGATCTGGACACCTGGGATCAATCTGGATACAGAAGAGGGGGTTGCAGGTCAACAATATGGCCATCCTAGAGAAGCTGTTTTGGCCGGATCTGATTGTTTGATAGTAGGTTCAGGGATTCACAAAAGTAACAATCCTATTGAGGCAGCAAAAGAGTATGCACGTGTTTCATGGGATGCGCTGCTCAAAAGATAGGTGAAATATGGACCCAGCACAACTAATTGGATGGGTTTTTGCGATAATGTTCATCGGTTTTTTTTTCCTAAGCTTATTGTGGCTACGAGGAAGGATGATCACCCTAGACAGAATGTTAGATGAAGGCGATATTGAGTTACTGAGTAAAGCAGGAATACAAACCGAGGTTCTCAATCATGCTCCAGTTGGAAGTCAAATATTACCATACACCCCATATGTTGCATATGATGTAGTGATAAATGAAGGCCCAGACTGAGTTATTTCTCGTATAAATTTACTAAAAATAACTAGGTGTAATTTACTACACTGGATTGTATAAAAAAATACGTTTTTTAGTCTAAATTGGGGTTTTTATTACCAATCTTTAAACCCCGATTTTTATAATAGTCACAATTAAGAGGAGACTCAATTATGGAAATTGAAGCATTAGACAAGTATTTCGGCTATACTGAAAAGGGTAGTTCGTTTGAAACAGAAATTAGAGCGGGAGTGGCAACATTCCTTACGATGGCATACATTTTAGTGGTAAATCCAGCTATGCTGTCGTTGGCAGGAATTCCATTCGATGATGCCTTGTTTGCTACAGCAATCGCCGCGTTTATTGGATGTATGGTAATGGGATTGTGGGCGAACTTACCTTTTGCTCTAGCACCAGGGATGGGTTTGAATGCCTTTTTCGTTTTTGGTGTTGTATTTACAATGGGTGCATCATGGCAACTAGCTCTTGCAGCAGTATTCGTTGAAGGAATAATATTCCTCATCATTTCATTACCACAAGTTGGATGGAGAAGTGCATTGATGGATGCTATTCCTAAAGATCTGAAGATTGCAACTGGTGCTGGTATTGGTATGTTCCTTGCTATTATTGGATTACGTGAAATGGGTTGGGTAATCGACCATCCGGCAACTTTAGTCTCACTTGGACCAACTGGTGCATTCAGTTATGACCACGGTGGTCTAATTGCTATGGTTGCTCTATTAGCAATTGCAGTAATGATGGCGCGTGGAATTAAAGGTGCGATTATTTACGGTGTGTTAGGTGCTTCAGTATTTGGATGGATTGTCGGAGCATACGATCCGTGGCTTGATAACAATGCAGGACTAGGTACTGACGGATGGGTTTGTATCCCTGATGGGAATGGAGGGTATGTAGATCCTAGTTGTGTATATGCTGCTGCCCCTGATATTGCTGATGTTTTCGGATTTGTTGGGTTGCCTACTGAAAGTCTGGGTGCTGCTTTTGGCGCCTTTTCGACTATCGGAGACAATCTGGGTGACTTCTTACTGATTATGGTTGCATTCCTCTTTGTTGATATCTTTGACACCACTGGTACTCTCTACTCTGTCGGACGTCAGGGTGGATATGTGGATGAAGATGATTCACTAGAAAATGCAGATGAGGCTTTCATGGCTGATGCTGCAGCAACAATTGTTGGTGCAGCTGTTGGAACAAGTACAACTACCACCTACATTGAATCCGCTGCTGGAGTCGAAGAAGGTGGAAAAACAGGACTGACCGCAGTTACTGTTGGTGTATTGATGCTGTCTGGGTTATTCCTAGCAGGATTATTCAAGGCAATCCCACAATATGCTGCAGCATGTGCATTGGTTGCAATTGGTGCAATGATGATGAGGCAGGCTGCTGACATTGACTGGTCAAACAAAGAGATGGCTTTACCCGCTTTCTTGACCATTGTAATGATGCCTTTCACTTACTCAATTGCTATTGGAATCGCTTGGGGTGTTGTTGCTTATGTGGCCATCAAGATGGGTATGCAGAAGTTCAACGAGGTGAGTCCAATCATGTATGGATTGGCTGCGTTCTTGATTATGTACTATATGGGCCCTGGAGATGGAAACACTTTCCAATGGATAATTGGGCTAATCTAAGTCGATAGTCTAGACTTGATTTGGCCACATGTGGAGCGATTAGCATGAAGGATATTCTTCTGAATGAATTGCAAAAGAATGTAAGGACTGTACCCAATTTTCCTATAGAAGGAATAATGTTTAGAGATATCACCCCAATCTTGGCGGATGGTAAATTATTGGCAGATGTTGTTGAAAGGATGGTGTTAGATATAGAGAGGTTAGGGTGGGAGCCAACTCATATTGTAGGTCCAGAGAGTAGAGGTTTCATCTTTGGTTCAATGGTTGCCTTGCAAATGGGGATAGGATTCATACCAGTTAGAAAACCTGGTAAACTTCCACATGAAATTGAACGTGTGGAATATAGTCTAGAATATGGCGAAAATGTTTTGGAAATACACAAGGATGCATTGACTCAAGATGATCGGGTTGTTATTGTGGATGACTTGCTTGCTACTGGAGGGACGGTGTCTGCATCTGCTCAGCTCTGTCAAAAGATTGGAGCGTCTGTCTCAGGAGGTATTTTTTTGATTGAACTGGATGGGCTAAATGGGAGTGCGTTGGCAGGTATACCCACCCATTCTTTGTTGAATTATCCTGCATGAATAACTATGGTTGTTGTGAACAGAAATATATCAACAAAAAATGGCGTCGTTATTTCATGTCACACCTCCCAAGCCATTTGGAGGAACGTTGCAGATGGTTGACAAATAGTCGTGACATTACAAAGCCAGGCCCTATAATTGTGTGGTTAAAATCTACATTCAGAACACATGAAAACCCAGTTATTGATGTTGGTCGAACATTATCAGTAAAACATAATCGAGAGTTGTTGATTTATCACGGCGTTGATGAACGGTATCCAAATGCATCACTGAGACATCATAACATGATTCTTGATGCCGCTGTCGACATGCATGATGGTTGTGATATCATGAATCTAAAGTATGTTTTACACATTGCACGTGATGGTGCTCGCGAACCTGTGATGAAAAAACTATCAGATATTGCATCGATTATTGTTACAGATATGATTCCACTTCCACCATGGTCTACCTGGGTACGATCTATCGCCGAATCAGGTACGATGCCTGTTGTCGAAGTGGATGCGCATTGTGTGGTGCCAATGCCGTTATTTGGGAAATCTGTAGAAAGGCCATACCAATACAGAAATGCAACCAAGAAGTTACGGATACGCCGCATTCAGAGAGAATGGCCGAATTGTGACATGAATGCTGAGCCGTATCTAGGCAAACTTCCATTCACTCCGATAAATATTGATGAGGATATTAGAAAAAAAGAAGACCGGTGGAATATTCTAAAAAAATGTAAAATAGACCCGACTGTCTATCCTGTTTGGCAAGAACGCGGTGGAGAGAAAACTGCATTAACAAGATGGCAAGACTTTCTCGACAAACGTATAGGTGGATACGCTAGAAGAAGAAATAATGCCGCAGACTTTGAAGGAGTTTCGCGACTGTCTCATGCATTTCACTACGGCGCTCTTTCGCCAATGAAAGTTGCAAGGGAAGCATCACAGATTAACACAAAATCCGCTGAAAAATATTTAGATGAGTTGTTGATTTTTCGAGAACATGCATGGCATCATGCTGCATCACTAGAGTGCCCTTCGTCGTACGAAAATCTGCCTGAATGGGCCCGTTCATCATGGAATGATACTCAGTTCGATTCGCGTCCTATTTTGATAAGTAAGGAAAATCTAGAAATCAGTAAATCTCCAAGTCACCTATGGAACCTTTCCCAAACTTCACTGAGACATCATGGTGAATTACACAATAATCTACGTATGACCTGGGGGAAAGCATTCCCGTTGTGGACAAAAGATGCTGAAACTTCAATGTCATGGTGCTTAGACATGAATGATAAATACGCATTAGATGGGAGAGATCCGTCCTCGATAGCTGGTGTTCATTGGTGTCATGGACTGTTTGATCGCCCATTTAACCCCAGAGTACCAATAATGGGTGTAATACGTCAGAGGGACTTACAAGCGCATGAATCTAGGTTAGATATGAAGATGTATGAAGCACATATTGAAAGGGCTGTACTTGATGTTCAAAAACCAATATTAGTCATAGGGGCAGGATATGCTGGTGCAATGGCAGCAAGATGTCTTACTAACCATGGAATTGAGGTTATTGTTATCGACAAGGGTAGTAAAATTGGTGGCAGGGCATCTGCAAGATCTTTGGAAAAAGAGCATCTTACTTATGGAACATCCATGGCAGATGCCGTGCCAAAATGGCTGGATTGTACATTAGAGACGATTATTTCTGAAGAAGGAATCACACAAAACGGTGACCAACTAATAATTGATAGGGGCCCCGTAATTGTTGAACATCTTTTGAGAGACATACAAGTACATTGTGGAACGAAAATAGTTAGTGTAGAGGCTTCTAATACTGAAATTGTGGTTCAATCTGACGAAGGAAAAATTTGGGAGGCGAGCGGTATAATACTAACTGCACCATTGCCTCAATCTGCTGATATACTAGGACAAATGGCACCTGATGACTGGAAAAATAGCAACTATGAATCGATTTGGAGTGTGTTGTTTAGTAATGATTCAGTAATACCTCGAAGTGTTATCAAAGCTGCTCAGAATGCTGGATTGATACCAGTGCATGGTAGCGATAATCCATCAAGTTGTTTGGTTCTTCACTCTAATTCTGAATGGTCTAAAAAACATCTAGAAAAATCTCGTGACGAAATTGTAGAATTGATATTGCACCAATGTCGTAAATTTGCTGATAATGATGCCTTAGAATGGTTAGATTCTTCAAATTGCCAAGGCCACAGGTGGCGTTTTGCAAGAGCGATTCGGGTCGGTTCAAAGATCAACACCCCGCGGATTGTAATGGCTGGGGATGCATGGGGGGAACCGGTAGGCACAGTCGGGGGAGCGATATCATCTGGAGCGTGGGCTGCCGCAGAATTGGTCTTTTATTTGAGCAACTTTTCCAAAAAAGGGCCAGAAATTCAATCATCATTATTAGATAAATGGTGATTTTTTAGTTGTGAATTATTGTGTAAAATTCATCTAGTCGTTGACGGAACTCTTTCTCAGACAAGTTCAGTAACGACTCGGTCCCGAATGATTCTAATGTGAATGATGCTGTTACCGTTGCTGCTTCCAAAGCTTGACGTAGTTCGTGTTTCAGTATAGGACCTTCTCCCTTTGCTAAATATGATGCTAGAGTGCCTGCAAAAGTATCCCCGCAACCCGTTGGATCGACCACTTTTGACGTGGGGAATGCAGGTATAGAAATTACGCCATCAGGGTGGAGTGCGAGTACTCCGTGTTCTCCCTTTTTAATTACCAAATATGTTGAACCTATTTTCGAACGGACAAAATGGGATGCTCGGACGAGGTTATCATCATCAGCCAACATTCGGACTTCTCCATCGTTAATGATTACCAGGTCGACTTTCTTCATTACGGAAAGAAGTTCGTCTTTAGCGATTTGAATCCAGAGATTCATCGAATCTAACATCGAAAGGCGAGAAGGGGGGGATTGATCTAATACATTTTCTTGAATTGACGGATGTAAATTCGCACAGAATGTGATGGTGGGTGTTCTCCAATTTTCAGGCACTTTTGGTTCAAAATGCTCGAACACATTCAGGTGGGTTTCGTGTGTTTCTGCTTCACTCATTGACCCATGATATGAACCAGTCCAACGAAATGTTTCTCCCTGTACTATTTCTAATCCAGTCAAATCTAATTCTGCATTTCTTAGTAATTCTCTATCTTCAAGTAAAAAATCATCTCCAACAACGCCAACAATGCCAACCGAACCAGCATTGGAAATTCTACTGTGAAAAGCAGCAGCTAAACCACCATATGTTGCAGAGCCACCAAGTTCATTTTCTACTGATCCAGCAGGAGAGGTGATTGAGTCATATGCTAGACTACCGACAAGTAATACACTTTTATCCAAGGTTTTCGACCGCCTGAAGAAGTATATCTTGGTAGCAATAGGCTGCTGTTCCGACAACACCAAGTAAAGCAATTAGAATGAGAATTTTAGCCCAACGTCGTTTCTTTTGTGGTTTTGTTTCAACGGGATTGATTGGCATTAGAGGTTCAGGTGGGGGAGGAAGATCTTCGGGGATGGGAAGAGGAGGCAATGATTCCACAGGTACCACTTCATCACCATCAATCGAGCGAACATCTGGATATAGTTCGTCTAAATCTGATACTCCTGGGGCAGCAGGTATATCTCCCATTATCTGAGGCCATGCTTCTTCTAAATCTGACATAGTAAACGGCATTTCTAAAATTGCAACAGCGCCTGCACTAAATGCAACATCTTCTGCTGTCTTCCTTCTGATTCGAGAGCATACATACACTAATCGTGCATTGTCATCTGCTTCTCGAATCTCTAATCCAACTAAATGACCATTCAATGGGCCTGCCACATCTAATGAAAGGAAAACAATGGGGGAGGAGGTTTTGCTCATTTTTACATAAGCATCTACAGCACGATCTCCGTTGGGCTCATTCTCTATGTCATAGCCTCTTCTTCTGAGTAGATCATTGATACGACGGTGTGCGTTTCTCTCATTAATTACAACAAGAGTGGATGGTGTGGCGTCATCCGTCATGATGTGAAGGGGTCGGTTCGTCCACATGAAGGACGCGGTTCATTCTTCTTCTTGGGGATTGTCGGTGTGAATCACTTCAGTAGGGGCTGATGTAGGATCAGTGTATGTTTTCTTCAATTCTTCTTGTCTTGCCATCTCCGCCTCGATTAATTTTTGTTGTTCTGGGGCTTTGACAAAAATCATTCTAAGTTCTGAAAGGGTTCCTTTGAGTAATGTATCTTCCATTGATGAAAGATTTCCTGCTGTCTTAGATTGTACGGCCTCAATAGCATCGATGGCCGCTTTAGCTTCACCGAGATTGAAATGTATCATTCCCTCATAATCCGGAATTGCGCCCATATTCATTAATGCAGAACGTTGTAGCATTTGAATTACGGAAAACAATCGTTCGGAGTATTTATCTGAAAACATATCTGATGGGTTATTCATTGAAACATCTCCTGAAGTAACCAATCTGGATCAAATGGATGGAGGTCAGCATATTCTTGTCCAACTCCTACCATTACAATTGGCCTACCAGTAACATGAGCAATCGAAAGTGCAGCACCACCTTTTGCAGTATCTAATTTGCAAAGGAAAAAGCCATCAAAATCCAACATTTCTTGGAAAACGGTTGCTTGTTCAATTGCATCATTACCTGCCAATGCATCTGCAACAAATAAAACAAGATGAGGCTGAGCAATACGGTGAACCTTCCGCAGTTCTTCCATTAGGTTGCGTTTATTCTGCATCCTACCTGCAGTATCTACAATCACAACATCGGCATTTTTGGCACGGGCTGACTCTACAGCATCTCGTGCGATTGCTGCTGGATCTCCCCCTCTCTGACTACTAACGCAACGAACGCCTAATCGGTCTGCGTGGGCTTGCAATTGATCTATAGCTCCCGCACGAAATGTGTCTGCTGCTGCCAGGAGTACTGTGTGGCCTTGTTGGGTAAACCTGTGTGCCATTTTAGCTACACTCGTTGTCTTTCCAACACCATTTACACCAACCACCATCAAGATAACTGGTCCATCCTCTTCTATTGACAATTTACGAATTGTCTCGTCTAGATCCCAATAACCAGAACGTAATAGAGATCGTAAAGCTCGTTTCAAACTTGCCTCGAGAACTTTGGATAAATCTGCACCTCTGCGTAAGCGACTACCTACTAATTCGGCTTTCAACAAACTCAATACAAATTCGATTGCATCAATACCCATATCAGCCTCTAATAGAATCATTTCCATCTCTTCTAACATCGTATCTAGTGCAGATGATTCTTTGATTACTCTCCCACCTGTCTCTACAACGCCTCCACCAAGATCTATCTCTAATTTAGCACCACTTTCCAAATCTATACTACTACTACCTATCGAGCCGCGTGGAGTGTTTTTAATCGACACCAATTGACGGCCTGTTGTAGAACGTAAAACGTGTAAGTCTACTTTACTACCTACTGGTCGAGTATCTGTAGGTTGCTTTTTTTTCGATTGAATCGTTTTCTTTGGTGTATTGTCTTCGAAGGGAGAATTGTTGTCCTCATCCTCAAAGTCATCCCATTCATCTTCGACGGGTGATTTAGATGGAGTAATTTCTTCGATATTGTCCCATTCGTCTTCAGTAGTCTCTTTTGACTCATGTTCAATTTTGGTTTCAAGTGCTTTCTTTGCCTCTTCGGTCCCTTCTTCTGCAGTTAATTCATTCTCGTCGAGTGAATCACCTAAGTCTTTTACCTTGGAACGAAATATATCGAACAGACCCATATAATCACTCAATCATCTAATGTGAGTTCTCCACCAATACCTCTCCGTCTACGATTACGAGGTTTATCTCCAGTGGTTGGCTCCGGTTCCTCTACAGGTGCAAGTGTTTCTTCGGAAGGCGATGTTTCATTTTCAAGAATTGCGACTCCTTCATTGAATGTAGCTGCTAAGGAGCGAACTGTTTCTTCTGATGTATCGAATTCTTGTTTTAATGAGTCAATTAATTCTGAAATTTCATTTTGTCGCTTCTCAATTAAATCAGCAGCCTCATGTCGAGTCATTTCAGCTTGTATTGCAGTTCCAATATCAACAACTGCACCAGCATCTGATTGTACATCAACTACCAATTGAACACCGCTCCCTAACGGAACGAGGATATTTTCCGCTCCCCCCTCAGGAATTGCTCGTACTGCCCTTACAACGTGGGTTTGTTCTTGATGAATAGCTTCCAATTTGGTAAGTTGTTGTTCAATACGTTCCATTTTCTGCCGATTTAGATCTACCATTCGAGCCAAGCGTTGCAACTCTTCTCGGTCAGCCATGAACTTCCGAACATATGCCTACGCATCAAACCGTCGTTGGTATTCGTCAAACTATAGGGCCAAGGGTCGCACCAACGATCAACAAAATTGTGGATGCAGTAGCAATCAATACATTATCATCTATCGGTCCAAATTCATATCGTTCTACAAATGATGCGAGAGCGCCACTCAAAACACCCCACAAAGGGATTGCGGTAATAGATTCCATTCCAATAAACCAACCCATTGGGAGGCAAACAAAAGCCATAGCAACATTACCCCAGGCACTTTTTGTTCTTTTCGAGAACATTTTATTTCGAACAATTCCTGTTACTCCATCACCAAATGCCATGAATAAAGATGGGAGTACTGCCAACCAAGGATCGTCAAAAAGTACCCATAACAAGTAAACCGATATTCCAAGCATGAAAGCAAATGAGGAGTCGTTCATGTTCTCAGGGTTCTGCATCCAATACATTCTACGCCCTGACTGATGCATGAATGCTGTAAATCCTCCAAGAGCAAAACCCCCGATTAACGGAATGAGTGGTTCTGTGAACACAAATGGCATGATCAAAAGAACTACACCAGCAGCCAACATATGCACTATCTTTCGATTATAATAAACTGCTACCATCTCTTCCATACCTTGGTCTGTCCAGTAATTGTAGGTCCACCGTGTTCCATAAATTACGAATAATGTCCAAATCGCCATGGTAGACGCCCAAATTACTTGGCCTATGTCCATATCATGTCCTGTACATATTAGTAAACAAAATTAGCCCGGAGGTTACCCCATTAACATGGGAATTGCAGCAATCTTACTTTGTGGTGGGAGAGGAACACGGATGATTGTAGGAGGTGAGCATACCCATAAGCCTCTGTTAGAAGTTGGAGGAGTGCCTGCAACAAAATTCGTTGCAAAGAAGTTACAAGATGGGTTTTCTTTTTCTCAAACTCTTATTGTTGTCCCAAGTGGCAGAGAAAATGAGTATAAGATGGCAATGCAGGGCATCGATTGTCAAATAATTACTCAACATTTACCATTGGGAACGGGTAATGCAGTATACGAATCATTGAAATTTCTGGATAGAGATATTGAAGATGTTTATGTTTCATTTGGGACCCAGCCCTTAATTAGAAATGAAACAGTACAAGGATGTCTTAATGTGCACAAAGAAATTAATTCTGATTTTACTCTGGCAACAGTAGTGATGGATTGTCCTTATGCTCCACTAATTAGAGATAATTTTGGTAATGTTACAGAGTCTTTGGAGACTCATTTAGACGGTGCTAATATGCCTTCCAGAGGAGAGACTAATGTTGGTTCATATTGGGCATCAAGAAATGCACTGCAAGATATATTGGTTAAATTACATCAAGACTTATATTCGGAAAAAATGGGAAAATATGATACGATTTCTGGTGAATTGGGCTACCCAAATGAAATGGTAAAAGGATGTATACAAATGGGATTGAAGGTTGAAGGAGTGTGTATCGCAGATGAACAAGAAATGTTGGGAATTAAAACTCCTGAAACACTGACTGCAATAAGGGAAATTGTGGATGGGTACCTATAATGTTAGAATCTGATATGCGAGTTGTTGTGCTTACTGGGGCGGGAATAAGTGCAGAATCAGGGATTAAGACGTTTAGGGCCAATGATGGGATTTGGGAAAACCATAGAATTGAAGATGTCGCTACACCCCTTGCTTGGGAACGCGACCCGCAGTTAGTCTGGGAGTTTTACCAGAATCGCCGAAGACAATTATTGAATGTTAATCCAAACCCCGCGCATAAGGCATTAGTCTCATTGGAGAGCTACCTACATGAGTTCTTACTTATTACACAAAACGTTGATGATTTGCATTCACGAGCGGGTTCAAAAAAATTAATTCATATTCATGGAGAGTTGCGTAAATTACGTTGTGAAATGTGTGGTGAAATTGTTAATGCGATGGATGGTGAGCATTTACAAGATCAGTATGTAGAATGTGTTCAATGTGAAAATAAAAGATTACGACCACATATTGTTTGGTTTGGTGAAATGCCATTCAAAATGAATGAGATTTATCATGCTGTAGGGGAATGTGATGTCTTCATCGCTATCGGAACTAGTGGACATGTGTATCCTGCAGCGGGATTGTTGTCGATTGCCAAGGATGTAGGTGCCCATTGTATAGGAATAAACCTAGATCCTCCAGAGAATGTTGTCTTGTTTGATGAGTTCCACCAAGGGCAGGCTGGGGAATTAGTTCCAGTATTGGTCTCTGAATGGATGGGTGGATGAGTTATTCTTCTTCATTTTTTGAAGAAAAATCATGAGAATCACGAAAGTGGGCTATAACTGCTGCTGCATTAGATGATGTGGGGTCAATTTCAGACACTTCCTCTATACTGATTAGTCTGCGTTGCACACGATGGCGACTTCCTATAGCTGAATATAATCGATGTCTTGCGTCTACATCATCTGTGGCAATAAGATCGATACAGAAGTCTTGGGTATTCTTTCGAACTGGGTAATTTCCGGTTAATCGAAAAGCCTTCATCGGACACGCGACCAGTGACCCAAATAAAACACCGACGGTCAATAGGATGGTTGATGATGGATGATGTTTTGGAATGGATATGCGACGTGCTGCCCTATTTTTAGTGGTGCTTTTCATTGCACCATTATCTAGTGCATGGCCAATTCCTGACATCCCATTGACAGAGAGTGAATGGATTGTTGTTGAGAGCGATGGTTGGACTACCGAAGAGTGGAGTGATTTACGGAGTCAAGGACTGGAGCCATTGAGGCAAATTTCTGAAACAGAGATGGTTGTTTGGGGTACTTTTGGGGATTTTCAATTGACTGACGAAATCGTTTTACGGGGTAAAATTGCTGATAGTTATCGTGTCATTTTAGAGCCTAGATTGCCTTCAAATGCTCAGTGGGATATCTTGAATTTATTTGATTTTCAAAATCTAATTCTAGCGGGTAGTATGAGTGCTTATCCAACATCGTTTGAAATTACTGGTGTTGAGCCAGAAATCTTTGATTCAATACCTGGTATTTGGTGGGTTGAGCCGATATTGAAAACTGAAAGTAGGAGTAATGTCGCTGCTGAAATCATGCTTGGAATAAATAACGGTTCTAATCATCTCTCTAATTCTTTCGATGGAAATGGAGTTATCGTAGGAATGGCCGATTCTGGAATTGAATTAGATCATGAGTGTTTTCGACAAAATCAAACTGCAATTGGTGATATAGGAGTAAATCATCGAAAAATAATCCGGGTAAATACTTCAATTGACGATGGCGATCATCCAGGGCATGAAGATTTTAGGCACGGGACTCATTTAGCGGGGGTGTTAATTTGTGACCTCTTTAATGGAATAGAAGGGAGAGGGGTTGCAAATCAATCTCAATTAATATTCCAAGATGTTGTAAACGAAACTGGATGGAATGAACCTGAAATGGACTGGTTACTTGCCGAAGACTTGTCATACGGAGCAGTTATTCACTCATACAGTTGGGGGGATGTTACCGAAGCATATACTTCTCGAAGTTTTCTTCTGGATGCATGGCATCGTGAAATTCCTTGGTCTCTGGCATTTATTGCCCCCGGTAATAATCCAAACAAACTGTATGAGCCGGCTAATGCAAGAAACGTAGTTTCAGTTGGGGGGACTATGAAGGACAATGGAACTGATCTTTTTACCGGTTCTTCTCATGGACCTACCGAAGAAGGATTGCGTGGTAATTTCATTGTTACGCCTGCAGTTGGAATCGTGTCCGCGGCTGCAGACGGTAATCTATCTTCATTCAATAATGACATGAGAAGCAGTACAGGAACGAGTAGTTCTACAGCATTAGGAGCCGGGGTATCCGCAGTAATTCAACAGATGGTGCAGGAAGGTTATTTTATTCAAAATGGGAATTTTACTCCTTCGGGTTCACTGTTGAGAGTGCTGTTAGCCATGTCTGCGCAATCACTAGAAGGAGGAGAACAAGGTGGAGAATATGTAGGTGCTGCTCCAAATGCTATGCAAGGGTGGGGTAGACCAAATCTAAACAATATAGGTCGGGGAGATGTTTGGATTCATGATTCATATCAAATGAATGAAATTCAAAGATTAGAGATGGTTCAAGATTGGTTAGAAATTAACGGATCAAGACCATTCGAATCCGTGGAAAAGAAAATGTGGGATGGAAGTGGAGCAAGTGGGCCATTTCTCAAGAATGGGGAGAGTGTAGATTGGAATTTTACATTAAAAAACAATAGTGATTTTGAAGCGTTTCTTTCATTCGATCAACGTCCATTCGGACAGTTTTCTGATGATCTTAATCTTGTTGTAACCCTACCTAACGGAACACAATATGAAACAAATGATTCTCTAGAGGGAACTGAAGCATTGAGAATTAACCTAAACAAATTGAATGGAGTTGAATGGGTTACTGTGAAAGTTAGGGCAAAGAATGTAGGAATTGGAAATTACACCGAGATGCTTGGAAATGATGGAGACAAGGTTGGTTTTGCCTTGGCTGTAAGTGGCGTCGAAGGGATTAAGATTAATCCTGTATTAGGTAATGATGAATTATGTTGTACAAATACATCTGAAGAGAATGGTAGTTTACCAGCCACTAACGTTGGCGATAACCCTGACCCAGTTTTCGAAAAAGGAGAATGGGGAGGAGATAAAGGTGAAATTTACGATAAGACAAGTGATGAGGGAAAAGCTTGGTATTTGGATAGAAAGTTGTTTTGGAATTATGGTGCTGTTTGCGTTGTCATGATTTTGATTTTAGTTATGGGAGTGGCTGTTACTTCGTATTCATGGGATAAAAAGAAAAAGAAAAAAGAAATCGACGAGCAGGCGTCAATTTCTGAGAAAATATTAGAAAAATAGTTTCTAATTTTATAATATTCAATGAGTGCAACATTCATACCCATTGACTGATTGCGTTTCAAATGTTAAACCGGAGATGATTCAAATGAGCGAGAGACTGTATATCGGAATAGACCTAGGAACATACCAATCGACCGTAATGTCTTCAGAAGGCGTACAAACAACAATAGAGACTGTTGTTGGGCGACCAAAAGACCCAGTAGCACGCAATTTCTTGGGTAGAGATGTTGTGTTTGGTGCAGAAGCTATCAAGCATAGACTAGCATGTAATTTATTCCGTCCTTTGGAACATGGCGTCGCACAAGATGATGAAGATAATTTGAGTGCCGCAAAAGCTTTCGTGACTCACCTAATTGAAAACTGTGATCCTGAAGAATTCGATGAGGTTCTTGGAGTAATTTGTAGCCCCTCTCATATCAGTTTCACAGATAAGACAAATTTGGTTTCAATTCTAAGAGGTCTTGTGAATGGAATTATGGTTGTCTCTGAACCTTTTGCAGTTGCATTCGGACTAGATCAAATTGCTGGAAGTATTGTTGTAGATATTGGAGCGGGTACAACAGATATTGCGCGCATTTACGGAACATTCCCTACAGATGATGACCAATTAACCATTGAAGAGGCGGGTGACTGGCTCGATCATCGATTGATGGAACTTATTCAGAAGAAATATGCTGGTGCGCAATTAACTCAATCAATGGTACGAAGATGGAAGGAAGAAGGGTCCCATGTAGGCGACACTGGAAATGAATTTATGGTAGACCTGTCTGTCGAAGGTAAAAAACAACATGTCGACATCGGTGATTTGATTCGTATTGCTTGTAATGATTTAGTTCCACACCTTGTCGAGGGACTAAAAAAGATAGTTGCGGGTGCTGATCCAGAATACCAATCCGCTCTTAGAAACAATATCATTCTCGCTGGTGGTGGATCTTTAATTGAAGGATTGGCAGATCGTGTTGCTCAGCAATTAGCTGATATTGGTGACGTAACTGTGTGGTGCGCAGAAGATCCAGTGGTCAGAGTTGCAGACGGGGCATTAAAACTAGCTTCAGCGATGCCAGATGAAATGTACACAGCAATCGAATGATGGCTTTTCGTTTAGAGGTTGAAATTAGGCCTCAAAGGGGCCACCACACACCGAAGGTTCAAGAATGCGGTTTCAACGATGCTACCTGTTGACATGACTGCCCAAGATGCACCTGTGCCCGAAGGAGCCGATAGAGAAGCATTGGCTAGTATGTTGAATAGCTATGCTTCAGACCAATTAATCCAAGAAGTCTTGAGTGCATGGGAGAACCTGTCAATCATCAACCAAGAAGTTGCTGGTCTAAGGCAACAAAACCGGGTTTTGGAATTAGATTTGAAAGAAAGAGAAGATATCGGTTCACCAGATCGTGCGCGATTAATTCGATTGGAAGAAGACTTGAGAGATAGGGAGGCTCAAATTATTCACCTTGAAAGATTGGTAGATGATGGTCGTGCAGAAATTGAGGAAATTTCTGTTGGTAGTGGTGCGATGAAAGTTGACTCGCTTGAAAGAGAAAATTCTGCCATGTCCGCTGAATTAGATGAGAAAACCGCATTGTTAGTGGAGATGGAAGAAAAAGTCGCTACATTAGTAGATGCATTAGAAAAGGCAGCAGAGGCAGGATTGACGTCTGTAACTGCTGAAGAGGTTAGAGCCTTAAATCAAGAATTAGAGGGAGCCCACAAAGAACTTCAAAGTGAGAAAATTGAGAAAGACTCGGTGATGGAGGAGAGGGATCGATTGAGAGAACTTGTTGAGCAAGTTAGGAATCATTTGGAGATTCGAGATGATCGGATTCGAGAATTGGAGGAGCAATTGCAGCGAGTAATGTCTGGTCCCCGAAGTGTATCTGCTGAACATGAATATCTAACTGAACAGATTGAAGAATTGAAGAGACGACTAGTAGATCGAAATAGAGAATATGAAGCTCTGAGAAGAAGAGAGAGAAGATTACATCGAGAGGTATTCGACAGAGATGAAAGAATTGCTCAACTTCAGTTAACCATGCAAGACATCGAGGCGGGCCTTTCAGATCGTACTGCAGAATTGAAGGCTCTAGAGGAGAGTCACGACCGACTAGTAGGAGAAATGGGTGCTTTAAGGCGTTCAGAAAGTACCAGAGAAGTTGTCAATAAAGCATTCAGAGATTCGTTGAATGTTGTTCGTGCTCATGAACAGGTTCAAGCCAGAAGAGAGGCGGCCGGTCTACCTACTGGATTAGAACCAATTGAAGGACCGGGGGGAGATGTTCCATCTCCAGGTGGAAGTGCTCCACCCGCTCTAAGAGATATTGATGATGAATGATTGGGGGATTGAAAATGAATAACTGCAACTGTTGTAATGATTGTTCAAATTGTGATGATTGTTGAATGGATTTGAAAGATAATGAATGAAATTATCTT
>CAZRCY010000003.1:0-29504 GCA_964598735.1 uncultured Candidatus Poseidoniales archaeon
GCTAACACTTGGGCGGATAACTAATGTCGGGAAGGTTGGAGGTGAGTAACCATTCTTGGCAGTCATACCAAGCCGATAGCACCCTGCAGGTAGACGTGGTCTCCAGACCGATACGTCTTGTTTCGCCCGAGACCCCTTGTCGTTCCATACCTCGTCGTACTCACAGATTGAGATGAATTCCTCCCTATATTTTGAGGCTGCAACTTGTGAGTGTACAATATCGAAGTCAACTCGGTCATGTAAAGTGTAACCTCCATCTGAAAATACACGTATGCTCCATCTGCCCTCAGTCTGTCCTGGTAATGACGCATTATCCATATGTTTGTCTCTTAGCCATCCCCATCGATCCCCGTGTTCACCGTCTTTTGCATTAACAGGATAGATACCAACCCAAGCGTCGTTACTACTGGGGCGATTATTGATTCTGAAACGAACGGGTTTGCCTGGTATTGCTTCCAAAATCTCGATGCCGCTGCCTTTTCTTTGTTGAGTCATGGCCTGCTCTGAAGTAGTTGCCCTTTTTCCAAACCCTATTCCTATTGCGGCAGCAACAACTGTCACGAATGCGCCAATACCTGTCAAAATCGCGCCCGGAATTATCATTGCGAGATTATCCTCGCCCGTGGATGTGGATCCTACGATGAGAAGCGGGAAACCCATGCCGAACATGAACATGCCAATCACAAATGCGGTAATCGCTGGTCCCTTGTCTGACTCTGCATCCGCCTGATCGACCGATGAATTAGAATTAGTAATATGAAAATCTAGAGATGAAATTCGATCGTAGCCACCATCCTTGAACAGTCTAACGCTCCATTCACCTGCTCCCTGTGCAGGGAAAGTGATGTGACTGACATCCACATCTCGCATCCATTTCCAACGGTCTCCATGTTCATGATCTCCTGAACCAGCTTTGAAGAGTCCGATCCATGCATCTTGATTGAAACGAGAATGCACTACGCGAACGATGATTTCCTTTCCGGAGTCACTTTGAATTACTTTGATTTCATTCACATAAATCCCTCAAAATTTCGCATAAAATAATTACAAAATCATTGGATCATCCTCATCATCCTCTGGAGATTTTGGCTCAGGAAGAGCAGTAGGTAATGATGAAAATACCTCTCTAACCCTTTCTTCAATTTCAACTGCTTTTTGTGCAAGTTCGGTGAGAGGTATGTCTTTCTGAATCAAATCTGATATTGCCTCAAGTGCCAAAACTGCTGCTCGAGCATCTGGAAACATTGGATTTACGGGAGGAATCAACGCAATGACTTCGATTCCAAGACGGTCTGCTTCTGCAAGTAAATATCCAGTTATTCCCGGAACTACTCCATGTTCAACACATTCGATTCCTAAATTGTCAAGGGCATCTCTACCAGCATCAGTAGATGATACACCAAATAATCGATCACGTTCTTCCTCACCGAAACTGGGTAATACTAATCCATCAACAACGATTAAACGATTAAATCCGCCATCTTGAAACCATTTCAACACTGTTTCACCAAAAGCCAGATTGTACTCTTCAGGAAATGGAATATCGCTAACAAAAGCCCCAATGTCCTCTCCTTGATAAATACGAACTGGATGTTGTGGACGTCTTCCTCGGACTAAAGCCATGGCAGGAAAAGAATCGCTCAATACTGAGCCTAATTGCTCGAGATCAAATGCTTTGATGATTCGATCTACTGCTATTGCTCCAACAGCGCCTTTAGAATTGAAACCACATATTGCAGTACCTCCCAAACGATCTGTTCTTGTTCCTTGATGTAAGGCCAATTCGAACGGACGTGGCAGACCCATTGACTCTCCCTCAATACTGGATATTTTGAACCCTCTTAGAAATTAATCTGAATATTCTGACCATTCTTCATCATCTGGACCACGCCACCACCAGACTCCTAGTTCGTCTTTCCACCATTCAGTACCATCATCATCTACATGATAGTCTTCCGATTTAGTGTAGTCCTCTTCCTCAACTTCAGGCTCCTCTGCTTCCTCAACTTCAGGCTCCTCTTCTTCCTCAACTTCAGGCTCCTCTTCATGCTTATCAGTTGATTTTTTACGTCCTTTCATTGAAACTGGTGCTGGTCGCTTTCCTTGTTTCATAAGTTCATCCAATGGTACACCTTTTGGAATGTCGGAATCAAAACCAGTTTGATTGGCATCACCCGAAACAGCTAATGGGATGGAACCCATTTTCCCGTCAGAATCATCTTCTTCGTCTTCTTCATCTCCTCCATCACCAGAACGTCGTAGAAGAATTACACCTATCGCTAGAGCAAGTAATACACCTACAGAAATTGCACCTACAATAATAATTGAATTATCTGAAGATGATGCTACATCATTAGAATTAGAGGGGTCGGCTTGGACTACGTCAGAAGTGAATGAAAAATTCAAAGATATCCCTGATGTATTTTGAATATAATCGGGTGCAGTAATCTCAAAAGAGAGTTCAATTGTACCATCACGAAAAGAACCGGAATCTCTTACAGTTAATGTCAGTGAGCGAGTTTCATTCGAAAACAAGCTAAATGAAGATCCTAAATCTCCATCAATCTCGACTCCTTGCACACTGAGATCTAAATCCATCTCTACGAACACGGTTACTTCATTCGAATTAACCATCGAGCAAGATCGTATATTTTCATCTGCTAACCACTTAGATGAATTGTCAGGAATAGACCATTGAGTTTCTCCACAATCTACGCTCAGTGAAATCAATTCAGGATCTGGAATTGGGTTTGCTGTATTATTTCCTGAATTCTGGACTCCACCGTCATTGTTCTCTTCTGGGAATGGAAGGAGATCTATTGTAACAGATGAAGGAGACATAAACATCCAGAATGGAGCGTTTTGGCTATCATAATCAAATACAATTTCACCACCTCCTGGATAATCCACATTCTTCTCTAGGAAACCATTTGCTTGTACTGTTGAAATTCCGTTTGAAGAAGATACTCCATTTGTTGAATTTCCTAATGTCCACAAGAAAGGAAGTCCATCAATCAATGAAATATCATTAGCGTCAGTACTTACTTGAAGACGGACTAATGCGGAATCATCAGAATCTAATTCTATGGATGATTGAACTGCAGAAACTGTGGAAGAAGCGGTGCTAACCATAGACGCAGTAGTGATACTTCCAAGGATTGTTTGACCACCAGATGATTCAGTTCTTTCACTAAATGTAGACGTTAACTGAACCTCACCTAGCAATCTGCCATCAGTGTCCAATAAATTCCCCCAGTTTCCATCAACGAAAGTAGCTTTACCTTGGGAATTGGTAGTTCCATCAATAGATATCTGAATTGTGCCGTCTGACATTAACAAATTAACCGTCTCTCCAGAAGCTGGCGAACCATCCATACTCAATGTAACATCAATAAGAACGGAATCGCCTCTCGCAGCAGCCGGCAAAGATGAACCAGATACATCTAAATTAGAAGGTGTGACAACAGAAAGAGATAGAGAAGTTCCAATAGATGTATCATTGAAAGTACGAACCGGACCAACAGTTACAACTGTAGATTCAAAATTACCTACTAAATCTACTGCTACTACTGCAACATATAGATCCGTATTGTCAATTATCGAGGAGCCTAGGTCTGCTACTGCTCCAGTATTATCCAAGCGATCTGAAGTATTGGTGACTACAATTGAAGAATTACCTACTGAAAGATTTGCAACTGGATTACGGGTCGAGACATTGGAGAAAGGAAGGGTATCAACAAACACAAGATGATGAGCTGTATCTATCGAAATACTATCTGTCCAGTTGACCAATAAGTGTCCACCTTGATCAGAAGGTACGTCAGATGCTGAAACATTAGTAGGACCTGACGGAGGTGTTGTGTCAGGAGGCGGAGGATCTATGGTGATAGTCAATTCATCGGATAGATTTGATTGGATCCCATTTTCATGAGATGCTCGAACATAATAATCGTAAGTTCCTACTGAAAGTCCTTGATCGATAAACATGGACTCTAAACTGGAAGAATAAGGAGTTAGAAGATTCAGAGTCTCTCCCGGTCCTGTTCTAAATATTTCATATTCCAAGAAAGTAGAGAGGTTGTGTGATGAAGTAGCATTCCACTGGAATCCAACAAATGGTGAAATTAGATTCGATGCAATTTCTGAAGGAATTGTTTCCTCGATAAGAATTGGTTGGGTAGGAAGATCAAGATTGCTTGCACCAGGAACATGGCTTAGAAGTAGGCCTTGGAGAAGTATAGTACCATTTTGTGTAGAATTAAATTGCATTTGAACATTAAAAGGGCCTGAACCTGGCACCATTTCTCTGTTTATGGATGAGCTAAGATTTCCATATACAGGATTCTCATTCACTGTTAATGTAATTGAGTATCTAACATCTAAATCTGAACCAATTAAATCCCCGTCGCCACTCACTCTCGCATAGGGTTGAATGATTGAGAAATCTGTTCCAAAAAGATCTGTTCGTTGAGTTGAACCTTGCAATTCACTCTGAACCTTTTGTCCAAGTACTCCCATGGAATCAAACCATTCGATAGGATCAACTCCCTGGCTTCCATTTCCAGAATAACCGCTAACATCGGCTTCTGCACTTCCGTCTGCATCTAGATCCATCTCCATTGAATGCCATCCAGCAACAAATAGAGATCTTGTTGTTTCACCTCCTTCAACAACATGCTCAGGAATACCATCAGAATCGAAATCAATCATTATCATATTTCTTGGAGCGGTAATTGGCTCTAATGTTTGAAGAGCAGTACTTTGGATACCCAGTGATGAAAGAGCATGTACAGATATACTTCCAGTAAAAGTGGAGTCACTCCCGTCTACCGAACCAGTATCAATTAACATTGCTCGAACTGTTCCACTTCCATCCCAATCACCAAAAATAGGCGGTGTAGAATACACAACCTGTGATGTAGTAGATGTAAAAGAGGAACCGTTCCAAATTGCGGTTGTATAACCAGTCAATGCATCATTTCCAAATAGATCAGGATCGCCATCGTTATCCATATCTACGACTTGTAATGAGGTTTCAAGATCATAGGCTTCTAACATTCCTTGAATCCAAGCATAAGCACCAGGACTACCTGAAAAATTCCAGAATGAAACATGAGCTTCACTCTCCTCAGCAACTGCTACTGTTTTTACTCCAGCCCAAAGATCAATGGAAACAATATCGGAAAGCGTAGATGTTCCTCCGCCTCCACCACCAGGACCGCCTCCACCACCAGGGCCTCCTCCGCTGGAGTTTGATGGAACCGACACATTGACGAAATTGGAATACGAACCTGTGCCACTTAATGCGACACCTAAGCCTCCTGTTCCAGTAATGAATACTAAGTCGGCTCTCGAATCTGAATCTACATCATCAACATATAAATCAATCAAAGAACCGGCTGGGGTCAATGAGATATTATTGAAAGAAGCCAAGCCAGTTGATGTTGACAAATGCAGGCAAACAGAACCATTAGTAGAATCTCGAAGAAATACATCTTCTTGTGTGTCATTATTTGCATCACCAATCATTATGTTAGTTCCCCCAGAACATGTCCACACCCAGGAAATTGAGGAGAAACCAGATGATACGGTCCAATCTATTACTCCAAGATAAGAACCTGAACCGTTGCTAGCAGAATGATCCTTGTCAAGAATAACAATCTCTTCAACTCCATCACCATCCAAATCAGCAGATGTAATATCATCTATTGAACCAGAAGAAATCACAGCTCCTCCTACATCTGGATTAAATGAAAGATTAAATTCAGCCATGTCAATATCTGCCTCTGTAGGAACATCGAATGTCCATGAAGTAGGTAACCAATTACCAGGGACTAAATTTGTGGAACTAACTGAACTATTGTCCGAAAAACGTGTTTGTTTTCCCAGATCTCCGTCTCTAGTTCCTCCAAATCTCCAATCATGCAAGCCATCATTTCCGATATCCATTTGAATGGCTCCAGGACTAGGGTCCGTTACTTCGTATCTGACTTCAAAAGAGGCTCCGGTAACAGTGGTATTTCTTTCAAGTGACAAATCAACAGTACCATTGCCGTTAAGTGTAACTGAATCTAATCCACCGCCGAACTGAGTAACTGTTGTTTCTGCAGTAACCAAATCAATCATTGGACTCAAACTCAAACCAAGCATCAGGATACTGATAATCAACCCCTTCCAAGAGGTATGATCGGACTCTCTGGACCCTCTCATGAGCAGTGGTTGACTGGATTACCTCAAAAATGTGGGGGAATTTCTGGGAGTTATGAACAGTTCTCTCTACGGCAACGGTTAAGACAAGTCCGAGAATGGTAGGGGCATCAGGTGGCGCAAATGGAGGATGGAGGAAACAACGCTCAAGAAGCGCGCCTCTCTATTCGTGTCGGAAATGCGAAGATAGATCTTCGTGGTACTGAGCAGGTAGTGACTGCTGAAATTCTTAAACTACGAGCCGATGAGCAATGGTCTAGTGCCATAAAGAAAGTTCGCGATAGAAGAGAGATGGCATTCGAAGCAGCACGCGAAGCGGCGAGAACTAGTGGCATGCCCGAGCGGGGTTCTGCTTTCAAATCCCTAGTAGATACCTGTCGATTAAAGAAGAAGCCTGACAAGATTTTAGCAGCAATCCATTATCTTCGTGAAGTAGAAGGACAAATTGATTCGCCTCCAAGGGAACTCAAACAATTGTTCATTGATTCTGGAGAAGATGCGGAGGATGTTGAAAAGTGGAATATTTCTCTATATCTGAATAGACTGAGAGATCAAGGTAGACTTGAATACACAGAAGAAAACCCCGGCAAGAATCGATTTATGATTCTAACACATGAAGGTAGAGCGCATCTTGATTCAAGAGCCCAGTGATCTCACAATGTCTGAAGAACAGGATGAAGATATTGAGCCTGTTGATTGGTCTTTTCAATCAAAGATTAACCAAGATCTAAAGGATTCCGATCTTCAGGGAGCTAATCTTCGAAGAGTTATTTTAGATGGGTCTAATTTACAAGGATCTAATCTCGCTGGCGCTGATTTAAGGAACGCTTCTTTAATCGGTACTGATTTGATGAAATGTGCCCTAGATGGCGCAGATTTGAGAGGGGCTAGAATGACTAAAGCTAAACTGAATCTTTCAAATTTTCAAGATGCTCGTCTAGATGGAGCAGATCTTAGGGGCGTAAGAGGAAGATATGCAATTTGGAGAAGAGCGAATTGGTGGGATGCAAAAATGAATGATGACTTGAGAGAGGCATTAAAGAAAAAATGGCCAAAGCCCGATTCACTCTGATTCTGTTGATCCGTGAGTGAAAGTTACAGGTTCTGAATCACGTAACTTTTCTGACTGTCTTTCTAATGCTTGACGTGCTCCAGCAAACATCAATGGAACAAAGGGCAAAATTGTACAAAACAATCCGCACATAGTTACCAATCCTTGGAGAATATTCAATGTCAATGTCAATAACTCAGAAGGAGGATTGGACGTACTAAGGAAATACGCGCCTAATAATGCATCAATAAGCAATAAACCTCCACCTAAAGCACCAATTTTTACTCCAACTTTATTCAACCTAAACAGAAAAAATCCGCCTAATAGTAAACAAATTCCTGCTGATGTTTCGAAAATTCCAAGAGTTACGTAATATCCCTGTGATTCTAAATTATCATAAAATTCAACAATCTGTTCAGCTGTAATATTTTCCCCACTAGTTCTAATCTGTTGTGCTAAAGGCTCAAAGGCAGTTGGATCTAAAGGTTCGTCTGAAAAAACTTCAATTAAGTTTGCACCTCCACTAAAGATAGCTAACAATCCACCAAGAATCAGAATAATTCCAACTGCTTGAGGGATTGCCGGAGTTGGAGTAATTGGAATCACAATTTTGTTATCCGATTCGGTAGGTTCATCATCATCCCATTTGATAGAAAGAGGGGCGCTCACAATAGTTCATGTCAAGCAATACGAATTAATTCTCGCTAAAATTGTGCAAAGCATCGGCGAAAATAGAAGGGATCTCAATCGATTCGAATGATTCTAAATTTACACAAACCGTTGTTACTTCTCCAGTCCAGACTAATCTTCCAGTTTGATCTGAAAAAGAATAATTCCAAACTGTAGATGATTTGCCAACCTTAGAAACTGAAAGAATACAACAAACCGTGTCCCCATATCTTAGCGGAGAATGATGAGTTGAAGAAGTTGAAACAGCAGGGAACCCCAGTCGATGTTCATTGATGATTACTGGATAAGAAATTCCACATATCTTCTCCCAGGATTCTTCAAAAAAACGGTGTGCTAAATCCCAATAAACTGGATAGTATACTACTTGTGCAGGGTCGATCATTGGCCAATCAACACGACGGGACAGTTCCAGTGACATGATTATTCGAGCACTAGGTAATAGATAAGCAGACCCACTGATTTAATTCAATAAACTAATTGAATTTCAGAACTTGAACTTAGTTGAATCACTCCTGGTGGGCCACTCCAAGTGATTTCATCATCCGGTACGATCAACGCACCGTCACCCTCAACATGACCAAGTGTTGCTTTAACTGAAGCCCACGAACAGTAGAGGGTAGCATTGTTACTTATTTTGTCCATCATTTCTGTTACAACTTTAGAATCTGGGCCCATTTCTTGATTCAATTCATCGATATACTCAGGATCTAGCAATCTTGTACCTGCCGCAGCGAAAAAGACGCTTACATCATGACCATCAGCGATTGCTTGTGCAGTACATGCTATTCCTACAATCGATTTTATAGAATCATTTTTCGGTTCCGATACAAACTTGAAGAAATATTTCTTGCTCATATCCTTGTCTCCTCAAATAGGTTAATCATGATTCTTGATGCTTTCAAATTTGAATCTAAAAAGAATTGAATACGAGATTTTCCACCTAATTTTGTGGATGAAGAAACTGATCCTATAGATGAGGAAAATTCTATTCCCAAAAAAGAAGATTATTCTAAGAAGAATATTGATGTAAAAATTAAATCACTTATATTGATAATTATATTCTTGAGCTCTTTCTTTTTTTATGATTATAACAATATAGATTATGGGTTCGATGGGTGTGAAAAAAACAATTTAAATTCACTTCAGTATAATGATTTTATCGGAAAAACAAATATCACATTTATTGCATTTGGAGATAGTCAAATTTACAAAGATCATACTGTGGAACAAAATGATTTTCAGGTTATTGCTTTGAATCATTTTACAGAATTATTATCCTGGGAAGATGCTGGATTTTCAGAACTAGGTGAAATTGAAGATATTCGTGGGATAATTATGGCAGGAGATATCACACAAAATGGTAGGGATGGTAGAATGTTCAGTTTTGATGAATATGGTGAATTTGTTGAAAGATATGGTCTATGTGGAAATAAGCAGGTGGACTATCCAATATACGAGGGTTATGGAAATCATGATTATTTTGAATGGAGTAATATATTTTACAGAATTCCTGCTGATCATCCAGTAGCAGATTCTGTAGCAATACGGAATGAATATCGTCCAGGCATCATGAATACTGCTCCAAATATGGAGGGCCATTATTCATGGGAATGGGATGATTTTCACTTCATACAATTAAATCTAGCACCAACAGATATTGTTCCCGATTTGGGGGTAGAGGGATTAAGAGACCCAAGAAATGCAATGACATTTTTGGAAAATGATTTGAAGGAAAACATAGAGGGGACTGATAAAAAAGTAATTCTTATCTCTCACTATGGCCCTTGGGAATGGAGAGAATGGGATCAAAATAAAATAGATAAATTATGCCAAGTAGTGGAAAACTATTCATCAAATATCGTTAGCTACATCCATGGCCATTCACATTCAACTAGTGTTTATGATTGGTGTGACTTGACGGTTTTTAATTCAGGGACTCCTTATCATGAAAATTATAATGATGATTACAGAGGGAGATTTACTTTATTTAGAATAAATGAAGCGAATAATGGAACATTTGATCTATATGCTGCCGATATTTCATGGTCAACTGAAAATTATCAAGAAGATGATATTTCAAGTCTGGATTTACAAATGAAAGAGTGGAAAGGATACCCTTACCACGTCACAGTTTAACTGTTCTGATGAGCGGACCCACCGCGATTCGAACACGGGTTACAAGCTCCGCAAGCTCATGTGATATCCAGACTACACTATGGGTCCAATGACCGTTGGAGCCACGCTTTCGGTTTAACCCCCTCGGTTACATCGAATCATTCTGCTAATGAGTACAGACGTTTTCCGGTAGAGCTGTCTAGGCGCCAATCTACGTCATTCACATAACGAGGAATGAAGAAACCAACCTTACGCGGAGTTAGACCATGGTTCCTCATTCGTAAGTCAATACTCAAATGGGCCACAATCTGACTAGCCGTACATTCTGGATTTGATCGAATATAACGTCGGATCTCTCTCTTCAATCGTTCTTCTCTTGCCTGCTTTTGATTACCCATGTAGGTAATTGGTCTAGAGAATATTTGAACAAATTGAGGGGAGACCCGGGGGCCCTCAAATTCAAGAAGAAATTTCCAGAGGGAGTAATGTCTTCCATCTGGACTCTGCTAATTTCTTTGAATTAGGTCCAGAACGCGGTAACGGAGTCTTGTGAGTTAATTTTCCATGCATTCCATGGACACCAAATTTGATTCTTAATTCAATCAATCGGTCTCTTTCTGCGATTATTTGCATTTCATCCTCAAGCTCGAATGTTGAAAAAACGTCTTCTCGACCTTGATTATGAATATGCAATTGGCTTCCTATCATTCTAGCTCTGGGAGAAAAATCATGATCTTCGGGATCATCCATCCATACATCGACATCGACGACAATTCGATCTCTCAAAGTTGCCTTCTTGATTTCAATCGAGGTCGCCATTGCTTTCCCCAGTCGTCTTCAGTTCTAAGGGATTCCTTTCGTAAACATCATTAGAGCATTCCGACTTCAAGAATTACAGGGACCAAAATAATGAACTCTATTTCTAATTCCCAATCATTCCCAGGATCAGGATCAATTTCATCAATCAAATCGGGATCTGCTTGATCTGCAGTAAGTTTCCAAATCCATTCACCTTGACCAAATCTCGCTCCAGGTTCCAAGAGTAATTGTTCTAACAATGCATCTGGTGAATCTGCTGTATATGTCGTTGGTTCATTCGGAAATGGATTCATATCAGTTCTTTCAATTGATCCAGTAGAATTTGTAGTGGGAGAATCTTGTTTTGTCTTCACTTTTGCATTCCAACCTGAATCTGGTACTGTAACTAACATCGTGAAATTATCTTCTGGCCATTGAGCAGGGACTATATCTCTAGCAAGTGTTAGTGTTCCATTAAATCCAAAAATCCGAGATCCTTGAGAAGGGACATGCGTAATCTCGTATGATTCGCCTTGTTCCAAGTATCCCTCCCAAGATACTGTCATTGTCTGTTGTCGCCAAGTTACGTTGAAAGATCTCTCTAAAACTCTAATTTCCCAGGTGGTTGTAGACGTTGCTCCCTTGTCATCAATTACTGTTAATGAACCTCTGATATCGCCAGAAGAATCTGCTAAGAAAGATAATGTTGAATTTGTTTCATCGACATCATTCTGAAAATTACCATCACTATTCGTATCTTTGGACCAATCTCCATCCCATTCGTATTGTAACACTCCATTTTCAGGATCTGTTGATGATGAACCGTCTAATGTAACGATTGTACCTGTTTTGACTGCAGTTGGTCCAGAAATAGCTGCTACAGGTAATGCATTAACATATATTGAAACACTGATAGAGTCTTCTCCCCCAACATCATTGACAACTGTTAATTGGACTTCAAAACGTCCGGGTTCATTGAATACTTGGCTTACATATCCATTAGATGAATTTCGTTGTGCTACTCCAAAGTCCCAAAGATATGATGTAATTAATGTCGGATCTGGACTAGTAGATGAACGAGCATCAAAATTCACTGCTTCACCAACATGGATACTGTCAACATCTATCTCCAATCGAGCAGTGGGGGATATCGGGGCTAAAACTCCAGTACATCCTGCCAATGAGACACTAAGAAGAATAACAACTAGAAGGCTTCCAGTTAAACCCCGTACGTCCTTCATACCATCGACTCCGCGTTTTTATCGTTTAGCCCTAACGCTAGATTGACTCATATAATCTATTGTTTTGAGGATTCAAGTAAACACGATGAATGAAAAACGGTCGATTCCAAGGGTAGCTCATGGTGGAGGACCCATTCAGTGGATTTAGGGTTCTTGCATTCGATCTTGAAACTACAGGATTGGATACACGCCGAGCTAGAATTGTTCAATATGCTCTAGTAGGAAGTGATAGCGAAGGAGATATTATTTCTGTTAACAAAATCATTGATCCAACATGTAAGATTCCGACTGAAGCAAGTTCAGTACACGGCATATATGACGAAGATGTGAAAGGAAAAGGAGTATTTTCAGAACATGCAAAAGATATTCATGATTTGTTGGATGATTCAGTTGTAATCGGACATAATGTTCTGAGATATGATTGGCCACTGCTAACCGCTGAATATACCAGAATCGGGCAATTACCACCAAAACCCCATGCTACAATCGATACTCTCAGACTAGCAAAACGGCTTAGAATTCCCGGAAGGCATGATCTTGGAACATTGTGTCGAGGAGAAAATATCTCATTGAATAATGCACATGATGCTGCTGCTGATGCCGGGGCGACCCTGCTACTATTATGGAGATTGATGGCGAAATATCCGCGACATTTCCATAGATCTCCTGTAGAACTAGAAAGTTGGATTCTAACTGGTGATTCTGAAACAAATTCTCTTGGTCCTGGGATAGAAGATCTAGAACCATTAGAAGGTACAGGAGGGAAAGTACGTAAAAACGGGGATAGACTAGTTCTCAATTTTGGAAAATATCGATCAAGAGACTTGAATATTATTGCAATTGAAGACCCTGGATATATTCGATGGTTATGTTCACCTTCAGGCCCATTGAGCGAAGATGCACGAAAATTAATCAAACGGATTCTGTAATTTCATTTGCCTACTCTAATTGATTCTAACAAAGGTGCCCAAGGTAGAACTTCGCTCCAATCTCCCATAGCCCATGGACGTGAATTGGAGCGAATAGAACCAAGATATACTGCACCACGATGATCAGATTCCATTACAGATCTCATTTGATCTAATGATTGTCCCTTGCAAATAATACCAACTGTTTTCCCCGTAGGAATAATGCCTCCGTCCTTATCTTTTGAGGACAACAATTCTACCATACACGCTCCGCTATCTGAATCGAACTGTAAAACAATTGCTACTTCATCACGAAATAATCCTTCACTGGCAGGCAGGGTGCCATTTGTTCTTGAATAAAACCAAGAGGGGCACCAAGCTTTCCATTCACAAAAACGGCATGCATCCTCATCTGGATTCGCCTCTAAAGGTTCCTTTGTTATTGCCATACCTTCCCATGCTCTGAATGCATCGTCCAAAACTGAAGGGCCTTCTGCCTCATACACCTTCGGTCCTGCAGAATACCACCCCTGAGCACGAACTCGCGGCGCATTTGGATTAATTTGCATTAACATATCACGATAAAATCGTAACTGACGACTCACAGTATCGTAAAGACCCCCCGTAGGCATTTTTCCAGTTTTCAAATCAGCAACAATCCAACCCACAGGGTTTCTATCTTCATCTAATTCTTGAACTAACAAATCAAGTCGACCCATCAGTCTCCCACATTGAGAACGCAGTGTTCCTTCGGCGGCAAGAACAGTATCTTGAACCAATCGCCATTGTGCTATTGAAACCTCAGACATGCGAACTTTCCCTATCTTTGCATTGGAAATCAAGAGATTTAGCGAGCCTACCAATAAATCATGAGCTCGAATGATTTCTCCGTCCTTAAATGCAGGATGTCTAGGTGTGCCCATGAAGATGTCTTTCTCTTTCTGCCAATGAAGATCTAGAATCGCTTTGGCTGTTGGTGGAAGCCATCCTACCTCGTCAGCATCTCTAGAACTAATATCTAAGTTGCACATATCTTCAACACTGTCATGAACAGCTGTACCTATGGTCGCTGCCATACCTGCCTTACGGGGTAGTCGCTGTCTAGAGAGCCAATATTTCCTTGGACAGGATTCATAATTATTCCAAGAAGAGGGTGAAAGTTGGTGTGCAGGTACTGCCATCTTGCCTCCCCCTTGATACGACATGTAACGGCCCAATGATTAATTCCACCGACACATTCGGAGTGACATGAGCACACCTCCAATACTGAAAGTCAGCGAAAGCGTGGATGCCGAAGGTGCACTGGTAATCACCTGTTTCCCTTCTGTTGGTTATGTAACCTCTATCGTAGCACACTATCTTGTAGAGCAACTTGATCTTACTTTTGTTGGAGGAGTTAGAGCATCAGGATTACCAGCAGTGTGCCTCGTAAAGGATGGACATCCAATGCCTCCTCTAAGATTCTATGCCGGTGAACCTGTTTGCAATGTTGATGGATGTGATAAATTAATTCTCATTGTTTCTGAGATTCCAATTAGAAATGAAATGGCCTTGCCTTTGAGCGAGGTACTTCTTGATTGGTCAAAAAATGCAAAGGTTGCTGGAGGTGTACTAATTGACTCGTTTTCACATACTGATGAACATGCTCATGAAATCATTGATGATGACGAATCCGATGAAACCCTATTAGGAATTGGAGCAACACCTGCAACAAGAAAGCGTCTCGAGGAAATGGAAATTCCTCTCTTGAAACAAGGTGTAATTGCTGGAATGACCGGTTTACTATTGGGAGAATGTCGTCGACGTGGCCTCGACACTTTCGCTATTCTTGCTGAGGCCAATGGACCTCCGGGGGCAGGTCTTCCTGATGCAAGAGCAGCTGCAAGAATAATTGAAAAATTAGATCTACTATTCCCTAATCTATCACTGCCGACCGATCCGTTAATTGAAGAAGCGGAAAGAATTGAAGAACAAATTCGAGAGATGTTAGAAGCCCATCTTGGGAAATTAGAGGAAGAGGCAGAATCCTCTCAACCATCTGGAATGTTGTACGGATAACTAAATCCAATCGTCTAAGGTTCCTGTCTTCGATGAAGAAATTTCATCTGGATCTGATTTGTTTACTAAATTCAAAAGATCTTTTTCAGAGAGAATTTTCACACCCAGATTCTGAGCTTTTTCTAATTTAGAACCTGCAGATTCTCCAGCCACTAGATAATCAAGATTTCCTGAAACGCTGGAAACCACTTTACCACCCACATTTTTTATTACTTCAGCAATTTCTTTTCTGGGACGAGAAAGAGAGCCTGTGATACAAAACGAAAGCCCCTCTAGAAGTCCTCCTGATTTTTCACCTTCATCAGTAACGGTAATTATATCTCTAAGTTCATCAATTAGTACCCGTCTCTTTTTGATACCGTTCCTGAAGATCAATGCAACCTTATCTCCAATTCCGTCTATCTCAGTTAATTCTGAATTCTCCCCTTCATCTACCCAATGAAGGAGTTTCTCAAGTGATGAAAAATGTTGAGAAATTGATGTTGCAACTTCTGGTCCGATTCTTTCCAAACCTAAAGCATGAAGAAATTTGGCTAAATTCAGAGTTCTGGTTTTATTTAATTCACTAATCACATTGTTCGCACTCTTTTCTCCCATCCTATCTAATTCAGATAATTGATCGTGAGTCAGACGATACATGTCAGAAATAGATGTAATTAATTCATTATCGAGTAGTGTTTCAATTAATTTCTCCCCAATTCCATCTATCTCCAAAGAACGGCACCAGTATGTAAGAGATCTTGCAGTTCTGGCATCACAATCCAAAGATAAACATCGTAGAAATGCTCCTTCCATCGTTAAACTACGTTGACAAGCAGGACAAATTTGTGGAATTGAAATTTCTAGGTGCGATAATGTGCCTGAAAATTTAGTTCCATCTGCATGATATCTATCTTGTAGATCTTTAGATGATGCAGGACCTAAATTTTCAATGATTTTTGGAATTACATCTCCACGCCTTGTAATCTTAACTTTATCACCGATTTTGATTCCAAGTCTTTCTACTTCTCCAACGTTATGTAGCGTTACATTCTCTACAGTTACTCCTCCAACCATTTGAGGCGCTATCCTAGCAACTGGTGTGACCGACCCTGTTCTACCAGTCTGCCAATCAACATCTAATAAAACAGAATGAGCCTCTTGAGATGGGAATTTCCACGCTAATGCCCATCTTGGATGGTGGGCGGTGAACCCTAATTTTTCACGATTGTCTAGTTCATCTACTTTGAAAACAATTCCATCAATTTCATATTCGTATGAGGGGCGTTTTAAGCTCCATTCTTTAGTATACTCAATCATTTCATTATGAGGAGTTTCTGACTCAAAAATTTTCCAAGGAGCAGGTTCAATTCCTGCTTCCTGTAACCAATCTAGTAATTCGCTATCGTGGTTAGTTATAGGAGATTCAGATGGGAACTTTACATCGTAGGCACAAAATACCAAATCAGAAGCATCTGCTTTTCCATCTCCATGTTTTTGACGCAATGCTCCAGAGCATAAATTTCTAGGATTAGGGGAAACATCGCTATATTTTTCCTCAAAAATTTTCAGAGGCATGACAACTTCTCCTCTAACATGAATTGAATATGGATGGTTTAGACGAGTAGGAATGTTCGCTACCAACTTTGCATTCAAAGTTACGTCTTCTCCTCTTTCACCACTCCCTCTTGTAGCTGCACGATGTAAATTCCCAGAGATATACTCAAGAGATAGGGCAGAACCATCTAATTTTGGTTGTGCCAAATATCGTTTACCACCTGAAGTAGATTGAGTCACAAAATGAATAATGTCATCATCAGTAGTTCCTTTGTCTAGCGAAAGCATTGGGAACATGTGCTCAACTTTCTCTGTCCCAGGTAATGGTTCGGGTCCTACACGGTGGAGAACCTCATTATCGACATCTAACTTTTTCAACTCGTCCCAAAGTGCATCAAATTCAGAATCTGTAATTTCAGGAGCAGAATGGTTGTAATATAGTTCGGAATGTCGAGAAATCTCAGCGGATAGAAACTTGATGCGCTCATCCACTGAATCACTCATGGTTTCACCCGTCTAGATGTATCATCAATGGTTGCCTATTTCACTCATCTGGTTGTAAGAATGGGTAGCCCCAATCGTGGGGAGGAGACAATGTTCTCTTCACAGATCTAGGACTTATCCATCGAAGTAAATTGAGGGGGCTTCCTGCTTTATCATTCGTTCCACTTGCTCTAGCGCCACCGAACGGTTGTTGAGCAACTACTGCTCCTGTTGGTTTATCATTAATGTAGAAATTACCTGCAGTGAATCTAAGTGCTTTGAAAGCAGTTTGGATATCTTCTTCTTCATTTGCAAATATTGAACCAGTTAATGCGTAAGGTGAGGCATGATCACAAATCTGTAATATTTCCATAAATTCAGAATCTTCGTAAATATAGATAGAAAGTACAGGTCCGAAAATTTCCTCAATCATAGATTCATAATTTGGATCTTCACAAACAATAACTGTAGGTTCAATGAACCAACCTACTGAATCATCACTACCCCCTCCACAAATAATTCTACAATCAGGATCTTCAGATGCTCTACTAATGTATCCTGAAATCTTGTCAAATGATCTTTGATCAATTACAGCAGTCATGAAATTTGTAAAATCTCTGGCATCACCCATTGTTATCTTTCCAATTTCTTCTACAAATTCTCCCTCAATAGATTCCCAAACGGAACGAGGAATATATGCGCGACTAGAAGCACTACATTTCTGTCCTTGAAATTCAAACGAACCACGAAGTAATGCTACTATCAAACCACGATGATCGCAATTGGGGTGTGCAACAATGAAATCTTTTCCACCTGTTTCGCCTACAATTCGAGGGTAGGACATAAGGCTGCCAAGAGATCCTGCAATACGTTCCCATAATCCATTGAATGTTTCAGTCGAACCCGTGAAATGTACACCAGCAAAATGGGGGTTTTGTAAAGCCGCACTAGTAATATCTGCACCAGAACCTGGAAGGAAATTTATGACGCCTGGAGGTAAACCTGCCTCCATCATTAGTTGCATCATTACATAATTGGAGTGAATTGAATTTCGACTAGGTTTCCATATTGCGGTGCAACCTACAATTGCTGGAGCACTAGGAAGGTTGGCAGCGATACTAGTAAAATTGAACGGAGTAATTGCTAGAACAAAACCTTCCAAAGGCCGAATCTCAGTACTATTTTGTACTCCACCAGGAGAAATCAATGGCTGAAGATCATCGTGGAAATTTCGAGCGTAATACGTGTTAAATCTCCAGAAATCAACTAATTCACAAACTGCATCAATCTCTGCTTGGAATGCGGTCTTTGATTGATTCAACATAGTAGATGCATTCGCTTTAGCCCTCCATGTGGTAGCGAGTAAATCTGCAGCTTTCTCAAATATAGCACATCGCTCTTCAAGACCCATCTCAATCCAATTTGCTTGAGCTTCAACAGCCGCTTGACATGCAGCTTCCATTTCTTGAGGGCCTGCAAGGTGCACATTTGCCAACAGATGACCATGATTATGTGGAATAACTTGAGTCATTGTATTTCCAGTAAAAATCTCTTCACCATTGACGATACATGGGATTTCAGTTACATGACTCATTTGTCTATCCATTTCAGCTTGGAGCTCTATACGCTCGGCACTTCCCGGAGCATATGAGAGAACAGGTTCGTTAACTGGGTGGTCGGACATATCTCTACCTTTGGTAGACTGCATTTGAATTATTCCTCGCCTTGAAGAATTGCTTCTATATCTGCCCATTTTCCAGTGACTGCGGCCTCTATTCGAAGAGACGCTTGTTCTAGATCTTCTGTAGAACCACCGATTGGTAATGGGGCTAAAATCCACCAACCTCTACGTTGTAGAACTATTCGTGTTCCTCCTTTCCAACCTTTCCAAACTATATTTTCCCAATCAAAAGAAAATCCATCTGCACTTAATCTATCTTTGGTAACAGCATATCGCTTCGGAACTAATTGTAGAACAAGCATACCTCCCAACACGAGAGGAAATAGAATTAGTTGAATTTCAGGGATATCAAGTATAGGGTTGAGTAATACAGGGATAATTGCCATAACTAAAATTGTGATTACATTAGCCCAATTTCTCTCATATTCCATTCGAACTGTAGTTGACCACGCATATCCACCTCTGGGTAAATTTCCTAAGAATGGTACTTCTCTTTCCATAGTAAAATATCTGATTCCATCAAAGATCACAATAGACGATACAAATCCAATTGCAACAAATCCAACAGTAGATGAACCATCATTCATTAGAGTTGATATTTCAGACATTAGACATCACCCTATTCTTCTGTAGATTTGCGTTGACGAATCAATAGTATAGTAGCTATAACTATTACAATTAATGGGAGTATTACTCCAGGTGATAATAAGGTAACAATTAGAGGTTCACCTTCTGCATTTGAATCAGCAACATATGGGACCTTTGGATCGTTATCAACATCATCTGTTAATCCATCATTATCGTCATCATTATCCTCAATTAGATAAGTATCACAATTGCTTTCCAATGTATCAGGACGTCCGTCGTCATCGGTGTCTTGCCAAGCACATGAATCTAATGGGAAATCATCTAAATTATCTGGTAATCCATCATTATCGTCATCTTCATCAAATTCGTCTGGCCCACAACGGCGAAGTTCAACAGTATCGAACCAAGGATTATCTCCAGATGATGGGCATGTTTCAATGAAATCGAGATCATTGTCAGAAGGAAGGACCTCAATCAAAATTGAGGCTTCTCCAATCCCTCCGGAAATATCTCGAACTGATACTGAAATGACAAAGTCGCCAACTTCATCTGGATAATATGTGAACTCCACAGCAGTTCCTATTTCCTTAGAAATAGATTCTCCCACCGGTGATGATGTCCAAGAAACAAGTAATGACGATGAATGCCCTGGATCTTGGTCAGATACCAGTGCTTTCATACTCAATTCTTTATCAATATGAGTAACAAATGCATTTACAGGGCTAATTATTGAAACCTCTGGATCATGATTAGGGGATAAAGAAAGAACAATATCATCGGAAATACCATCTCCAATATTTATGTCGGAACTAATGGGGAGGAAACCTGTAGAAAATACTTCGATACTTGCTTGATTTGTTGTAAGATCTAAGGCTTCTGATACCATCCTATGCACTATTGTAGCATATTCACCTTGGAACACTGAAATTGATTGTTCATTCATTGAGGGATGAAAAATAGGTACTCTAATTTCGGCTTCACCTGATGATATCAATGAACCATCTAAATCTTCTAAAATAATCAATCTAGATTCTCCAATTTTCAATATGGCAGGATCGGTGATAGAAATTTGTCCTTCAGGTTCAGAAGAAATTAATGCGGCTTCATAACTAAAAGCAGTGGACATTAACTCTACATCTCCGGTAATTGTACTCTCAACAACATGGAAAGGTAAACTATGACCTAAGATAGATAATGGGGCATTAATTGTTGAAGAATGAATCTTAATTGGAGGGTTTTCTAAATCGTCTTTATCGCCAATTAATTCCAATCCTGTAGCATAACCTTCCACAAGTATAGATGTCAGAGTTAGAATCCTTGAAGTACTTCCATCAATATACAACGCAACCGCTGCTCCTCCGCCACTATCTATCTCTAGTCCAGTTATACTACCCGATGACTCTTCAAATAAAGCGCCAGTTGAAGCAATTACCTTTCCACCTGTAATATTTAGTTCACGGACATAACGAGACATTAATGCCGGCTCTAATGAGGCATTATACACTCCCCCAGTGACAGATAAATCGCCGGTATCCTCCAAGAACAGAGCTGCGCGACCAGTGTGATTTGTAGCATCCAGATTAGTCACATTTCCCGTTGTTGATTGTAACCAAATTCCGTGTCCATTTCCATCTTCTAATGAAACTCCGCTAAATTCAACCTCAGAACTAAACGCAACAATTCCTTGTTGAATACATGATTCGAAAACAGTATCTGTAACGACTAATCGACTCGAATCTGAACCGGAAAGACATGTTGAAGAACCTAGTAATCTGGAATCAGAAATCACAACAATAGAGGATGTAGTCGATTCGATAGGAGCACCATTTAGTAGTGTTCCATCTAATGATAATTCTCCATTGTTTGCTACCATAATAGGTCCACCTGTTATCTGTCCACCAGAAATTTCCGCATTACCTTCAATTCTTACTTCTAACCAATCATAACCTGTAATTGTTGCATCTTCAGAGACAAAATCTCCTTGGATTCCTAGAGTCATCATTGAACCAATTCTTAGAGAAGATTGTGGAAGAAGTTGTAAAGTAACTCCTGAAGGAACGATTAAATCTCCTAAAAGATGAACTGGAGAAAATTGTGGCTCTATTCGAGTCCATTCTGTTAACGTCCCTGAAGATAATGTTGAGACGCTGATATCTCCTTCAAAACTGGAAATTGTGTCCCATGATCTAAGACTTTCGACCCCTTGCTGACGTGCAATAATAGTAACAATACCAGTGGTAGAGTTTCCACTCTCAAGGTATTGGGATGAAATTACTGTACCCGAAGCAACACCATCTGAGCCTGTACTCATTTCTAACGCGCCAACGATAACTTGGGCACCATTAACAGGAAATCCTCTATCTAAAACTCTAATTTTTATTGATGATTTAACATGTACAGATGCACCTGATTCTAAGGAAACTATGTCCTCAACGCTTCCCAATACAGTAAACATACAATCAGGACCTACGTCTACTGATTGGATGAATTTTCCACTAGCTTGCGCTGTCTCAGTACAATTCACAGTAACTGGTTGATCGATAATTAGGTTTCCAGTGTATGCTGTAGACGGGAAGCTAGAACCATGTTGCCCAATTCCTCCACTTATTTTCCCAACAACTCCATACAAAGTTCCACCATTGGAGATATATTCAGCAGAAGGAACAAGAGAAAGTGTTGAATTTAGTAATTGAAGCACACCACCAGATTGGATTATCAGATTTCCAGGTAAGGAGTAATTTCCATTCTGTAAAATTGCTGTAATTCCAGTTCCGATAATCCAATCACCTGATGAAGGTAAAATTGGAATTTGGATCGTTGAGGGACTGGATGTTAGACGAACTGTTGTCCCAATTCCATCTTTGGAAGCTGTTACCGATGTTTCACCAGTTTCTAAAATCGGTAAATTCACAATTCCAGTAACATCTGAATTTTGTGAGAATCCAAAACTCTCCACATTTGCATCTTCGATAGATTGGCCGCCTAAATCTGTAATGGATATTTCAGCCTCTATGAGTCGATGGGAATCAACCATGTTTACTCTCGTTGATGCTGAACCGCCCCAATTGAGGCTCCCATCACCAAATGCATCGCTTTGAGCTGCTGTTGCAAATGATGGAAGATTACGAATAGTAGCAATAGACCCATCACTCATTTCTAATGTAAAATCACGGTGATTCGATGCACTCCACGAATCAATATGTACATGAGGGCCATTATCCCAAAGAGATGTGCCATTCACAATCTCAATTCCATGATCAGAATCAGCGGTAATCAATGATGAAACTTGTAGAGATCCTCCATCAACATAAATCGACGCACCCCCATCTCTACCTCCTCCATTTACATCAAGCTGATTAGCACTGACCGTTGCATCTTGTTTTATTTTCACTCCTTGGTACCATCCACTTGCAGAAACGTTCTCTATCTCTATATCTGCCCAAATAGCATGGATACCAACAGATGTTCGGTCAGATGACAAGTATGGTCGAGAGACATCAACAGATGATAGATAATGGGAACCTGAAAGGTAATCTAAAGCAATAGCGGAGGTAGATGAACCTGTGATAATAATAGAAGATAGATTTGATTCTATATTTCCAAGAATGGCTCCCTCGGATTCTGTTGTCCAGTTTGAGTGAGACGCATCAATGGAAATCTGGCCAATAGCATCAATAATTTGATTTGATACCTCAAGGTTTACCTCACGTAATTCGATTAATCCATGGCCGCGAGCAACAATACCCTGACTATAATTGAGGGCTGTAATATTGTGCAAATTTAAGGAATCTGAAACATCAAGGTAAAACGCTGGGGTATTAGTAAAATTACCAAATGCAGTAACGTCGTGAAGGGAACCTGAGACTAGGTCTATTGAACGTAATATAGTTCCGAGGGAAGACTGTGAATCAACAGTAACATTAGCAATATCTGCTCCATTAACTGAACTCCAATCAATACCAATACCATTTGTACCCGAAAATTCGACAGAGTGGAAAATTACGTTTGCAGTGCCTGATTGAGAAATACCAACATTTGAGTCGTGGAGTACCAGATTATCAACTTCGACAGTGGAACCAGGAGCAATCTGAATTCCAACACCAATATCATTTCCCTTCAAAATTGTTGCATCTAAGGTCGACGCAGTATCAACAAAAACAATTGATGAAGAATTAGTAGAATTAACTTCAGGAATAGTAAGACTGGAGGACTTTATTGACAAACAACTTGATGCAGCATCATCACAATTCAGAGAAGATGATTCGGGTACGGTCAATGAACCACCATCTAGATTCCATCCAATCTGAACATGCCTAGCCATTGGTTCAGAATTTGGTGAAATTGTAGCACTTCCAGCAATGTCAAAACCTCCTCTAGCATACTCAATTAATACATCATCAATCGATAGAGAACCGCCGTTAACTATCTGGACTCCTTGCCATATTGGTCTATCACTGGTAGGATAACGAAAAGAGCCGAAAATATGCGGAATTGAATTACTGGAAGATTCGATAACTAAGGTTCCCTCAACAATAATAGTCACATCTTCAGTTACATTCACTTCAGCATTGTCTGAAATTGTTAAGGTAGATCCTGAAGTAACTGTAACTGTCGAATCGACAATAATTGAGCCTGACCATACAGTGTTTGATGTGATGACTTGATTACCACTTACAGATACAAAATGAACAGAAGAAAGACTCAGCATCAAAAAACCGATCAGGTACACCAAGGTGCGTCGCATGCCCTCTGATACATACGCTCTTTCTTATCGATGCCGGGAACAGGTCACTCCAGAGAAGCATTGGTGGGTCCGCCCGGATTTGAACCGGGGTCTGACGGCCCCCAGCCGCCAAGTATTGGCCAAGCTAACCCACGGACCCTTAATCTTCAAAGGTTGAAATTCAAACTTCTCTGGCTACACTGAACGGTGCAACATCATCAATAAGGTCGATGTGTGACACAAACATTCGCCTGCAGCAATATCGCTCAATCCCTAAGTCTGTCAGGACTTCACCAGGGTCTTCTCCCCCTTTGATACGTTCTGAATACTTATCCCATAGATGAGCAATCACTTTTCCACAACTAAAACATCGTACTGGTATTAACATCTAGATCACCTGTATGACTTCTGCCATTTCTTCCGTGCACCGCGACCCATTTGGTGTTTGGGTTCCTTTCGGCGAGGATCGTTAACTAACAAACTTCTATCAAAACGAAGATATTCTGCTTTGAGTTCTTCATCTTCTCCATCTTTGCCACTATTCCAATGAACAAGTCCGCGAGCAATAGCAGTTCGAATCGCATCTACCTGACCCATGATTCCGCCACCTTGAACATCAACAGTAATGTCAACTTTAGACAACTTCTTCATCGCATCTGCAATCTGTAATGGTTCCATAGCCTTCAAGCGAGCCATTTCTGGTTCCATGATTCCTATAGGTGAGCCATTTACTCGAACACGGCCTTGGCCCTTCTTTACATTAGCTCGAGCGATAGCAGTCTTCCTTTTACCACTGGTCTGAACGCTCTTGATTTTCTTCTTTGCCATCACTCATCACCTCCGAATCTAGTTGTGTCAGCACCTAGAGCCTTTGAAATGTCTCCTAATGTTACGAAGTTATTTGGTAAACCTCGGTCAAATGAAGAAGATTCACCCCATTCGTGTCCGTCTGGAAGATCACCAGATAGATTACTTGGCGTACCGATTTCTACTCGAAGATTCTTGAGTGCTGTACGTCCAGTTGACGTTCTTTGGTATGGAAGCATTCCGCGTACTGTGCGCTTCAGAATCTTATCAGGCATCCTAGGGAAAAATGGCCCTTTTCGAGGATGATTAAGTTCTCTCTTTGATTTATAATCTCTGAGAACTTTGGTCTTCTTCCCACTAACTACAGCTTTCTCTGCATTTACGATAATCACGCGAGCGCCATTTCCAGCCTTGGCCGTAGACAATAATTGCTTAGCCACGTGACTAGCTAGTCTACCAAGCACCTTATCTGATGCATCGTAAACATAAGTGACCTCAGCCAAGGATATGCACCCCCGTTCCTTTTGGGTTTTCATTCATCAGCTCCCGAATAGAGATCACTCTTCCGCCTGCTTCTTCAATCTTTACTCGAGCACCAGAACTAACATTGTAAGCTGCAACGGTGCGCTTTCCGGATACTAAACCACTTCCTAGGAGCTTGCCTGGTACTAGAACTACTGCGTCCTCAGGCATATGTCGCTCCAGTCGACTTAGGTTTGGTTCAGCCCAGTTGCTACGGCTTTTTTCAAGCCGCTGCGCAACGTCTCGCCACAATGCAGAACCAGTGGACCGAGTCTGGGCTTTTAGGTCAGAGATTAACTCTAACAGGCCCTCATTGGTCTTTGTGTTTTGTCTTGCCATGTAACTCCCTCGACGTTTTGGGATTCGGGCGACCGGCCCTTCCGATATGAACCCTTTGAGAGAGAACGCATTACTGCTCACCTAGAAGAAAAAAGCGGAGGGGAATCATTCATGCCCTCTAGCCCACCTGCGGGGGACATGGACAACTGGATGGACATGATGACCGAGGCAATGACTGGAGATCAAACTGATGTGGTAGCTACCCATCGATTACTTACCCAATGCCAAGATGCTGCGATGAAAGAAGTACAAATGTTATTACAATCTTCTGAAGATGTTTCACAGGCAATGATTTCTCTATACGGGGCTCTTTCAGCATATGTACAAACGGTTACAATTCGTGCTAAGGCAGAAGGTGCTGAACCAGGAGACTTAGATCATGCTTTCAGAACAGGACAATCATATGGCGTCTCTTGTGTGTTAAACCATCTTATCGATGATTTAGTAGATCCAAACGCAGGATCAATTCTTGCTAGTTTAGATGAATTTAGTGATTCCTTACACAATGAAATCACTACAGGAGTCGAAGACGCTAACTTGACTGTAGAAGTTCTTGATGCTAAAGGAAACATGATCTAATTCGGCGGTGGATTAATTTCCTCGTAAATGTTCTATCTTTTGTGTCATCTGCCTATGACGAGTACACTGTATCAAATCTAAAAGATGAACTCAGGGAAAGAGGGTTGCCTATTTCGGGTAATAAATCTCTACTAATCGAACGTTTGATTCATGATGATGAAGAACTAAACCAACAAGAAGAAAAATTTGAATTTCAATGTGCTTCTTGTGAATCAATTCTCAGAATTCCTGCAACGCATAAGGGTAAAGTGAAGTGTCCTAGTTGCGGAGAAATTCAGCAAATTAATGCCTCTAAGAAAACTCCTAATTTACCAAAAATACCTAACTTAGAAAATCTAAATCCATTTAGTAATCTAAGTAATAGAAATCAACAGGCTACAATTATTTCAGGAATCGGAATTCTCCTTCTTATCGCTTCAGGATTCACCTTCTTTATCTCACAAAATATCGGATATGAAGGTAATGAACATGCATTTGATGTGCCATACGACGAGGTTGGAAGTACCACATGGAACTGCGAAGATGGGACTCAAGTGATGTTACTGGATGTCAACAACGGAGTAATAGATTGTCCAGATGGATCTGATGAGTGGTCTGACAAAATGATTGCAATGATGTGCTTTTCCTGTTGTATTCTTTTGCCGTTGTCTGTGATTATGGGATTGATTGGGTTATTTACTGGTCAATTGTATGATTCATCAAATGTGGTTAGTGTATTAACCGATACAGATGGTAAAGTAGAAACCAATGTATCTGATTCAGTGAGAAATGACACAAGAATAGCGAAGATGGTAAGAGTAGGGGGGATTACAGTATCATCTTCAGTTGTTGCAATAATTGGGATTGCAATCTTAGCTCTATGTTTTCTTTTCATTTATGCAATCTGGATGATACTCACAGACCCTAGTCCAATCTTTTGATCATGTTGATTTGGAAGTAAGAATTTGGGGTAAAAAAAAAGGTTCGGGATGAGGAAAGGGCGGTGCCGATTCCTCACCCCGAGGACAAATGAACCCAAAGGGCATCTAGTAGCTATTATTCTTCAGAATGGTCTGCTGAATCCATTGTTGCAGCATACCATACCATTAGACCAAAAGCAACTTTGTTAACTGAGTCTGCTAGGTTGTACAGGATGTTTAGTCCGTCTACGTTAGGATCGTCTCCTGTACCCATGAAGTACCCTATTGGATAGATAGCCCATCCAACTGTTAAGATACCAGCCATTGCCTTGAAAGCAAACTGAGTCGACTCGGATGCTGTAGCGGCACTCTTCTGAGCTTCTCCACCCCATACTTCGTACATGATGTAGAACCAAGCAGCACATCCAATGAAGAACATGACCATTTCCATTCCTTCAACAAGACCGCCTGTTCCAGATTCTGCCTCTCCTAAGTATCCAGTGATTAACATCAACAGAGATGCTCCGAACAAGCGCCAGAAAAGAGCTGCTGTTGCAACTCCCACCGCTGCTAGGATGAGATAGAATTCAGTGACTTGGAGAGGTACAGTGATCAACCAATCGACGTATCTTAGTACGATTGGACTTTGTCCACTGCCAGCAGCGTATGTGGTAGCCCATGCTTCGCGCATGTATGTGTAGTGATACCACGCAACACCTGTTACAAGTGCGGCAACGGTCATGGATGTTCGCCACTTTGGCGCAACACTTCCGCGTTCAAGAACGAAGAATGCTGTTGCAGCAAACATCATTGCTGTTGCGATCCAAAAAGAAGTCCCAACAGTATCACCAGCGGCTAAAAGTGCTGTTTCAGCAGCAACGGTCCCTAGCATGGTTATGGCGGTCAGTAGGACAATCAGCCTGGTGCTTGTCCGGCGTGTAAATCTGGTGGCTTTTATAGCATCCATGTGTATCGGCGGATAGTTGAGAATATAAAAGAGTGTTATTGCCCACCTAATTCTGTGCGCATTTTTACAGTCGTGCCTAAGAGGCGGACTAGAATATAAACTACTGTCACATGTCATTAATTTTTGAAAAAAGAAGGATGATACAGTTCCTTTATTACCAAACGGAATTCGGGTAGCCCATGAACAAGAGAATCTCTACGATTACATTACTGTTGATCGCAAGCATCTGCCTGTCCCCAGCAGCGATTGCTGATGACACGCAGGACATACCCACGAACGCACAGAACACCGGCAACCACAACTCGCTCGTGGCAGCTCTGGCGCAAGCAGAGCTTGTTGCTACTCTAGAGGGAGAAGGTCCGTTCACAGTGTTTGCCCCCACAGACCAAGCATTTGCTGACGCCGGTATAGATCTCGCCGCCCTTGACACGGAGGAGGGAAAAGCCGCACTCACTGACATACTTCTCTACCATGTCATTTCGGGCTCAGTGTCATCGGGTGACGTCACAGACAGGATGACTGCCACCATGGTAAACGGCGACTACGCCTCTTTCGCCGTGGGTGATGAAATTAAAATCAACGGTGCTACTGTTACTGGCGCCGATGTGACTGCATCAAACGGTATAATCCATGTAATTGACAAGGTATTGTTCCCACCAACAGACGTATTTGTGAGCGATGGTGCAATGTCTGAACCGTTTTTTAATTTCTACACGGACCCAGCAGGCCAAAACGAGTTGACTGAGATTGACATAACGAAGAACTACAAATTTCATCGAATCAATAACCCATCCGCTCATCCGTTCTACATAAGCGACGTTGGCTACAACACAGAATCTTCTAATAGCTTACTATTAGTTGGAGACGGTTCTAGCAGTTCAGGCATCGAAAACGAACAGTCATTCACGGTGTTTTTCAGAGATGGGTTCGATACAGATGATACGCTAAGTTACTTTTGCACCGTCCACCCAGACATGATAGCAACATTTGCACTTACCGCACCAACTGTACTTCAGGACATACCTACTGTTGCTGCCAACACCGGCATCCACAATTCATTAGTAGCCGCACTAACCAAGGCAGACCTTGTTACTAATCTCCAAACCGACGGACCCTTCACAGTTTTTGCCCCAACAGACCAAGCATTTGCTGACGCTGGAATCGATCTAGATGCCTACACTACAGCAGACGAAATTGGTGCTCTGACTGACATATTACTCTACCATGTTTACGCTGGCGCTGTAAACGCCGCTGATGTAACAGACGGGCTTACAGTTACAATGCTCAACCAAGACGACGTCACATTCTCGGT
>CAZRCY010000003.1:29604-39014 GCA_964598735.1 uncultured Candidatus Poseidoniales archaeon
TTGGATACCTTCACCACAGATGAGCAAATTGCCACACTCCGTGATATCTTACTCTACCACGTATATTCAGGCACTGTCTACGCGGCTGATGTGACGGATGGGTTGTCAGTTACAATGGCAAATGGAGATGATGCGTCCTTTACCGTGAACGACGGAATCGTCAAGGTAGGAGATGCTACAGTTACAGCAGCTGACGTTGCCGCCTCGAACGGTGTGATTCACGTGGTTGATAAGGTGCTAATGCCACCCGCTGACGTAGTTGACACATCCGAGTGTGCAGTAATCATTGGAATAGATGATACTGGACTTGCGTTTGACCAGACTGATGTTTCAATTAATGTCGGAGAGACTGTTTGTTGGATTTGGGAAGACGAGAGTATGGCACACAATGTCGCTGAAACCGCGAATGAAGGTGACAATGACAGGAAGAGTAACGGGGTATACAGCGGAGAATCAGCGACTACTGTTGACTTCAGATACACCTTTACCGAAGATACCACTTTCTTCTACATCTGCGAGCCACATGCAACAATGGACATGCGTGGCAAAATCACCGTAGGGGAAGGAACGGTTGTCGAAGAACCTGATCCTATTGTAGAACCTGAAGCATCTACAGTTCCTGGCTTTGGATCTGCACTCGTAATTATTTCATTATTGGGTGCATTAGTTGTCTTCAGAACCACCAATAGAAGGACATAAAACGCATGGAATAAAGTGGAATTATGAAACGTTCCTTCTTGATTGTTGGAGGCAGTAGTGATATTGGTCTCCTCCTAGGAAAAAGGATTCTAGATAACGGTAACAATCTCACATTGTTAGTTCGAGATTCTGCGAGAGTCTCGGAACTTGCCAACTTAGGAGCAACCGTTGTTGTAGGAGATGGACTTGATGAAGAGATTTTGACTTACTCTATCGATATGGCTAAAGAATTGGGATTGGGTAAAATTGACGGAGTTGCTCACTTAATCGGATCGTTGGCACTAAGGCCTCCTCATGCAATGGACGTCGCATCCTTTGAAGAAGTGATTAGAACTAATCTAACTAGCTCATTTTTGACTTTATCAAAATCAGCCAAGACAATGCTTCGAAATCAGAACGGAAGAATCGTTTTTACATCAAGCGTGGCAGGTAGTTTAGGCTTAGTTAATCATGAGGCTATTGCAGCAGCTAAAGGCGGTGTTGAAGCAATGGTGAGATCAGCAGCAGCAACATATGCCAAAAGAGGAATAAGAATCAATGCCGTAGCGCCTGGCTTAACTAATACTAGAATGGCAGAATCAATAATTAAATCAGATACTTCTAGGGAAATTGCTGTAGGAATGATCCCACTTAACCGAATTAATGAACCAGATGAAATTGCATCAACTATCCACTGGTTATTGACTGATGCTCCAGATAACATTACAGGACAAGTTTTTCATCTTGACGGAGGAATGTCCCAAGTGAGGAATTGAGATGGGGTGGAAGAATGCCATTCGAGTTTCAAAGTTAAAACCAGATAAACCGAAGATGGTAAACATTGGTTTGAAAACATTAATGATTGTCATGAAAAATGGAGAATACCACGCTACTGATGGTTTATGCCGACATATGAGATGGCCTCTTGGTCTAGGTGGTAGAGTAGTTGATGATTGCATCACATGTCCTCTACATCAAACTACACACAACATTAGGAATGGCGAATTAATTAAATGGTCACCTTTCCCCCTCTTTCCACCTTATGGAAAACTCGTCGGAAAAATGAGCAAAAAAAAGAACTTGAGGATATACAATACGAGAGTCAAAGATGGTAATTTACAAATTAAACTAAGATAGGTGATTGAAATCTCAAGGTTGGTACTAATCCTACTTGGACTTTCATTGGCAATTTATCCAGTGATAACGGCTGATGGAATTACAGATGCCAATTTGGAAAACAGTGACGTAGACTCTACAACGTACGTGCTGATGTTATTCGCCTTCATTGGATGGAGTTTTGTGTTAGTATTGCTTGGTGGAGGTGTATACCATGCTTTTCGCCACCATAGAAATAGAAAAGAACCGGAAAAGCCACTAAGATGTAAGTAAAAAAAATCGGGATGAAGAAAGGACGTTTGCCGATTCCTCACCCCGAGATCATTTTGTGCCCTAATGGGCTTATTGTGATTCAGTTATGCTGAAATTATTCTTCTTCTCCGAGGATCATGTCCCCGAACATAAGGGCAGCAGTTGCACCAACGCCTCCAATAATCATTGATCCGAATATCATGACCATGTTGTCACCAGTCCATCCTGAAGTAATCAGCATACCACCTACGTCACCGGCATTAACTACGCTAAGACCAGCAGCCGCTAGCATCCATACAAAGATCCCAACAGCAGCATTTCCTAGTCCGTCACCGGAGAGGCGATCATACACAATCATTAACAAGAAACCACCAATCAATGTCATTGCACCTACTTGGACATCCATGGTATCGACTGACCACATCTGATCGGCCATATCTAGCATTCCAGCACTCCACATGTTAATTGTCCACGCAAGGACAGCACCTAACATCTGCATAGCAAAAGCTAGAGATCCATTCTGCCATGTAATGTCTCCATTTGCCATCTTTCCAATTGTGATCCAAGGTAAAATCATAGCGCCTGTGAAGGTCATCATCATTACAGCTACAACCAGTCCTGCTGCCATTGCACCGTACATCGTAGGCATGTCTCCCATACCCAATCGCGCTGCAAAATATACTACCGCCAAAGATCCAATTAATTCAGTCATCATCATTCTTGTATCTAGTTCTTCTTCCATTTTTTCACTCCTTATCCTAAGGATTGATAACAATATCCTGCCATACAGTATATAAAAACGTCCAAAAAAATGCCTTTTTAGCGTTAATTTGCAGTTGTTTCTGTAACAGCCAATAGTTTCAAAGTACCTTAGTTTACTTTCTACACCACATTATGTTATTTTTTACCAACGCTATCGCTAAACGTTTGCTGTGAAAATCAGTAATTCTCACTTACAGTGAAAAATTATCTGCGCTTTCTTCTTCCAAGCCTGCTTGACGAACATTTCCTTCGGCATCGACGAATTCACCAGCTTTAGTCAAATTGTTATACAAATCTGACTCAACAGCAGAGCGACTTAATTGATTTTCACCTAATGCTAAAGTTAGACTATTGACAATTGCTTGCAACGTCTGTATGGCTCTATCTCTTTGAGCTGCACCGATATTGTGATCTGAATAACGTGCTTCTTCGAACAAACTTAGGAAAGCATCCAATTCATGAGGAGGAGTTATTCCGCCCAACATCTTGTTGACAGCATCCTCAAACTCACGAGTCGTTTCATACACTTTCTTCATAGCACCCTTACTACGGAAAAACGCGACTAATTCTTTCCAACAGTTGAATATCGCTTGTATGTATTCGTTTGATGCCCTCAGAGACATGAGTGAATCAGTCAAAATTCCTCGTAGGATTTCTATTCTTCTTCGCTCTTGGTAATTACGATACATTACGGCACCAATTAGCGCAGCTAGTAGAAGTGCAATTGTCAACGGTAAAATATACTGTAATTGGAAGAAGCCTCCAGCCTGTTCCATCAAAGGCGGGTCCCCCAATTCTATTTCAGGCGTGTTGTTAAGGAATGACTCTTGGAAAAATGGTGAGTCGCGGAATTGCACAACTATTCTCCATTTACCGCCAACCGCCTCTATTCCATCTTCTGCACCAGGAACATCAGTTCCAGTGTATTGCCACGAAAATGACGCATATCCATTATCCAGTGTGGTTACATATTCTACATTTTCTAGAACCCATGCAGAACCGTTCCAATACTCTCGAACAAAGATTACTTGTTCGCCAGATACGGGTACATCCAATCTATCTCTAGTTATCTGTACGGTCCCATTTACCCATTCGTCTGGTTGATATCCGCCGTTCCTAGACCAAGTATCTTGCAGAATAATGTCGACTCGGCTTCTTACAAGGACTGTAATATCCATGTATGAACCATTTACTACTGCATTTGCCTCTTGACTACAGCCTCCGTTAACTGCAAGTTTAGGCTCATATGCAACTCTCAATGTACGGAAACCTTCCAAGCCTGAACCTCCAATTGGCTCAACTCCGCGACGACTCGGATTCTGTTCTGTATCTCCAGAATACCATTCAATTCGACCATCAGCATCGTTAGTTACAGCTGATGCAATTGGGCGTGGATTAATTTCGGGACTTAGATAGATATTCAAACATCTACCACCCAGCGTATTTCCGTTACTTTGTTGTAATAACGCATGAACATGGAATGGTTCTTTGAGGTATAGTACAGGAATGCTTGTTCCATTTCCTTGGAAAACATAACGATCTACGTCTGTTAGCATTGGGCCAACTTCTTCAATCAACAATGTACTGTTAGAGAATACTGCAAAATTCTTGATTACTGTTGAATCCTTGTACCTATATCCATCATTATTCAAGTCAGCTTTGTAACGAACTGTTACTTGTGCTTGTCCTGCCATAACGTCATTCAATGGACAATCAATTGTGAAATAACCATCAGAGTCCGTAGTTCCTTGCTGACATTGGGGTGCTTCTACAGCAGATCCTGTCATTTGATAACTAACGAGGATATTACGATTTGATAAATTTCCACCTAATTCGTCTGTTAATCTACCAGTGATTGTCATGGGCTTCTCAATAACTTCCCCAGTTACTGGATTTACTTCGCTAGTGTATACAATCTGGTCATCAACATCTAATGTAGTTCTACCCTTGAGATAGAATCCATCGACATTGTACTGCATCTCTCTTCGATAATGCTCGTTATTGGGTACAGAAGAACATGGATCCCATGCGCCTTGCATTCCCAACATATATTCTTCAAGAGCAACACACCCTTCATGAGGTAGATTCTCTTCAAATCTAAGAATTACATTTACTGGTCCGAAACCATCAGGTAGGAATGACTGTGGATCGTCTTGAAGTAATTGAGGATCGAGAAGCATTTCATGGTAAACTGAACCTGCATTTGGATAAAGTGTAGACATGATTTGACGATGTTGTCTATTCTCAAAATCAGTACCTTCAAAGATCAATAATACCTTTCCACCATTTTCTCCTTGTCCATCTAATGCTTGACCTAAATCTCGAATTGAAGGTGTTCTGTTATCATCTGTAACCTGAGCAGAAACCGACCATACGTCACCGCTTGATCTTTCGCCACTAGTCGTAGATTCAATATTGATGAATGTTCGACTGACAACCCATAAGTTCTGAGAAACTGAGGAACTCTTCAAACGACTTGTACCTGGGAATCCAAAGGACATTGAGAAATTTCCAAGATCGTGAGATTTACTAATATTCAAATCAATCTTGAAGATTCCTTGTTGATTCGTTTGAGCTAATCCTGAAGTGCCATTTGCTGACCACGTCCAATTTACTGGTTGGAATGGAACTGCCTGATTCGCATTGTCAATTAATTTGGCTTCAAGGGTTGTATTCATTCCCCTGTAGAGAGTTGGAACTGAGTTCAACTGGAAATCGGTTGTCCCCACAACGCTGACATTCACATAAGCACCGGTAGGTGAAAGAGTAAATGTCTGATTTCCTGTGAAGAAGAAGTTGGAATCAACGAAATTCATTCTCACTCCGTAAGTCAATGCCTCATACGTTTCATACCAATCCCATGAGAAATTGACCATAGCTAAACCACCTGCTAATTGTGGAACCTTTGCGTTAGTATTCTCTCTAGTTCCAGCAAATATACCATCCTGATCTAAGTCGACTTGGAGAACCATACTTGCTTCTGTCCAAGGAGATAGTGTTCGATTCTTGACGTCTCCAATTGTTTCAAATCGTTCACCTGTATTCATCTCCGGAACGATCTCACATCGAATTGGGCTCTCTGGATCTAGGGGATCTACTGGACCACAAGGAGGTGCGTTGGAATCTGCGCCATTCAACATAGCGATGAACCAATGAGTGCTATTGGTAGTGACATAATCACGCAATGGTGAATCAATTCCTTCACTAGCATCCCCTAGAGGCAAGTCTGCCAAGTTATCATTCCAGAGAACCGCGTATTGTCTACCACTGGCTACAACATCAAATTCACTTTGCTCAATTGTTCCGGAAGAATCGGTATCGAATCCTGCATTGATTAACCCCTGTTGACTAAACATTGGTCTCCATGCACCGAAACTTGCTCCAGTGAACTGTTGAGCGTCCCAGAAGAATACGGGATTATGTGATGGTACTATGATTTGAGAGCCGATGTACATTCTTTCCATTGATTTGATGATGAAGGTATCAGTTTCATCTCCTTCTAGCCATGGGAAAGGCCATTCATTTGACCCAGCATAACTCATATCTACTCTTCCAGCAAACTCATAATTCCCCTTCGGCAATGTTGTATTCGAATATGTGTAAGTTCCAAGAACATCATGATCGTTCAAGAAAGCATTCCAAATAATCTCTTCATATCCACCAGGAATTGTTCCAGGACCATTGTCTAATGATGCATTATATCGAACTTGCTTCCACTCGCCTTGAGCTCCTGAAGACTGAACAAATGTTAGAGAAACATATCCTCCTCCATCAGCTCGGAACCCTTGACCTGCTCCATCAAAAGAAGAGGGGTTTTGTCTATTACCAAATGGTCCTCCACTTACATTGAACGCAACAGGTGCATACTTGATTCTATTATCGAATATACCACGATCCCAATCAGCAGAATAATGGGTCTTGAAATCAAGATAAAGCGGATTCTCGCCACTTCGCAGATATTCTGGAGCGACATAATCGAATGTGGTATTCGCTCTTATCTCCAGAGGATAAAGTTCAGATTGACTTCCGTCGTGAATGAACATTTCAGTGACTTCAGCATATACGTTGTACGTAGTATTTGGACCTACATCCAAATCCTCTGGTAGGAGGAATTGACCCACTGTAAATCCACCAAACTGGGTAGAAAGTACATCAATCGTTTCCAGAGCAATGGTTCCATTATTTGCCCATTCAATTGTTACTTGAACCGGTAGATTTGGTGCTGGCACAAACTGACTTAACGCAGGATCTAGCCAAGACACTGAACCAGAGAATATGGCTGCTTTCTTTCCATCCATCCACATTACTTCAGGAATACTCATGTTTACCCGAGTAGGGATTTTGTCGTCTTCATCAAGTACACCGTCGTTATCAGTGTCCCAGTCAGAAGAAAGTTCGTTATCCTCAATTTGATCCCAATCACCATCTACCCTAGAGTCGTTATCATCATCGTTGTCAATAACATCTGGACCAGTAGAAGGATCACTTGGATTAGCAATTCCTAATCCTCCTCCAAAATCATCGTGATCCCATGGATTCGTAGATTCGTTGTTATATCTCTGAGGCCAAAGAAGAATCTCATCTTTATCCATCATACCATCAGAATCATCATCTAAATCAACATCGTCGCGTATTCCATCGTTATCATGATCCCATGGAGAAATCCAAGGTGTTACGTTAGCACGTTCAATCGTATTCGAAATACCATCCATGTCCCAATCAGTGTCTTTCCAATCGGGTACACCATCGTTATCATGATCCCAAGGTGATTGTTCTTCACCTACGAAGCAGGTAAGCTCTTGTGTAACATCTAAAATTCCATTGTTATCATCGTCTGGATCTTCAGCATCAACAATTCCATCATTATCATTGTCAACGTCATAGTATTCAGGGAACATTAGTCCTTGACCAAGGATTCCTTTATCCCATACCGCTTGGAAAAATCCATCCTCATCTGGGTCAGTATCCGTCCCATCATCATCATTATCAAAACAGTTTGTGCCCGTGAAGAAATTTCCAGGAGGAAGAGTATTGGCATCATCGTCTAAATCATCATCAACATCAATTTCGAAGAAGTCCCAAATTCCATCATTGTCATCATCCATATCCCAGTGATCGTATATACCATCGAAATCATCGTCTAAATCGGCAGTATCATTGAACATACATTGCGGATTAGGAGTGCCGGCATTTGGAGCACCGCAGTCATCATCTGGATCTACACTATCGTTCAGCATGTCAGCATATTCGTCCGGGAAGAAATTTCCATTTATGTCTGCATTCCAATTGAATAGTCCGGCGCTAAGACCTCGCCAAGCGATCATCAAATCTCTGTTATGGTTTATCTCATCAAACGTAACTGCAGCAGAGGTTTGTCCATTAAACTCGAAGTGCCAACAACTAGCCTCAAAACAATCGAAATTTCCGTTACTATTAGCACCATCATATTGTCCATCGGTATAGGTACTGTCGGGTCGTATACTATACGGCTTAGTGTACTGGAAATTTGTTCCTGAATCCAAAGGTAACATGTAAGTGAAAGCGTATTCATATCCGCAAACATACCCTCCAACAGCATTCCATCCACATCTATCATAATTGAATGTCCCACCCATTCGTACATCATCAACATCTAGAATTCCATCATTTCCTTCATCTTGATCCCAACCATCTGGTAAACCATCACCGTCTTGGTCAACATCTAGTCCGTTAATTAGGGAGTCTCCATCTGAATCAATATCCCAAGCATTGTCTCCATTCCACGGACTCCAACGACTGATGTAATACCAATAGAACTCTGGAATTCTACCATTTGTAACTGGATTTGTTGTAGAATCATAGCCATTGTAAGGTAATACAAATCCATTTGCTAGAGTAAATGGGTTGGTAGTATGACTCATGTTCCAGAAATCTGACATATTGGAATTGTAGACTTGTCCATCAAGAGAACCAGTTATTGATGCTCCATCTTGGACAGGATAGTAAGGTTGAGCAAAATCATCAGTGTTGTCGATGTCTAGTTCGCCACAATTACCATCATCTGGATCGAATAAATCATTAATTCCATCATTATCGTCGTCCCAGTCTTCATCGTTAAGTAATCCGTCTCCATCAATATCTGCATCGATATCATTCGGCCCATCATCCCTGTATCGAGAACCGTTAATCAAGTGTAAATCATTATCATCATCGAGGTCACAATTCCAATCGATATCTATGAAATCAGGTACGCCGTCATTATCGTCATCAACGTCGTACCAATTGTTTATTCCGTCACCATCCCAATCGTTATTTCCAGCGAATGACTTTCTCTCAGTAATACATTCAGGAGCTGGATTTTGGGGGTTTTTGTTTGTCGGTGTTGGACAATTCCAACCTGTTGCACTGAACACTTGTGTCTGGGTTGCATTCATGTAAGAGTCGTTTTCATTCTGGACTCCGTCATTATCCCAATCCCATGGATCATCGTTGATATCTACAGCAGGAGGACCTAGGTCATTATCGGGATTTGGTGTTCCCCCCATATCCTCGTCAAACCAATCCATTGTCAAATCATAATCTTGATCCATTGCTCTCCAACGATCATCATCAAGATCTTGGTC
>CAZRCY010000004.1:0-37348 GCA_964598735.1 uncultured Candidatus Poseidoniales archaeon
TGGAATTGTTTTCATACCCGCATATCAAAGGCATTTCTGCAGAGCATGTTCACAATATGAATGATCATACTTCCCTACCAAGGGCGGCTCTGATTAATCCATGGAAAGGTGGGCTTGGTCGATTTGGTCTACTCTTAAATTCAGGATGATATTGAGTTGCAAAGAAATAAGGATGATTAGACATTTCTATGATTTCCATTCTCTCTCCCTCGGTATCTCTACCTACAAATCGTAAACCTGCGGCTTCTAAATCCTCTACCATATCTGGATTTACTTCATATCGATGTCGATGTCGTTCGTGAATCTCCATTACTCCGTTGTATAAACGATATGCAGCACAATCTGTAGTTTGTAAATTCGTTTGACGACTACCCAAGCGCATAGTACCTCCCATGTGAGTTCTGCTTCCTTCTGGCATGAAAATTACAGTTGGATGTGGTGTATCTTCATCAAATTCAGTACTATTGGCCCCAGCTAATCCAAGAACATTTCTTGCAAACTCAATTGTGGCAATTTGTAATCCTAAACATACACCAAGATATGGGATATTATTCTCTCTTGCAAATTGTGCAGCAAGGATTTTTCCTTCAATTCCACGATCTCCAAATCCTCCTGGCACAAGTATACCATTAGCACCCTTAACTAAATCCCATGATTTTGAGTAGCTATCCAGTCCTTGATTTGATGGTTCTAAGTCCGATGCCTCTACCCAATCGATATACAAATTTACTCCTTCAGCAAGTGCGGAATGATTCAATGCTTTGATTACACTAAGATATGAATCAGAAAGTCCTGTGTATTTTCCAACCATTGCAATATGTACATCTCCACTTAGTTCATCCATCCTTTGAGCAAGATCTGCCCATTCTTCGAGCAGGGGACGTTCTGATGAAATCTCAAGATTTAGACGTTGACAAATCCCTTTTGTTGCACCTTGGTCTTCTAACATCATAGGTACACGGTAAATGTTAGAGACGTCATGAGCACTGAATACTGAAGATTCAGAAACATGACAAAATAGAGAGAGTTTTCTTTTTACTTCCGGTAAAATTGGTTCTGACGATCTACATACTAAGAAATCTGGCTGAATTCCAGATGCCATGAGTTCCTTAACTGAATGTTGTGTAGGCTTTGTCTTTTGTTCACCTACTACTCCAATTACTGGAACAAGACTGACGTGCAAGAAACAAATATTTTCTCGACCTACACGAAATTGAAATTGACGAAGTGCTTCAACGAATGGAGCTGATTCAATATCTCCTACTGTACCACCTAATTCAACTACACAAATATCTGGAGTATCATCACTACCATCTGAAGGAGTGTGTGCTATTCGTTCGATTCTATCTTGAATTTCATCGGTAATATGTGGAACCACTTGAACAGTTTTACCCAAATAATCTCCCTTTCTTTCTCTTTCAATAACCGAAGAATATACTTTGCCAGTAGTCAAATTATTATCTCGATTTAACGTGATATCTAGAAATCGTTCATAATTTCCCAAATCAAGATCTACTTCGCCACCATCATCCAAAACAAAAACTTCACCATGTTCAAAGGGACTCATTGTTCCAGCATCAGAATTCAAGTAAGGATCTATCTTTATAGCGGTCACACGATATCCAAGTGATTTCATCAAAACTCCAACGCTACTCGCAGTGACTCCTTTACCAATTCCACTAAGAACGCCCCCCGAGACTACGATGTACTTCATACAATCAACGGGGTTTTCAGCCATCCGCGTTGGCCTATGAACGTTGTCAGAATATTGGACGAAAAAACCTCTAAGATTAGTATGAATCATCAAGTATCTAGTCGGATGTCTATGGCCATGGACCGACCAAGTGGACGAGTCCTAGTCACCGGGGCATTAGGGCAAATTGGAACCGAATTGGTAGAAGTATTACGACAAAAACATGGGCACGAGTCTGTGATAGCAACGGATATTCGAGAAGCACAAGGGTGTCAAATTCTTGATGTCATGAATAAAAGAGAAGTTCATAAATTGGTAACCGAACAAGAAATTACTGAAATCTATCATTTAGCAGCATTACTATCTGCTACTGGAGAAAAAAATCCGCAATTATGTTGGGATATCAATGTGATTGGACTAGAAAATGTGATCACTGCTGCGAAAGAAACCAATGCAAGATTGTTTTCTCCCTCATCTATTGCTGTTTTTGGTCCAGATTGTCCAAATATTGCCCCCCAAATAACACCACTAAATCCCTCAACAGTTTACGGAAGAACAAAGGTAGTTGGAGAACAATTAGCAATAACTTCTGGTATTGATATGAGAGGGATTCGATATCCTGGTCTAATTTCACACAAAGCGCCCGCTGGCGGGGGAACAACAGATTATGCAGTAGAAATTTTTCATCATGCTCTAAAAAATGGACATTACCAATGTTTTGTTCGTGAAGATACGAAATTACCAATGATGTATATGGATGATGCTATTCGTGCCACAGTAGAGTTGATGGATTACCCCTTAGAGAAATTAAGTGAATCAAGAGGAGGGTACAATATCTCTGGATGCTCATTTACAGTTGGAGAATTGGTAAATAGTATTCAACGACACTTACCTGATTTTATTTGTACATATAATCCAGATATTAGACAAACATATGCAGATTCTTGGCCTGATGAAATTGAAGATGACATTGCAAGAAAAGAATGGGGATGGAGTCCGAGGTTTGATCTAGATAGGATAGTAGATGAAATGATTACTAATTTAGCAAATTAATCATCATCTTGATTTAATTCTGATTGCCAATCTGGAGTTTGAGGGTCTTGTTTTGCCCACAATATATCACCAATCCGAAGTACAGAAATCGCTGATTCTGTAGCTCCAATAAGAGCTTGACGTGTTGTTCTAACTGGCTCTAAAATTCCTCGTTCATACATGTCATAGATGCTTCTATCTGTAACATCAAGGCCCAACCAATCATTATCATTTGATGCTTGAGCAGCAGTAATCTCTAGAATTCTATCTAACCCATCTAATCCAGCATTTTCAGACAATGCGCGAGGAATACATTCCATAGCCGCTGCATATGCCTCGATCGCTAATTGTTCACGACCTGGAACAGTAGTAGAGAATGATCTCAACCTTCGAGCAAGAGCGATCTGAATTGCACCTCCTCCCGGAAGAATTGATGAATCTTGTACAAGTCCACAAGCAACCCCGATTGCATCATCAAATGCTCTCATTGTTTCTTCCAGAATAGATTGAGTAGAACCTCTAATTATCACAGTTTGACCTGAACCTACAGAACCATGAATTCGAACATGATCAACTGACTCCCAACTCTCTTCTTTGATTGATTCAAAATCCCCTAAACAATCTGAATCTATTGCTCTAGTATCTCGAATAATACTCGCTCCACACGCTCTTGCGATTAATTCTAAATCATCTCTTTCAACTCTTCGATAAGTTACTATTCCTGCCTTCCGGAGCATAGGAATTGCATCATCATTGACTCCATCTCGTACAATTAACAAATTAGTTCCTACATCCGCTATTGCTTGTACTCTATCTTGTAATTCCCTCTTCTGACGTTCAATAAATCGTGCTAACATTCCGGGTTCTGTTATTCGAATAGATGCATCTAACGACAGTTCTCTAGGGTCTAACCCTCCATCCAAAATTAATACCTTTCCTGCTGCCAATTTATCGGACGTCTGAGAATCAAGACGAGTTTTTCGCATTATAATTCCATCAATCCTTTCTGAATCTGAAACTCGTCCGCCTCGAATAGTAATTCTCTTGATATCATTGGGATCGATTGAATCACGATTTGAACGTTTGTACGCAATTTCCGCGGCCTCAATTGCTAATTGAGAAAGGCTAGTTCGTGTATCGTGGCTTATTTTTCCTGAGAGACTTGTTTCGACCACTCGAAAAAGATCATTTTCATCGGATGTCCTAGAAATTGATTCAATTTCTGATAAAGCATAATCTAGTGACATTCTGTATCCTTTTGTCAGGACAGATGGATGAATTCCTCTATCAATCCAGTCTAAGGCGTTCACCAACAATTCCGCTGTCAGCACAATAGCACTGGTAGTCCCGTCATGCGCCTGTGTGTCCTGATTAGTAGATGTGTCTATCAGCATCCTTGCAGTAGGGTGTTCGACCTTTGCTGTTTCCAAAACTGTAACTCCATCATTGGTTACTTGAACATCACCTACATCAGAAATCAACATTTTATCCAAGCCAAGAGGACCTAAGGTAGACCTAACGGCATTAGCCAGTGCCAGGGCTGCCTTGACATTATTACGAAACGCAGTGTTTCCTTGCTCTCGTTCAGTATCCTGAAGGATTCTCTCGTGCTCCCTACTAGCCATGGACATATCAGCGACCGGGATGTTCCACTTGAACCCAATGTGTTAACTTGATTTGAGAAATCTCAGGTTTTACGAATGTTCATATATGGCAGGTACTATCGGATATTACAACTCGAGGTTGTATAGTGGTGATTTTGTGAGCGGAGAATGGGAAGACGGTTTGATTGATCAACTACTTTCTATGTTTAATCAACTTGGAATGGATATGACCAGAGACCAATTAATGGGTGTAATAAATCAAATTCGCGGTCAATTCGAAGGAATGGGAATTGATATGGAAAAATTAGAGTCAGGAGATATAGCAATAGATGCTCAAGCAAATATGGATGCATTAGCAAAAGCGATTGGTTCTATGATGAATAACGGTGGAGAAATAGGAGATCTTCTGGGAACAATGGGATTCAAAGTTGATGTTCAACCGAAGACAGTTACCGTCGAAACCCCTTCACAAAATGAAAATAATGATTCAGAATCAGGAGAAGAGTTGGAGGCGGATGTTCAAATTCGGAACACAACGATGCACATTACCATTGATCTCACCCGCGAAAGTGTAGAAAACGATAATTTGGACTTGACTCTAACGGATGGAGGTACCATCTTACAAATTATCAAAGGAAATCAATTACGACCATTTCGAAAGTTAGAACTTGAAAGAGTTGCGAAAGAAGTTACATCATGGGATTTGAATAATGGAATTTTAGATATCGAATTAAGTATTGATGGAAATAATGGTAATATCAAAATTGAATGATGGAGGAGAATAAAATGAGCGGACCTGTAATTGGAATAGACCTAGGAACGACGAACAGTTGTGTAGCGACCTTGGAAGGTGGGCAGCCAGTAGTGATTGCAAATTCTGAGGGGGCAAGGACTACTCCTAGTGTGGTAGCCTTTACTAAAGAAAATGAAAGATTGGTGGGCGTTACTGCAAAAAGACAAGCAGTAACAAATTCTGAAAGAACCATATTATCAGTAAAGAGAGAAATGGGAACAGATTGGTCGCAAAAAATTGGTGATGAAACCTATACACCTCAAGAAATCTCCGCATTTATTCTACAGAAATTGAAAGCAGATGCTGAAGATTATCTTGGAAGAGAAGTCAAACAAGCGGTAATTACTTGCCCCGCTTATTTCAGTGATGCACAACGAAAAGCAACTAAAGATGCAGGTAGAATTGCAGGACTAGATGTATTAAGAATTATCAATGAACCTACAGCGGCAGCTCTTGCTTATGGTGTAGACAAAGATGATGATCAAACTATACTAGTTTACGATTTAGGTGGAGGGACATTTGATGTTTCGGTGCTAGAAATTTACCAGGTTGATGGCCAACCACAAATCGAAGTTAAAGCAACATCTGGAGATAATCGGCTGGGTGGAGACGATTTTGATCATAAAATCGTTGACTATCTTGTTTCTGAATTTAAAAAGAGCACTGGAATAGATTTGGAAAAAGACTTGCAGGCGATGAGTCGAGTTCGAGAAGCATCTGAAAAAGCAAAAATAGAGTTGTCTCAAACTCAATCTGCGAATGTCAATCTACCATTTATCACAATGAGAGATGGACAACCAGAACATCTGGATATCTCTATCACTCGTGCTAAATTCGAAGATTTGGTTTCCGATCTGATTAAACGAACAATGAAACCAACAAGACAAGCAATGAAAGACGCTGGATTAAATAAAGGAGAAGTTGACAAGGTGATTTTAGTTGGCGGATCTACAAGAATTCCTGCGGTCCAAACTGCCATAGAAGACGAAGTGGGTAAAGCTCCATTCAAAGGAATCAATCCTGATGAAGCAGTTGCTGTGGGTGCTGCCCTTCAAGCAGGGATTATCGTTGGAGATGAGGGTGTAACCGACGTTTTGCTTCTTGATGTAACTCCTCTAACACTTGGAATCGAAACCTTGGGCGGTGTAACAACCACCATGATAGAGCGGAATACAACTATTCCTAGCAAACGCTCCGAAGTATTTAGCACAGCAGCAGATAATCAACCAGCGGTAGAAATACACGTCCTTCAAGGTGAAAGGGAGTTTGCTAAAGACAATATTACTCTTGGGATGTTTCATCTTACTGGCATTCCAGCTGCTAGAAGAGGTATTCCTCAAATTGAGGTTACATTCGATATTGATGCAAATGGAATTGTGAATGTAAGTGCAAAAGATCTGGGAACTGGAAAAGAACAGTCAATTAAGATTGAAAGTCAAACAAGTCTTAGCGAAGAAGAAATCCAGAAGAAGATTTCAGAGGCTGAAGAATTTGCTGATGAGGATAAACGACGAAAAGCTAGGGTAGAATTACGTAATCAAGCAGATAGTATTGTTTACCAAACCCGTAGAACTATTGAGGAAGCTGAAGATAAATTATCAGAGGATGATTCTGCACCAGTACTAGCCAAAGTTGACGAATTAGAATCTTTAATTCGCACAGAAGATGCTCCAGTACCTGACGAAGATTTGGATGAAGCAGCCATTCAATCAAAAGTAAAGGAATTAGAAGAAGCAATGCATTCAATTTCAGCAAAATTGTATGAAGCTGCTGCAGCCGCTATGGAAACTGAATCCCAAGAAAGTGAATCTCAGGAAGATGATGTTGTCGACGCAAATTTCGAAGTAGTGGAAGATGAAGATTAATTTGACCTTATTTCCGATCTGTGGATAGATAAACAAGTGTTTATTCTGAACTTGGTAGAGAGTTTTGTATGCGTAGCGTTGTTGAAATTATCTCCGCCCACACTGTTCGAGAGGGAGGTGGATTCAAAGTTCGTCGCCCTTCTAGGATGAACAGAGTATTGAGTCCGTTCTTACTAATTGATGAAATGGGTCCATCTGATTATGGTCCGGGGGAAGCAATTGGGGCCCCGTGGCACCCTCATCGTGGATTCGAAACGGTGACCTATCTTCTAAGTGGAAGAATGAAACACGAAGATAGTGCAGGCAACTCTGGAGAATTAAACCCTGGAGATGTTCAATGGATGACTGCTGGTCGAGGAATTATTCACTCAGAAGAGCCACATGAAGACTTTAAGAAGACTGGAGGGAAAATGCATGGTTTTCAAATTTGGGTTAATCTACCAGCAAAGAATAAAATGATGGCACCTAGGTATCAAGAAATTTCAGCCCAAGAATCTCCTACAATTGAAAAAAACGGTGTATGGGCACGTGTTATCGCAGGAGAATGTATGGGGATCTCATCGTCTATTGATACAGTAATCCCAATAACACTGATTCATGTTAAGATGAAAAAAGGGGCTCAACTAATCCAATATTTAGAACCAACTTTGAATTCGATGATTTATGTATTTGGAGGTAATGTATCTATTCCGAGAGAAACTGGCGTCAAGACTCGACCTCAAGTTTTTGGACTGGGAGTCAAACAATCAATCAATGATGGTGAATTGGGAGTATTGTCAGAAGGAGAAAAAATAGTCATTGAATCGAATATGTCATCAGAATTTTTAATTTTGTCCGGTCCTGAATTGAATGAACCAATCGCAAGGTATGGTCCGTTTGTTATGAATACCAGAGAAGAAATACAACAAGCATTTTTTGATTATCAAAATGGGACGCTTGGAAATTAATTACGAAATCCGCAGGGACTTACCTATTCATGAGTATGGAAGCTACGTTCCCACTTTTCGAGAAAAATTTTCGTAAATGAGATTTTTTAATCACGAATTTGTGATTAATGTGTGTAGTGTTCTAACATGAATTCCAGTTGCTCCATGACCTACCATAGCATTGGTGTCTGCTCCCCAAGCGGTTCCAGCTATGTCTAAATGAGCCCATGGGATCTGTTCTCCATCTTCTTCGAAATTTCGGTTAGGAACAAATTGCTTGAGGAATGCTGCTGCAGTATTTGCTCCTCCCCAACGACTCTTGCCGAGGTTCCTCACATCTGCAATCTTAGAGCCTGTCATTTCTTTTTCAAATGCAGGTAATAATGGCATTTTCCAAGCGATCTCATCTTCTAAATTTCCAGCCTGATGTACCTTCTCTAGTAATTCAGAATCATTGGACCAAAGACCTGTAGCTTCATGTCCTAGAGAAACAACAACTGCCCCGGTTAATGTAGCTAAATCTATGATGTATGAAGGATCAAATTCACCGGACTTCCATAGTCCATCTGCCAAAACATTTCTTCCCTCAGCATCAGTATTCAGTACCTCAATGGTCTTTCCAGAATAAGTAGGAATTACATCTCCTGGACGGTACGCTTCTGCACTGGGCATATTTTCAGCCAGACAAGCTATTCCACGAACCTTCCCCTTGTGTCCAGTTGCATATAATGCATGCATCAATCCGAAGACCGTGGCCGCTCCATGCATATCGTACTTCATTTCATCCATTGATGCACCAGGCTTCAGAGAAATACCTCCAGTATCAAACGTGATGCCTTTTCCGACGATACAAGGAGATCTGGCATTCGAATTTACATTGGGATTCAAGGTAAACAATACCATACATGGTTTTCTTGAGCTACCCTTACCTACATTTATGAGTCCATACATTCCTTTTTTCTGTAAATCGTCCCAGTCATAAATTTCAACAACCACATTTGGTTTATCTTTTGCCCATTCTTTTGCTCTCTCAGCGTAAGACATAGGGTAGAGATAATTTGGTGGTTCATTTGCTAAATCTCTAGCAAGATGAACTCCTTCAACTCGACCAACAATCCTGGTAATTCCTGCATTTAATTCTTTCAAATATCGACTTGATGCTTGTATATCCAAACTCCATTCACCTTGTTCTTCTCTTTCTCGCTTATCTTTCGATCTATATTTCACGAATGCATAATCTCTCAACATCATACCCTCAATAAACCAAAGCATAGATTCCAAATTCCAACCAGTGGTAAATCTAACCGTCAAGTTTGTTCCATCCTTCTTTGACAAAGAAGACATCGTCTTAGCTCCAGCATCTCGAGCAATTTTATTCGAACTTTTTTCTAATTCTCCCATTCCAACAAGAAAAACTTTACATTTTTCACCCCAAACCGATAATTTGCTACCTGCCTTTCCATCAAATCGTGACTTAAATGCAGACTTTGTATTAATCACTGAAGAGCGAGGGAGGCCGTTCAGGGCACTGTTTGCAGGCTTATTTTTACCTACCCATACGGGTAAAACGAGTACATCTCCAGTCTCCTCTCTCTCACTAACCTTCCAATCCATGAGAATAGTGGTTACAGGGTCGGCTTACAAACCATCCCTTTCGCCAACAGGATTACGCCGGTATGCGGCTAGAATGAATCCAATAATTACCAAAAATGCTGATGGCCCCGGTAGAAGGCCTTTGGATTGTGAATCTACAAAGGATACGTACGTTGAATTCACAGGTTCACTGACCCATGTGGAAGAATCAATCACCCTCTTCTGGTAGTATAAATTAAATCCTCCATCCTTAACAATTGTGAGATTGGAAGCATCGAAAATTATGGTTGAGGAATTTGTTGCATTAACTGAGAATTGATTATCTGATTCCCAGAGGATCTCGCCTGTGTCGTCATTCACATATTGCAAAGATGCATTTAGTGTAGTGGCATGACCGAGATTATTTACAGAAAGGGTCAAACTCTCGCCCATAGTTACATCAAGAGATGTAACGGAAAGTCTAGCACGCCAATACCATACATTGTCGATCAGATATCGCATCACATCCAATTCTTCGCTAAGCCTCTCATTAACATCTTCAAAAGTGAAGAGTAAAAATTGATCATCATCGGTTTCGAAAGTAAATGTTGGGAATCCCATTACCCCATAGCCATAATCACGGCTAGTACCACAATTAGGATACAATCCTTGGTTTGCATTTTGAATTGGTATATCTGAGATGTTTTCATTTACCTCCTCTCTTATACCGTGAAATAGTTCCCAATCAGAAGGTTGCTCTGGCCATTTACCCCATGGATAAAGAATAATCCAAACTCCTGTGTGCATTGTGACATAGAGATCTGCATCTTGCATGTACGAGTTCATGTAGTCTGCATTCGCACGTGTTTCCGGTTCACTAAATGGACCTCCTCCTGGTGCAAAAGGGTCACTGGGCGAACAATCGTCCCAGTAGTGATCGTAATTTCTATTCAGGTCAATACCCGTGGGAACTACTTCACTAACAAATGGATTTGCTGCAGTAGTCAAGTTTAGATTATGGCGAGTATCGGCATCATTACCATCTGGATTGAGCATTATCATGATATGCAACTCTGTACTTTGTAATACATTTACCGCTTCTTCATTACCAGCATTCCACTCATTGATGTACCATTTGGCAGTTAACCATGCTAGAGCAGTGCCCAGATATTCATTTCCATGATGGCCTCCATCAATGTAAATCATCTCTTTTGCATCACCGTTGAATTTTGTTTCCATAGACCAATCCGATAGAACTACCATCCACAACTCTCTACCGAGGTAGGATTGGCCAATACTTGACAACTCCACTATGTCAGGATTGTCATTCGCCCAATCACTGACTTCCTGAGTTAAAGCGGCATAACTCATGAAGATATGATTATCCACAGGTTCACCGGGCCAATTCTGTTCTGCACTAACGAAGGCAGGAGCCACGATCAACACTGTAAGTAAGACTGCTAGGCTGCGCATCACACCGAATGTGTAGTGACGTGGATTTGAGATTATTGTTCAAATCATAGAATTGTAACAGAAATAACGTATTATTGTTAAAATAACTCAATTTGATTCTAATAGACACGTAAGAATTAGTGGCAAAACTATTGTTGCATCTGATTCAATGACGAATCTAGGGGTATCAATTCCAATCTTACCCCAGGAAATTTTCTCATTTGGTGGAGCCCCAGAATAACCTCCAAATGATGTAGATGATTCTGAGATTTGAGCAAACCAAGACCAAAGTGAAACCTGTTCTCCTAAATCCTGATTTAACATTGGAACAACACATATCGGAAAGTCCCCGGCTATTCCACCTCCTACCTGAAGAAAACCCACAGGATCTGTCTGAGATTTATACCAATCTGAAAAATCAATCATGTAATGAATACCACTACGTACCATATTAGGTGTCAAATCTCCACGTAAACAAGCAGCAGCAAATAAGTTACCTAACGTGGAATCCTCCCAGCCAGGAACCAAAATAGGTATATTCATCTGTTTTGCTGCGAGGAGCCAAGAATTCTTAGTGCGAGGTCCTAAATCAATTCGTTCCATCAGAGAGTAAAGGTGTTCATGTGGTAGTCTTGGTTCCTCTTTCCAAACCTCAAGAATCATTGACTCTACTCTACGAATTGCGGCATCCTCCGGTATACAAACATCCGTGACTCTATTCATCCCACGGAGATTTAGATTATGGTCATCCATAGCACTCTGACTCCGCCAGTCTTCTACAGTCTCGTACTCATTTCCTGCAAGTAAAAGAAAAAGATCCTCCTCAAGATTAGCACCAGTGCATGAGATTGAGTGAACTTTATCTGCAAGAATAACTGGAGCAAGAGACCTCCCAATTTGTGCGGTGGACATGGCTCCAGCCAATGCAATTACCAATTTTCCTCCAGAATTTGAAAATTCAATCAAAGAGCGAGTGCAACGAGTTAATTCACCAGCATTGAAGTGCTGATAATGTGATTCCATGAAAGATTGAATATCCATAGCGACACCTAATTATCCTCTTGATTATTATGTAAGAATCGTCTTACTGTATCTCTTCTCATTTGTATGAGATTTGGACTTGAGGAAATTAGACTATCGTGAATGATATCAATAATTTTTTCAGGGTCATGATTTCCACATGTGAAAGCATCAATTGCAAGCCAACCACGATCTAAATAACAATGTGCTGATACATGACTCTCGTCTATTAGAACGACGGCTGCAAAGCCTGGAGGTGAGACTTTCCCATCGAATATCTCCACATGAGCATGTACCTCCCTTATCCCACATCTATTCAGTGCATTCTGAAGTATTTTGAGAATCCACTGGCCATCATGCCAATCATGTTGAGATTGAAAATTTACATAATCCACAAACACATGTTTTCCATGTGACTGAAGATTTTTGACTCCAGAAGACTCATCCATAACAATCACTCATCAGTGCCTATATTTCATTGAATCGAACGATGTATATGTCCGCCAACCAATCGAGTTGCTATCATTGCAGCGGTAAAAGGAGTCAATGAACCTTGGATATCAGGTACTATCTCTACAACATCTGCTCCCAACACCCTACAATTTCTAGATTCAAAAATTGTTGCCAATGCTGATTCAAGATGCCACCAAGATAACCCCCCAGGAACCGGAGTTCCAGTAGAAGGGACTAGATAACCATCTAAGACGTCGATATCAACAGAAATCCACACTGGCCCTGATAACATAGATAATTCATTCATTAAGGAATCCCAAATTTTCTGACCATTATTTACTGCTAAAATATCGGATGCAAGATGTGTCCGGACCCTGTTATCATTCTCCGAAAATGTTGCTTCTTCTCTTGACCATGCTCTAACACCTATCTGAATGATTTGACCTACTCCTCTATCTAAAGAACGGCGAGCAGAGCATGCATGACTCCACTTATCTCCGTCTAACTCATCACGTAAATCTGCATGAGCATCAAATTGTAGAATTGTCATTTGTTCTAAATCTCCTCCTAATTCAGGGTGATTTTTAACGGCTGAAATTTGTGCTGGAAGTAATCCATGTTCTCCTCCTAAAATAACTGGGAAAACAGAATCATTGGAAAGCCATTTTGAAAGATATTCTGTAATTGAATTCAGTTGCTCATTTAATGTGCCTGCTTCTGATGACCATGCAGCTTCGGTACGAATTACTGCTCCTGCAGGAATATCTTCTGAGAGACGAGGATCGTACAACTCAACTTGAGTAGATGCTAACAAACAAGATTCTGGACCTTCCACAGTCCCCTGACCATATGATGTTGTTAACTCATATGGTACTGGTAAAATGACAATGTCTGGGCTTAAGGAATGATCTTCGCTCAGCCCGAGGAAGGTTAGTGGGTCGCCCATATTTTATGCCGGCCTGTAAACACCAAAGAACATGACGAATTTATTCATATTTTCTTTTTTCACTATTCTGGATGTGATTCCTTATATACAGCGGCAGCCAATAATTACCATAGCGCGGGGGGATTCTAGGTGACCGGTATGACATTAAAATCACTTACAGACGCGATTAGAAATCGTGTTGATGAAGAAATGGAACAGACCGTAGCTGAGAGTATCGCTGAACATGCACTTGGTTTCTTTGGATTCTCAGATCGTATTATCGATAATGCTCTAGAGCCAACTGACAGAAATCTTTTCTACCAACTCCAAGATTATGAATTGTTAACTACAGAATCTGAAGAAACTACCCTCTGGGACGGAAGAGAATGGCGAATTCATTATTGGAAATTTAAGTCAAAAAGATTGGGTGAAGTTGCCAAGAAAAAGGTCGATGAAGTGATTGACCCTTATGCGGGGTTGTACGAGGAGGTCCCTGTAGATATTTGGCGAGAACAAGCTGGTTTTGAACACGATGATGATGAACCATTGTTCTAAATTAACTATTCAACTAGACACGGTTAGAAATACTGATGTTATCCACATCACCTCATGAGGGACGTCAGAAGAGACTACCAACAACGGGTACCGATTGATATCAAAGACCATACCAAGCCTTTGGAGCTACTCTCGATTTGGGTACAAGAGGCTATTGATGCAGGTGTAACAGAGCCGAACGCCATGAACATCGCTACAGTGGACTCGAATGGTAACCCAAGAAATAGGATGGTTCTTCTCAAGTACTTAGAAGGAGACAATATTGGATTCTTCACCAATCTAGAGAGCTATAAGTCAATCGAGATTCAAAGGCATCCGATGATTTCAGCCACAATCTGGTGGCCTGAGATGGAGAGACAGGTGAGAATCGAAGGCTTGGCGACTCTGATGGATAGGGGGCTCACTGAGGAATATCACTCTTCACGCCCGAGGAAAAGCAGGATAGCGGCATGGGCGTCTGACCAGAGCAGGCCATTATCCTCAAGAGAAGAACTCGAGCAAAGATACGAAAAGTATGCAACAAAGTTTGGTAGTGGTGAAATTCCTCTACCACCATTTTGGGGTGGCTATAAGATACAAGCGGACAAAGTTGAGTACTGGGGAGGTAGACCCAGCAGGATGCATGATAGAGTAGTACTGACGAGAACCGATGATGGATGGGACATGAAGAGGCTGTACCCGTAGATAGAGACGTGAAAGGCATGGTCTTGAACATGAGAATGAATCATAGATCTAATATCAACACTCAATTCATCAATGGATTGAAGATGGAGCAGAACTTAGAATACATTATGATTAGGCGTAACACCTTGATTGTAGTGGGCATGTTACTCCTGATGATGCCAGTTTCTACAATATCTGGACAGATTACTACTGATGAATCTGAATGTAATATCATCGTGGATTGGAGTAATGGGACTAGTAGCGAACATGCCTACCTTATCAGTAACTGGGATTCAGTAAATGATACTCAAACTGAAATTTATTGGACTCATGAAAATCAATCAGGTCAGACTTTAGATAACGGAACAATTTATCCAAATTGGAATGAAAATAATACTCAACCTCGAATAATTCTCCCGACCATCATCAGTCTGGGTGATTCAATTTCAATTGATGTAAGGGCATCAGAAACTGAAATATTCTGTTCGAGGACTATCGATGTTACCTATTGGAATCAACCCATTAATGACCACGAGATCACAAGAACAACAACTTGGATGCTTGAGCAAAACGGAGGTGATGGTCAGGAATATGAGTTGGAATTTACAGGAAGAGGGTGGCAACTTCGAAATGGAAATCAATTAGAATCAAACGAATTAGGTGCAGGAAATCTCTCGATAATTAGTGATGATGGAGAAACCCGAATTGAAACTGAAATCAATCTCGATCGAGTTTGGTTAAATGAATCTATGACGGGAATAGAACTGGAACAACAACAATTTGAGATGTTTGGAAATGGTTCCATGCTGTTTATTGTCAAGGATGCAGTGGGAACTGAAACTGTTGCAGAAATCAATATTTCAGATTCATACATCACGAGAACAATTGCTGATGGAGTTCCATCAGAACAAGTCCGTCTTGAAGGAACTGGAAATCTACTATCAAACGGAACAAATGATGACGAATCAATAGAACTGGATGGAGAAGTGTCTGTGTTCTTGTATGAATTACATACAGAGAACGGAGAAGTATTGCTTTCAAACTACCTCCTAGAAGCTTATGCTGAAATGATACTTGTTGACGGGAATAATCGATTTACTCTCGATTTGGATGAATTCATCATTCATGAAACATGGGAAAATGGTGAACAAACAGACCAACTTAACCGAATAAAAGGTGATGGTACGTTTGACTTTGCCGAATCAGAGGATGGTGCAACCATTATCGTCAATGGAACTGTTCCTGTGTTTTGGTTAGAATCTCAGGATGGAATGACTACCGTAAATACAATTCTTATGGATGGGGATATCAGTGGAGATGTCACGGGAGAAATTGGTCTGGTGGTGGAGATAGTTGAAAATGGGCAGCAACAAAATCACACGGGCCAATCATTTGATGTAAACGTAATAAAAAATGAAAATTGGTTAAATATTTCTCAAATCACTGGAATTGGATCTAATTTCGATCTTGAAGCAGAGCATAATTTGACATTTGAATACCAAGTACCTGAAGAGCATTGGTTAAATCGAACTGTTAGATACAAGTACGTGGAAGATTCTGGTGAAATTAACGACGAATACCCTGAAAGAAGTCCTATCGTTGTTGATCCATCAGAACCATCCAATGAATCCATTCTAGGAAGCGTAAACATTAGTCGAGAATTAGGATTTGCTCCATCTTCAATGCAAATTGGAGATTCTTTAATGCTAGATCATGGAGATACATTGAAACTAGAAATTATTGCAACTGATTCCGGTTCAATAACCCGTGATGGACATGAAATGGATGTCATTCATTGGAACGGAACATACACAAGTGGAGGATTTGCTAGTGGTAAAATCATCAACGAGGGTATCCTTGCAGGACTTATTGCAGAAGTATCTCGATCTACTGAATTAGAAATTGACGACTTAAATGGAGATTTACAATTTATTGAAATTCAATCCTTAGAACGCGTTATCTCTCCGTCAATAGTCACAGAATCAGAGAATACTCCCCCCTCATTCGTAGAGTTACGAATTAGAGAGGGAGTGCTTACTACCGAAGGAGGGGAGGCGCATCTTGAAGTGGTTGTTGAAGATGTAGATTGGAATATGCAATCTGTAGAAGTCGATCTGACTAGCATTGGATATGGTATTGTTTCTTTCAACGATGTTGGAATAGATGGTGATTCAGCAGTTCATGATGATATATGGACATCACAAGTTTCCCATCTAGGAATAAATCACGGAAATGAAGAAATCAATATTTCACTTTCAGATGGATGGTCGACTACTCAAGTTACCACATCACTCATTCTCACAAATTTAGCACCAAGAATGACTTCGCTCAATCTAGAGCCTAATACTGTTAGTAGAGGTGATTCTGTAGAAATTGAAACAAATATAGTTGATGCGCATGGTGTTTCTTCAGTCTTTGTTGACTTAACTGGATCAGGTGGGCAACGCTTTGCCCTTTCTCAAGGAACTGGAGAACAATGGTTAGGCTCATTTATTGTACCTGATGGGTTCTCTCCAGGGCCTCAGTTAATTGCGATTGAAATGACTGATGGCGAGGGAGCTATGAGACTGACTTCCCTGCTTTGGCAGCCAGATGGAACGACAATTGAAAGTAATAGAATTACAGTTCTTAATGATGGGCCAATTCTATCAAATCTAAGTATTTCCCGACAAGGAAATTTTGTTGATAACTTCTTAGTCCCAAATCTAGGAGAAGACGATATTCCTCATGTAATTTCTATCGAAGTTTATGACCCTGATGGAATTTCAGTAGTTCAAGTTCAATTAGGAATTTTAGCGGAGATTGGAAACTCAGATGATTGGGTTCCTATGAACGATGATGGAACTGGAGGAGATTTAGTAGCAGATGATGGGATATACAGCCTTACAATTCAAACACGTTCTACTATGCCCACAGGCTCTACGGAAATTGAACTTAGAGGAATTGACAACTATCTAGAATCTACTCCAGGAAATGAAAGAGGATTTACAGTAACTCTCTCTGAAAAATCTTCTGAAGGTATAGGTTCTGAATGGGCTGACTCTACTGCTCTGATTTTAATTGCAGTTGGTATTTTCTTATTCCTTTCAATATTGGGCGGAATTATAGTACTGAAAAATGCTAATTTTGATGACGAATAAAGAGAAAAAAACATTGAAATCGTTGCACTAATCCTAAATGGTGCGAGCGCCGGGATTTGAACCCGGGTTCCCACGTTGGCAACGTGGGGTGATAACCACTACACTACGCTCGCAGCGTCTAGACGAAATGGGGGGCCTTCTTCTATCCATCGGTCAACTGGGTTCAGGAATGTCAAACAAGTGCCTAATTCGATCTATTATGACATCGCGGGTCTTTCTGAACACCTCAATACTCTGACCGACTGGGTCATTTAACTCCCAATCTTCATCAATTTTCATCGCAGGACACGAAACACCACATCCCATTGAAATGACCATATCCCAATCGTCATCGGAAAAATTGTCTACAGATTTCGGTTGTTGATTGGAGATATCGATCCCTATCTCCCCGCACACTAGTACCGCATTAGGGCTGACTACCGTTGATGGATGAGTGCCTGCAGATGCTGCTTCGTACCCGAAGGTTCGTGCGATACCTTCAGCCATCTGACTTCGGCAAGAATTGCCAACACAAACGAACAATAGTCGTTCCTGTTTCATGTAAAATGATGATATCCCCCTAATATTAAATCATTCAATATAGATTATATCTTAGTCTACACACGTATTGAAGTATCTCCTATTCTACGCATAGTTATGGCAGGGTCACCTGTATCTACTCATTCTCCAGGAGGAGAAGATGAGAAAGTACCTGTTGTTGACAACGAACAAAAAGTGCAAATGGAACAGGCATACCAACAAATGAGAAGAAAAATGCGAATGACTGCACTTAATGATGATGTGCGTCATAAATTCATGGTTTTATCTGGAAAAGGAGGTGTAGGAAAATCTACTGTTGCCACAGGGCTAGCACTATCTCTTGCAAGAATGGGACAAAAAGTGGGACTATTAGACATAGATATTACCGGTCCAAATCTACCAAAAATGCTAGGACTAGAAGGTACGCAACTTCATGTTGAAGAAGGACAAATTCATCCAGCAATCGGCCCACACGGTGTCAAAGTAATTTCAATGGCATTCCTAATAGAAAACCCTGACAAACCAGTAATTTGGCGTGGTCCAATTAAATTAGGGGCTATTCAACAATTTATTGGAGATGTAGCATGGGGAGAATTAGACCACTTGATAATTGACTTCCCACCAGGTACAAGTGATGAACCTCTTACAGTTACTCAAGCATTACCGAATATGGATGGAGTTGTAATTGTAACTACTCCCCAAGATGTTGCTTTACTTGATTCAAGAAAAAGTATTAATTTCGCAAAAACAATCAACTTACCAGTACTTGGTGTTGTGGAAAATATGCGAGGTTACAAAATTCAAGGATCTGCTACAAATTCTGATGGTTCTGCAATATCCAATGCTACTATCAAAATAGGTGGTCCATCAGGGAAAAAAATTGTTGCAAATACCGACTCTGAAGGCAATTGGGACGTTCTACTCGATCTTTTCAAGAGTGGAGGAGGGGAAGATGCCGCAAAAGAGATGGATGTACCGTTCCTTGGTTCTCTTCCATTTGATCCCGGAGTCGTTCGCGGTGGTGATGATGGAGTACACAGAATCGTTTCAGAACCAGATGGGTCCACAGCTGAAGCATTTGAGAAAATTGTGACTAACTTAATTGAAAAATTAGATTCGCCCGATGAAGGAGGAGTGAGAATAATTTGAGTGTTCTAACACGAAAAATACCATCCGATTCAAAAACTAAGAAGGTAGGGGAGAAAATATGACAAGTGTAGAAAATAATACGATAGCAACCGTGCATTATACTGGAACGCTTCCAGATGGAGAAGTATTCGATAGTAGTAGAGAAAAAGATCCAATGACTTTCTTAGTAGGTCATAAAAATATGATTCCTGGATTTGAACAGGAATTAATTGGAGCGTCCAAGGGGGAAACTCGAAGATTTACTCTTCCACCCGAACGTGCATATGGAGAAAGAGATGAAAGTGCAGTTCAACAAGTTGAACGTGCTCAATTTCCTGAAGATATGGAACTTAAACCAGGAATGATGATGGCTGCTCAGACTGATCAGGGACCTATTCCATTTACTATATCAGAAATTAATGGAAAGCAAGTTACTATCGATTTTAATCATCAAATGGCCGGTAAAACTCTAATTTTCGAAGTAGAAGTCCTCGATGTACGAGAAGCAATGCCTCAGGAACTACCTGATGATTGTGGACCAGGCTGTGGCTGTGGCTAAAAAAATCTACAATTGGTGTAAGTGCAGAGAACATTTGTTGAAGGACGTAAATCAATCAACAAACTCCGTTTGGATCAGTCCAATGATGGATGTTAATGTCGGAATAGACGCCATTGGAATAGGATACCTGTGCACCTAACTCTCCATTCACAGTCCCCTCTGCCCAATTGGCAGTAATATTCACTGCATTCGAAGTGCCAAACCCGCGGACATACACATTCAATTCGTTGTATGCTTCATTGACCACAAGAATGTCAGCGTCGACGACGCAGACAAAGACATCCTGTGTGGAATATGCACCATCTTGGTAGATCATTGCTAAGGATGCATTGAGAAGAGTTGCATTATCACTTCCATATGCCATATCGTCGAAGATGAATACAGATGCACAATCAGAGACGAATGGGCCAGACCGCCAATCCGATCTTTCTGTGCAGTCATCAGGAACGCCACATGCATTGATGCCAGAAGTGGACCAATTCCATGCGCAGGGATCACCAGAAACTGACACTGGAATGAATCTTGCCGCATGTAATGGATGATCATCAAGACTTAGACTAAACGAGGGACTATACTGGTCATCAAAGTCGTAGTTTCCAATGTGACATCCTTGATGCCATCGATATTCAGATGTACAAACATTCACTGTCATTTCGAATTCGCCCATCCAAGTGCTCCTTAAATCTGTCATCATTCCAAAATATGGGAAAGACCAACTAGTGTTATATTGGTTTGAACCGACATACTCAGTGAAGAAAATGCATTCATTCGGCCTTAACTCGTATCCGTCCCATGTTGCCCTTCTGGAACGATTATCGTCATTGGAAAAATCTTGATTTAGGGCTCTATCAAAAATCCAACTGTACACGAATTCCATATGGTCGTCATCAGTCATTGAAACATTACAGAACTCGACCATGATCCAATGTTCATCTTGGAGGCTACTGTTGTATTGGAAGGTCGTCTCCGCCCCAGTTCCACTCATTACAATAGATGGAGCCCCATTGGATGAAGGGGGGAGAACAGTTGCCGACAATAGGCCCCATGCGCTACTCTGTAATTCAGCATCAGCTTGAGCCTGCGCAATCATTTGTTCGTATCCTGCGATAGTCGCGTTCGCAGCGATTAGCGCCGCATTTGTTTGATTCAAAGCCGAGGATAGAGAATCACGCTCGATCGTTAGTTGCGACACCAGAGAGACATTTTCTTGATGCCAGGCAGTAGAATAATTCAGCAATGCGGATAGGTTTGAGATGTGTTCGTTCATCTGTGCCATTTGATTGGACATTTGTACAAACGATTCGTTTGTCGTATTGCTTGTGTTGCTCATCAATTCATTGAGCATTGCAATGTGATTGTTAGCAAGATCTAGTTGAGTTCCAAGTGAGGTAATTTGAGATTCGTGTGCGGTTGCATTGTATTCAGCAGAAGCAAGTTGTGCCTGAACGAAGGAGTGTTCCGATTGGAGTGCCTCGTAGGAAGAAAGTGTGCTGTTGTGTTGATTGCTAATATTCGATAACTCTGATTGAAGCGCCGAGATAAAAGCGTCTTGTGCTTGCATCTGATTTTCGAGTTCCGAAACTTCTGTTGTCAGATTATCAATAGCGTTCTGCTTATCTGCAATATCAGCATCGTGGTCGGCGATTGCCGAGTCTACATCAGCTTGTGATACGCAGCCCGCTAGTGGCATGAGAGCCATGATGAAACAAAGGACAAGAGCGGTCAGAGGTCTGTTCATACGGTTGCGGTATACTTCAAGCAAATGAAATTCACTGTCGTGATTCACTCATCATGTTGGTGCAGAGGACAGGATTCGAACCTGCGAAGCATTCTGCAGTGGGACTTGAGCCCACCCCCTTTGACCACTCGGGTACCTCTGCTCGGGACTTCTACGAGAATGCCACGCTTGAGGTTTGCGAATTATTCTTGCTCATCTGGAAATCGTTTTGGAGGTTCGGGCCAAAGGCTTTCAGGTCGAGACGGGCGTTCTTCATCAGGGAGTGGGATTTCGTCTTCATCATCCCAATACACGGCTTCAGTATTTCTTTGTAAGAAGAAAAGACCTATCATAAATCCCAAACCGCTGAAAATAACTATCAACAAACCAATGACAGTAAGATCCCCGCTTAACGCAGCATCCAAAAGACTCCTGTCTGCCATAGGATCAATCACTTGAATAGGTGGTAAAACAGTTGCATTTTCAATATCGCCATCAATAGCAGCAATTAGTAACATTTGACCTTCTTGCCATGCCTCAATTTCAAAATCCACTTCAATTGAACCTCCTGGAAGAAGTTGTGCTTCTGTTCGATTAATTTCGACCCACTTTTGTCTCGAAGAATCTGTTTCCCAAGCAAGTAAACTTAGGTTCAGCTGACCCCCTTGGTTACCTTCATCTCTTATCCAAAGATCTATTCTAACCAACCCATTGAGATTTGCTGGTTGGGGAGAAATAGCAATTGGTTCTACAACTGGTTCAAACCAAACCACGCGTAATAAGGGAGCACGTGGGGTAAATTGAGAACCTATTCCGTCTAATGGGTTTCCTGAAAGATCAGTAAATTCAAACCAAACTACCAGTTGGTCCCCGTCCTGTAATTCATTGGATTCGACAGTAGAAATATCCACATTATTTGACACACCATAAACTGGTCCTTGTCTTGACGCAGGACCAATAGATTGACTACCATCAGTACCGGGAATATCAACTCCAAATCTCCTGAAAGTCCAATACATTTGTATCTCTTCTTCAGCAACTCCTCCTAAATCAATAATCGAAAAGGAAACTTGTTGAGATTCTAAACTATTAGTCTGTACAGCAGCTAAACTTGTTTGTAAAAATTCTATACTTGGCGAAGTTCTATCCACTATCACATCAATATCAAACCCGCCCCATGGAATTGATCCGATTCCTACTATCCTCCCACGAAGTATTCCCTCAGTGTCTCTTTCAGTTTGTGGAAGAACTATAACAAATTCTACAATTCCTTCAGAATCTACTGTTCCGTTAACTGGTATTCCAGGTGTAGTCTCCATCACATCTTCAAAATGGGGGTCAATTACCACATTTCGACCAACTGGAGGGATGGACAACGGTAATCCATTTGTAGAATGGATCATTTGCATCCTACAAAGAATAGCATCTCCATCTGCAGCATACATTTTCCCATTGTATAATTTACCGAATGGAGCAGTCAAATCTTCCATTTCCAATACATTCCATGATGTGGATGTATCCAAAGTCCAGGCCAAATCTGCTAATGACAATAAATCAAGATCGAGAGTTATTTCATCTTCCACAACAGTAATTGCTGGAATTAAAGAGTCAAGTGTCCAATCAAACGGTGATTCTTCACTAGTCGAGAAGGAAAATGATGCAAGTCCGAAATTTCCTGAATCATCACTCGGTAAGAATTCTGCACTGATGGGGAATATTGTACCTTCATCGGCAGAAACAAGATCTCCTAAGAGTGGACGATGAATTAGATGTCCTGCTTCATCACCAAACCCTGAAATCCACAGATGAATTTCATCTATTGATGTATATCCATTCAGATCTTCTACAGGGAAACTAAGTGTATGGCTAACTGAATGAAGAAGTGTGCCGTCAATTGAATCCAAGGAGATGGTATTTTGATTAATGATCGTGGGGCTTTCTTGGGCTAGACTGAATGTAGCTAAATCTGCGTGTAATCCTCCACTACCTGCGCCCAAGTAATTTCTTCCAGATGCGTCTGCGCCAATGACATATACAGATACTTGTGATCCATCCACGCCCTGAGAAAGATCGAATAATCCTAAATTAATCAATCCGGTTAGATGTGCATTAGAAGGGATAATGACTAGTTTAGAATCGTACTCACTTGGTTGTGCAACACCATCTTCATTCAGATCATCTTTGGATTCTATCCAAGTCATTAAAGTGAGTTCTCTTGATAATGATTCTTCTTCAAAAATCTCTAATGACATGATCAATGGTCTTGAAAGTGACCAGATATCTTCATTCAATGGTCTTTGAATTCCACTAATATCTGCAAGAAGACGACCCACAATTGGAGATTCTAAATCAATTCGATAACTTCCAGGAACTGTGATTATTGTAGAATCAATTGCTCCAACACGAACTACATCAACGGGGCCTACACGAACTAATCTGGGATGAATTTCCCAAACACTATTTGGTGTACTATTTTCTACATTTGGTAATGAAATAGTGGAGGACCAAGTTCCATCAGGTGAAACTTCTTCTACAAGATACGACCATGTTTTATTTCCATTTGATATCTCAAGACCAACAACTGCAGAATCAGAAGGAATCGGGCCTACAATTCCCTCAAATCGTACAATACCGGAAGCAGAAATAGTCTGCTCAGGATGAAGATGAAGCGGATAACCATACAATCTAGAATCAATTAAATCACGGGAAAGACCATCATAAACTGAAAAACCTACTATCTCCATATCATTTTCAATTCCCAATAATCCTCCAGACCCAACGACTCCCTCTGCAGGCCCCCAAGATCGATTCAAGTGATCGACCGCTTTGACATATAATCTAACCTCATCAACATCATCAATGGACCAATCGACAGCGATTGGCCATGTTATCTGTACTGATTTCGAATCAATCACAATACTTGGATTCACGAGGGTGAATGGACTACTAGACTGGTTGATTATACTTGGTTGACCATTTGAAATATCTAATTGAAATGAAGATTTTAATCCGTTTGCAATTATATCAAGGGTAACATTGTGAATTAATGATGAATCAATTAGATGTTCATGTTCAGTAATAATTTCTGAAATTAATTCTGGAACGAATGTTGTTGGATGAGAGATAATCTGGTCAGAAATCAAAGGATTTTGGATGACCTTTCCATTAAAATTCAGCCCACCCCCTTGACCTTGTTCAAGATGAATTGGAATTCTCAATAATGAGTTGGCTGATGATGAGGGACTAGAGTTAACAAAATCAATTCTATATGATTCAATCATTGGACCCAAATTAGACAAATTGGTTTCAAGATGATAATCGACAGATACCAATGAAATTGATGCTGTTACTGGATGTGTTGAACTAATTATGATTTCCAAACCTTTCATTTCCATACTTTGATTTGGCCCCATAGATTGTGAAAATACAGATATTGGTTGCGAGGCTCTGAGAATTGAACCATCAAATCGAACAAGAGAAACATCACCAGAAGAGAGTGTTCGCTGTTGAACGGACGAACCAGAACTGATGGAATAGGTTACATCAGTTCCAGAAATTGGACGGAGCATCAATGATGCAGACCTCCAGTCAGCTTGATTGGGTAATGAAAAATGCATTGAACCATTTAGAAATGTTGAATTTGACTCCAAAACTGGTCCCTTGAGTAAACCATATGGCAAAGTATCTCCAGTAGACGAATTTGGCCATTGCCAATCTATCAGTCCATCATTTAGAATATCGACAGATGGTCCAATAGATGGTGTAGACAATAATGGTCTAATTGCTAATTTTTCTAATTCAGAACCAGGTTGAAAATCTAAAATAAAACTTATAATTGTCGCTGGTCTAAAAAACGAAATTGTGCCATTATTGATCATCCCTGAATGTACTTGTTGACCATCGGCAATTATCTGAATCATAACACCTGCAGATATTGACTCTAAGTGAACCCCGTCAACACGTCGCTCAGAAATTATTGAAGGGCCTTCTACTCTTCTTGTCATAAAAGTAGGGTTGATTATTTTTCCATCTGTTTGTTCTATTTCGAGTGATGAATCCAAGTCCCAACCAGTAGAATTCACTGCAAATCCATTTAGAAATCTACTACCGTTTATCGAAATTTCATGAATTCTAGGTGTTCTATGTTCTTCAGATGTGGAAAGTTGTAACCGCAAATGTATTCCCCCAACAGGATCGTGATTAGATAATCCATGTAAATCTGCTAAATGAACTGGGAATTGTTTGTTAATGAATCCCGATATTGGGTTTCCTTCAAAATCAAGTACACTTGCTAAGACTGAGGTCCCTTCGGGTATTTTTGCATCGATATCAATAGATCCCCATCCCAAAGAGTCAGTAAAAATTAGGGGGGAAGTCCAATTTCCTATTTCTTCAAAAACATCAACTGCAATTCCTACGTTATCGATATACCATCCACTGGATTCAAAATATGTATCTGAAAAAAAGGTGAATCTAAGCATTACATTTCTTCCAGCTAAATGGCTAAAATCAGCTGATTTCTGAACAAATGAAGTATTGGTGCCGCATCCACCTCCTTTCTGTCTAGAGCCATCCCAGGCCATTTGACCGTAGAGAGGGCTGAGAGAGTTATTGTACTGCATTGAATCATACCAATCAGGAATGTGAGAACCAAAATGAGACCATGTATGACCTTGGTCAGTTGAAACAAACAAGGCCCCTCCATCCCAACCTGATTCTGCACAAATAAAATGATCAAATTGGAGTGTTGCTCGACTTCCAAGAGGAATTGGGATTGATGGAGAATAGAGATGGCTTAAGGAATTCTGCCTATATGGAGAATTCAATAATATTCCTGCCCCATTTCCTCCTCCAGGAAAACTGTTGGGATCTGGACCTGTTGAGTTGAGTTCTCCGAAAGACCAACCGTAACCATTTGGAGTATCGATGTTCCAACCAATAGGAGTCAGTATCGATTCTTCAAACGAGTCGAAAGATGACCATGGTCCATTCACTCCCACATTTGGTAAAAATTGCCATTGATCGATTAAACTAGTACCTATTCTTGAATGATTAGCGGTAGTGGAATCATTGAAACTCCAACGAATTATTTCGGTCTCATTTCCTGAAATTACTTCTACAATACGCACATCATCTAATGCGAGACCTTCGGGAGGGTCTACTGTTAATCCTCCAAATCCAGTCCCTCCTGTAGGATCGGATTCAAATCTAAAACGAATCTGAATTGAAGTATTGAAACCAGAAGGGATAGGATGCTGCAATGAAACCCATCCATTGGAATCATCGATAATTGTTGTTCCATTGATATATACTCCATGACCAGGTAAACCTAGAGTAGGAGTAATACTAGTCCAATTTACGCCATCATCACTAATATCCACATGCCAATTGTCATAGATATCTCCCTCCATATCAAAATCTGCTGCATACTGGAAAACCATCGGCCCCGAAATTCCTGAAAGATTGGTTTCTAAAACTAATTGTGACTCTGCATTGGCTGCATATTCGCCATTCAAATTTCCATGAAACCAAGCTCCTGGAGGGTGTCCATCATTCTCAAACCCAACTCTATCAACGAACCAACCTGGCCTCTCTACTAGCTGTGTTATAGGAGTCCAAATCACCAATCGAACAGATAAGCTAGAAGCATTTGCAAGCATAGGATGGTCATCGAAAACAATCTGTGAACGTTGCCAACCTGTTGCATTCATACTCGCCCATGCGGGAAAACCAGATCCATTAGCCCCATTGGGAATCGGAGCAGCAGTAGATATTGTATTTCCATAACCTCCCTCAGGTTCTACCCAATTCCAAGTATTTCCTCCATCAAATGATGCTTCAATCCAAGCTCCTGCACCTGAACCCGATGAATCTGAATCAGTCCATATGTGCAGCCAATGATCTAGAGAAAATGTAAGATTAGATACATAACTAGGTACAGGATAAACTGGACTTTCTATCCATGAATGAACGCCTGCGTCTAGTGATTGATCCGCTTGGGTTAATGCAAGCAATGAGCCATCTGTAGTTTGTCTTGGAGCATGGCCCCCTCCATTCTCTCTTGCAGTCTGAGTTTGATTGAAGGATGTGTTAATTGTAACTACATTTCCTGAAAGTGATGAAGGATTGCTTATTTCCCAAACACTAGTTGTTCCACCTGGAATCCATTGATTGAATCTATATTCTAACTCCTCAAAATCATGAATTCTCCCATGATTGGCAGCATTGTCTAAACTTAACTCTCCAGAAAATAAGGTAGTAGAGGTATTGTGACCTACTCCATTAGAAAAATTTCTTCCGATGTTTCCAGCCTCCCATCCAGGTGCTGAATAAACATCTGAACCATCAGAATCCAATAATATCCATGCATCTGTTACTGTACCATTTGACTCAATTTCAAACCCATCAATGATCGCCTCTTCCAGTAAGAATGTTGACGGACCAATCCATGGTACTTCTTCTGCTTGAATCAGAAGAGGAGACATTGACATTGCAAGCATTAGTATCGCGAGACTCACTGCCGAACGACGTGACTCGGCAGATTCCATGGCGGTGAAAGGACAAAGGTGTGTTTGAATCGTCCGGCTCCCCGATAAACTCCAAAATGCGTCGAATGGTTCATGAATCGGCCCGATTTAATAGGTAAGGATGGCAGTCAGTTCAGCAGAGGTTTCCTCCGCGAATGCACTATCAGATCAAGCTGTTCAAGCAATTGAATCAAGATTAATGGCTTTACAAAGATCTCAGGCAGAACAGGATTTACCAGTTCCACTTCCAACTTCTGATTTCTGGAAATTAGTTTCACAACTTACTCAATCAATTGAAATTGAAATGGATGAATGTATACGAAGAGAAGGATGGGGAGCAAAAATTCAACTCTTACAAAAACGACAAAACAACATTAGATGGGCGATAGGATCAATCATTCAACATCGTCTCAATGCATTCGTACGACATGCAAATATGAGGACTCTACTCAATCGAGGGAATTCTTCTGACATATCTGAACCTAATTGGGCTCAACATGATGCATCTGAACGGGCATTTTACGAGGGAGTATGTAGACTAATTGAAAAATTCCAAACAGAGATTGATTGGGAACAAATGCAGAATGGAATTGGAGAGACATCAATTTCTACTACGATTAAAGGAATTGCCCCTTTAACAGAATTTGTGGAAAAAGAGGACAGTATCCCATTAGAGCAAATTGAACAAGAAATGCCTCCACCTGATATTCACCTAGAGGAAGGTTGGGATGAAGATATCCCTCATGAACAAGAAGAGATTGAAGACAAAAATCGTATAGAATTAGACGACGATTGTCTTAGAATTCGTTTTATCAAGGATGTTGAACAAGCTGTAATGGATTTTGATGGGAACGAAGTGCAACCATTAGTTGGAGATGTATTCGTCTTCCCCGAAGTTTTAGCAAAAGCAATGGTCAAGATGGGTTATGCTGAAAATGCCTCAATATGAACAGACTAGTTCACTTGACGCAAATTGATCTCTATGGTCACAGAATCTGGAATTGGAATTCTGATTAGATCCTCCAAAGCTTTGTGATCTTTTGCTGTATTAGTAACTAATTCAATCAATCTCTTGTGAATTCTCATTTCCCAATGATCCCAAGTCTCCGAACCTTCCCCATCAGGAGACTTTCGAGTAGGAACCACCAAACGACGTGTTGGAAGGGGGATAGGGCCACGGATTTGAACGGATTTGTCATCGCTAATCTGCTTGATTAACGCAGCAACCCCATCTACTGCTCTGTGATCCTCCCCGGTCAGTTTGATAGTGGTAATGACGGGCATGGGAATCCGACTCCGAACTCCTTACTACTCTCAAAATCACTTCTTCTGAACTTTCATACAGACGCCAGCAGCAACAGTCTTACCCATATCACGAATTGCAAAGCGAGCTAGTTCAGGGAATGAACCCATCTCTTCGATTGCCATAGGCTTAGTTGGTTGGAACTGAATCAATGCCGCATCACCTGATTTGAGGAATGCTGGATTCTTCTCCTTAGTCTTAGCATTTTCTAGAAGTTCAACGAAACGAACTGCAACCTGAGCAGTGTGTGCATGAAATACAGGAGTGTATCCTGCACCAATCGCCTTTGGAATATCCATCAACTGGATTTGTCCAACAAAGGTCTCATCGTGCCGTACGAAATTTGGTTCGTTATCTGAGTAACCAGCAACGTCACCACGACGAATATCAGTTGCAGCAAGTCCACGAACGTTGAAACCGACGTTATCGCCTGGCTCTGCCTTAGTAACTTGTGTATGGTGCATTTCGATGCTCTTTACTTCAGCTGTCTTCTGACTAGGATTGAATACAACGTTCTTTCCTACGTTTAGAACACCTGTTTCGATCTTTCCTACAGGAACTGTACCGATTCCGCTAATCTTGTAAACATCTTGAATAGGTAGACGAAGAGGCTTATCCACTGGCTTGTCTGGCTGTTTAACAGCATCAATACACTCGAAAAGAGTCTTTACTGACTTTCCATTAAACTCGGTGCCCTTCCACCATCCCATGTTGTCTGAACCTTCATACAGGTTCTCACCATTGAAAGAAGAACAAGGGATCTTAGGAACATCTGCTGGATTGAATCCGGCCATCTTCAGAAGAGCATCAACTTGCTCACAAACTTCGTTGTACTTGGCTTCTGAATAATCAACACCGCTGATATCCATCTTGTTGACGTTAACAATCAATTGCTTTACTCCAAGTACACGAGCAAGGAAAGCGTGTTCCTTAGTCTGTGCGTTCACACCATCATTTGCAGCACACAGTAGAACTGCTGCATCCGCTTGGCTGGTACCAGTAATCATATTCTTAACGAAGTCACGGTGACCCGGAGCGTCAATAATTGTGTAATACCAATTAGGGGTAAAGAACTCCTTGTGAGCTACGTCGATAGTAATTCCACGCTCTCGCTCTTCCTTGAGTCCATCCATAACATAAGCAAGTCCGAACCCGGCCTTACCTTGTTCTGCTGCGAGCTTCTCATTCTTCTCGATTACGTGTGCTTCAATATGTCCACTGTCAAGAAGTAAACGACCTACCGTCGTTGACTTTCCATGGTCTACGTGACCAATAAAAACGATGTTCAAGTGTGGCTTGCTTTTGTCTTCCCATTGCGATCCCATGTGTTATCACTCCTGTGTTAGGCAACGCTGCGACCGAAGCAGCCTATTTGAGTCTATTCCTAAATGAAATGTGACATTCAAATGACTGGAAACTAGAAACGAGATGTCAAATCACTTGTAAATTAATTCAATTGCAAACTCAATTATTTCTGCATTATGTTGTTCTTGATTCTGAATCCTTACGGTATATTCCCCATCAAGATACTCTCTCCACTGAGATGAAGTCAACGAGAGCCAGAGACACCGGTTTCCCGGGTCCTCTTCAGTTCCGGTGTCACAATCACCATAAGTCATCTGTTCGTCAGTTACTGCAGTTGTATCAGCTACTTCTTCCCCAGTTTCGTTTTCTACAAACATATCAAAACGATTGTGACACTGATCACCTGCACACCCAAACGGCCAATCATCTGAAGAATCTTCAATTGGGTAGGTCAACTTGAGTTTGACATACCGAATTGTGTTCTTTTCTTCTTCGTTGTATACCACGGGTAAATCGAATAAAATACTGTCAGAAAGACCTTGGGAACCATTGGCACGATCTAACTCAAAATTATTCCACTCGCCACGATAATTAACAAACAATAGGGAATCATCAATATCTTTGTATTCGTTATTATCTATTACCTCTAGAGATATCTTATACTCTCCAGCAGTCACAGATTGCCATACATATGTCTCTCCGGTACCATCAACATCATTCTCCAGATTGCCATCTCCATCTGAATCTACAAACACTCCTAAGTCCCAATTGTAATCGGTGAGATATTCTTCTGCATAACACTGAGAATCTTCAGGATCACATCCTGCCCAAGACTCACTACCATCTAGTTCAATATCGATAGAAACTGAAACACTACGGTCCGAAATATCCAGATCTTCATCGCATACCCAATGAAGAATGTATGTTCCAGATGGAGGTGATTCGCCAAGGCAATCGTCATCTTTGTCACCAGAAATCTGAGAATGTGGTAAACGTGCACTTGCATCAACCACAGTTACATCTTTTGTAGCTTCAGCCTCATGTTGACCATCAGAAACAGTAAGTGTGACTGTAAAATCCCCTGGTGAGGCATAGGTATGTTTTGCGGTTAGTCCTGTTCCAGTATTTCCATCTCCAAAATTCCAAGTAAATGTCAAAGCGTCAGCATCCGGATCTGAGCTCCCGGTTGCGTCAAAGGTAATTTGCTCTTGTGCCTTCAACGTTCCAGAAGGAGAAATCGTCATTGCAACGGTAGGTGGTTGATTATTCGATATAGACTCTAGACATCCTGCTAAAGGTAGTGCTAAAAGCAAACCGGTAATTAGAATGGCACGTAGCAACGTTCCCGTCATGTTATGTTCTCAGTGGAGGTCACCTATCAGACATTCGACTAATTGTGAGAGAAATTGATCTTTTGATGTTTAGTTGAGTAAGAAATTACAGCCATGAGTCAAGAGTTCCTTGTTTTGAACCTTGTAACAAATCGTTCTCATTCCAACCAAAAACTTCTGTGATTCTACCCATTGCTGTTGCAATTCTTTTTGCATAATACTCAGGATCGAAATCTGACTGACTTTCACCTGTTTCATCCTCATGCCAATCAATTACTGTCATTGGACTATTCGATGCATCAGTAACAAGATATCCCACTTTCATGCCCGGTGTAAAATTTAGACCACGGGTTATACGACTTTTTGCTGCTGAAACATAAGGCATACTGTCGGGATTCTTGTATGCCTTTGTAAAATACACACTTCCATCAGACCTTAGATGACCCTTACATGAACGACTGATTACTAAATCTCGAGGTTCGACTTTTCTTTCTCTTACGTTCTGAATGAGAGAACGAATTTCATCTACTGCTTTTGTTGTTTCACCAGCCAGGATTAGTTCAAAAGAAGACATCATACATTGGGTCAATAAAACAAAGGAATCCGACCTTCGAACTTCATATCCTCGAATCAAAAGATCTTCTTCCGGCCATACCACTTGTCCGAAATATCTCTTCTTCGCTCCGTGACTAAACATCGCAGCTAATGCAGCTTCAAATTCAAGTTCTGCGCCGGATTTACTAAATCTACGAGCAAGGTCTTTACCGAATCTGACTGTAATTTCTCTGGCATCTTCAAAATCAGAGCGAGACTCGTCTTTATCATCTGGAATTTTAGTAGAAATTCCAGGAGGAACAGGTGAACTGATGAAAATTGAATCTGTATCGCCGTAAACAACTCTTTGTTTTTCAGACTCGAGAGTTGTTATTACAGACTGTATATTAGATCTAGCCCAAGAGGTAATCGATGCACCGATTTCTGGATGAGTGAATCTGTAAAAAGATGATGCAAAGACTCCATAGAATGAATTCATTAGTATCTTAACAGCATATTGCATCCTATCATGGAATCTCTCCAGAGAAATATCTCCAGTACTTCTAGCACTCTTCATTGCATTCTTCTGTTTGTCTCTCTCATTCATCAAATCCTGAAGTAATCGTGGGACTAATCCAATTCGATGAGATCTATCTAGGTATGTTGTACCGTCAGGAGCAATGTTCAAACCGTGGTCAGGGGCATGAGCATGATCTATTCTGGTTGTGAAACAAATATTCTGTTCAATCATTATTGAAGGGTACATTGACTTGAAATCCAGAACAGCAACCCAAGGATGCAATCCTGATTCTACATCTTGTACATGCCCACCGGCAATTTGATCTCCGCGACCAACATTTCGAGTCTGAGGTATTGCAATATTTTCTCTATCTGCGAGACGAATCATCAACGAATCAATCCATTGACTAGTAGTCCCTGATATTGCTCGCTGAATAGGTATTTTTGAAACAGAAGCTAGTGCTTCTTTACTTCTTATTGCATGGATTGCATCTAAGATTTCTATAGGAAGTATGGTATCCATTATACAATATTTGAGTACTTCATTTGGACGATTCTTCCATTCTTCATCCATCTTACTAGCATCAATTTCCATTTTTCTTAATTCAGGACGTTCGGGAAAAAGTAACTCTGCTACAAAACGTAGTGATTCTCTTTGAGGACGAAGAGCCATTCGTGCTTCCCACCATGCATCCATAACACAGCGTCCAGGAATAACCCATCTACGAGATTGACCCCGAGAGGGAAGAGCGCGTTTACCATCTCTTAGAGGTCTTCTACTCCATCCAAACATTTCCAATGAATATCCTTCATCTGAACCTGCTAAATCTGATCTCCGTTGTTCAATTCTAGGAAGATCGAAATTGTCGATATTGTAACCAGTGATAATGTCTGGATCTTCATCTTGAATAATTCGAGTTAATTTGGATAAAATTTCTTTCTCAGGACCGTCTATGGCAAATTCATTTCTTTTACCATCACGATCGATTACCACAGCAGCGCAGAGAATATCTGGACGAATGACGCTAGTTTCAAGATCGAAGGAAGCAATGACAAATGGGGTTCTAAACGGGTCAGTCTGTAGAATATCATCAACATTACAATGCAAAATCATATCTGTTGGATAAAGCCCTGCTCCTCCATATTCTCGAATTAAATCACCAATTTCCCCCCTATCAGAATCGGAGAATGTTGAAACGAATTCTGTTGGAGCTCTTCTTTGAGCCCAAATTACATTTCCTTTAACCTCAATATGCGGGCCTATGTCTCTATCCAGAAAAAGTCGGAGGGGAAAAACAATATCAGCACTACTAACAATCCATTCTTTACTTAATTTCTCGCGTAATTTGGGTACGATGTTCGGCTGAGTAACATCTACTCTCCAATGTGGAATCGCACCATTCTCAGACCATAGCGTTCGTGAGTCATGAATTTTCACTACTCTATCATCATTTCTTACCTCAGATAACCTCGCTTGAAGCATTGAAGGAGAGGGTTCATCTGGGGCGGCTATTACAACATGCGGTGATAATCCTTCAACCAGAATTGTGAGAGAAAAACCTCCCTTAGATCTTGCAAAAAGTTCGATAGTTGTACCTCCATTTTTGCGTATCTGGTAAGAAGTATCTATGACACAAACTGATCCCGACCACTGAGGAGAGGGCGCAACCATAAACCTCGATTATTGCGACCGGTCATGAATGTACCCAGAATAATTTAATGATTATCTGAGGGAATCGTTCATAGACGAGTTTTGATTCTCCTGTTCACCGGACAGAGTCCAGTGGGTGAGAATCGAGATGGAGATCGACTGGGATAGCCTTACTTTCTCGTTTACTGCTACCGATGTGATGTATCGTCAAGTTATTCCATCTGGTTCAGAATGGGGAGATGGAGAGTTACTTCCCTTCGGAAATATATCTATCTCTCCTGCTGCTGGAGTTCTGAATTATGGACAAGGAATTTTTGAAGGGATGAAGGCACAGAGATCAGAAGATGGTTCGATAGTTTTGTTTAGACCTAAACAAAATGCTGCTAGATTTGCTCAGGGGGCAAGTAGGTTAGGAATGCCCCCTGTTCCCGAAGATATCTTCATCCATGCAGTAGAATCAGTTGTCAAAGAAAATGAAAGATGGATTCCTCCGACTGGAAGAGGAGCATTGTATGTTCGTCCAGTCTTATGGGGTAGTGGGGCTATTCTTGGAGTTGCTCCTGCACCTGAATTTACTTTTATGGTATTTGTTTCTCCAGTAGGTCCTTACTTCAAGGGAGGAATGAATCCTATTTCTCTGAAGGTATCTGATGAATTTCACAGGGCAGCCCCGGGAGGATCTGGAGGTGTAAAGGCAATTGGGAATTATGCACCGGGTATGATGCCATCAAAAAATGCAAAAAAAGAAGGATATGCGGAAATTATCTATTTGGATGCTGTTGAACATCGGTTTGTTGAAGAAGTAGGGGCTGCTAACTTTTTTTGTGTAAAAGATAGGGTCATTTACACTCCGGAATTAACTGGAACCATACTACCGGGAATTACTAGAGATAGTATTGTACAATTAGCCAGAGATTCTGGATATATAGTCAATGAACAAAAAGTTGATGTAGATTTTGCAATGCAAGCAGATGAGGCATTTTGTGCGGGAACTGCAGCAGTGATTTCTCCTATTGGGCGTATAGAACATGGAGACAAAGTTACCGAATATTGCAATGGAGAAGTGGGAAAAATCACCCATGAATTATATCATTCATTATTAGATATACAACTACGTCGATCAGAAGATAAGCACAAATGGATACATATTGTCAAAGTATGAAATTATCTACGACCAAATTTCTTCTTTCTTCGTGACGGCTTAATCTGAGGTCCTTTTCTCTGTGAGCGAGCTGATTTATCTCCTTTTCTTGGTCCTTTTGACTTAGATTCCTCTTTCCTCTGCTTTGCTTCTTCGTAACTAGAAAACAAACTAGAACCGATTGCTTGCATTAATTCCTCTTTAGATTTTGTTCCAGTTGCACCGAATGCATCTTTGGATGAAACAATCAGAAGACCTTCGCTCAATCTAGGTCTCTTAGGATGAGATTTGTTAGTTACTCTCTTCATCTTTCTAATTCCGAGGGATTTTGCAGCATACGCGAGTTGTTCCAGATTTGGATTTGGGATGGCACAATCTCGATTCACACGACGGCCTTGGCGTCGAGTTAATCTAGAGTCGAAATAGCCGGTCCATATCGAAATCCTAGATGGATCTCCAGCCACAAAATCTACCCCGTAAAAAAGTCTGGTGGGCTAACCCGTTTGGGTTCTTCGCTCACTCTTCAACAAGAACGCCGCTAATTACGCCGTCCATTCCAGGTCGGCTAGTGATTCTAACACGACCAATTGATGTCTCAACAATAGCTCCTTTAGTCAGAATATTTCGTCGGACATAGTTAGGATCCGCAGAGTTTTCAACAACATTTGTCATTTCAACACGCTGTGTCTTTCCTGAAGCATCGCTTACGTTAATCATCTTCTCACCAAGAACACGTACGGTAACATTACCACTACGCTTACGGTACACTTTATTCTGAGGTTCTTCAGCAATAAATGCAAAAAGTTTCTCACTTGAAATCTCGGTTCTTCGCTTTCCGCGATACCGATTCGGACGCTTTAGGCGAGCACCCGAAGGCTTGCGTCTAGAGATGCCGTGCCACTGTGCCACTCTTGTCGCCTCCGTTTTCGGCCGACTCACTCTCCTTATTTGAAAGAAGCGCCCAATTCGGATTTTTCAGAAGAGACAACTTCGGCCTCAAAATGAGTAAGACAAGCGTTGCTTTTCCATAAACTGGCCACCAATTTGTCTCCAGGAAACAGAGGACCTACACCCTTTGGAGAACCGGTGAAAACAATATCGCCGGGTGAAGGAATAAAGCGAGAATGTATCGCTAAGAATAAATCGTCTACGTTATGAACCATATTGGATGTATTGCCATGTTGTCTAATTTCTCCATTTACTTCTAATTTTATCTCATATGGAAGCGGTTCATAGGGAACTAACATACTGTAAGGTCCTGACTTTGGAAATGCCTTGGCATCAGTCCATGGCATACCTTCTGATTTGGCTACCTCTTGAGCACTTCTGTTGGTAAGATCTATTCCTACTCCACAGCCATCTGGTTTACCATCTGTTCCAACTCGAACAACAAACTCAACTTCATAGTGCAAAATAGAATC
>CAZRCY010000005.1:0-37138 GCA_964598735.1 uncultured Candidatus Poseidoniales archaeon
GATCCATACCCATTGCCCTTTCAGCCTCCGCAGCATCCATGACCTGTTCTTCGGTGGACTTAGAGGACGATTCAGGGAATCTTAATTCCTTGAATGCTCTTCCTGCTTTTTGGGCACTAATAATTGATAAAATTAGCAAAGGTAACATCAGAACACATATGGGAAGAAGAAATGCTCTCGGCCAAAACATATCTACTTCAGAATCAACAGTTGCCTTCCAGAATTGCTGAGTACTACTCCAAGAAGGATGATTATAATCTTGAGCATCTAAATACTGGAAAATTAAACAATAACGTCCAGGTTTTACTGTTAAAGTAATTTCACGAATTTCCCCCGGAGGAAGTGCCGCAGATTCTTCTGTATCCATTATTGTAGTTCTCGAAGTAGATTCTCTATTCCAGACAATTTCAGTGGTTGGTAGAGCATCACATCCATTGGGTGCATAAAACAAACCAATGTTGAACGAAGTATTCCGACCGTCAAATCTGTACCCCTTGAGACTAACTTTGACTTGAACATCATTCAGTGGACCTAATTTGAATGGTTGCCAAATACCTAAGTTTAATTCTTGCTCAAAAGATCCCGCATTGAAATCACTACCATCCCAGATTTTAGATTCTGCACGTTCATCTATCTGTTCTTGAGTCCAATGAAGTGGGCTCATTGGATCCATCCATGAAGTAACTTCCTCAGAGGACAATGATTCGTGAGGATTAGAAGAAATATCTCCTTGAGATAAAGGGAAAAATGAGAACACGAATAATAATGTAAGAATTCCAAGAGTAAGATACACATTAATCCGCTTAGATGATCGATTTGACTTCAAATTCTCAAGCTGTCGCTCACGTTTTTCTTTTCTATTTCGCTTATCTTCCATCTCGGCGATTGGATCGAAAGAAGTGGGAGCAGATGTAGGCCCAGCAGGAACAGATGGGGCAGCATTAGGGGGCTGCATAGATGGTCGGATGCACCACTTAGTCTTCAATAAAACCCCAAAAACAGGGATGAATTCAAAACAAGACCGGGATGGTTGCAAGTTGATGAGGGCGCCTAGACTATGTATTCTGTCCAGGGGCCCACAGTTGTATAGTACTCGACGTCTGATGAATGAAGCAGATGCAACAGGGATGATTGTAGAAATTGTAGATCCCTTAGAGACTAGTCTGGTTCTGGATGATCGAAACGGGCAAGTAATTTACCAAGGTTGGCCATTGGATGCTGACGCTGTGATACCACGTATTGGATATTCAGTCACCACAGAAGGTGTTAGAGTTGTTCGTCAATTCGAGCGCATGGGTGTTTACGTTGCAAATTGTGCAGATGCGATACTTAGAAGCCGAGATAAATTAACTGCGAGCCAAATTCTTTCCCAAAAGGGAGTACCAGTCCCAAAAACGGCTTTAGTTACCTCATGGAAAGATGTTGAAAGAGCAATTTCACGAGTAGGAGGAGTTCCTTGCATAGTCAAAACTACTCAAGGAACTCAAGGAGATGGAGTGTTTTTAGTTAGATCAATTCGTCAGGCTAAGGAGATGGCATACAGACTAATTGCTGAAAGAAAAACTGTACTTGTTCAAGAATATATCAAAGAAAGCCATGGTAAGGACATCAGAGTAATCGTTGTCGGTGGTGAAGTTGTAGCGGCGATGAGGAGGGTATCCAACGGTCGAGAATTTAGATCAAACTACCACCTCGGTGGCAGAGTAGAACAAATAGATCTGCCTGATGATTATGCTAAAGTCGCTATTGAAGCAGCAAATCATCTAGGAATAGATGTTGGAGGAGTTGATTTACTAGAAGGAAGAACTGGGCCAATTCTATTAGAAGTAAACTCAAGTCCAGGATTGGAAGGAATCGAAAAAGCATCTGGAATTAATGTTGCAGGCCACATCATCGAAATGATTTCTAAGCGACATAAGATACAATCAGTAAACTTAGATGAAATCGTTAGAAGAAGAACTGGGTTTGGAACAATAACAGTAGTACTAAACACATGGCCCCAATTTATTGGAAGATCTATTTCGGAAGTTGTACCACCTGACACAAATGTAGTAACAATAATTCGTGGAAAAGAAAATATCTGGTCACCTGATAATGAATTAGTTTTACAACCAAATGACCAAATTGTTTTGTATGGGCATTTAGAATTGATGAGATCCCATATCGAAGGAAATGATGAGTCATCGGCTGCAATTAGTTAGATGAAAAACAGTAACTATCTTTTTCAATCATCAGGAAGGTTTCAAACATAACACCCCCATCTGGTAATACCCTTCGGGGATGGGATGGGACCCATGGATAGCGAGCGACAGCGTAGCGGATGGTCACCAAATGGCCCCCACGGACGTTTAGCAACACCTTTCGATACAAATTTCACAGGAACCGGACAGATCCTTCCATCAAGGCTAGTTCGAATTCAACATCTTCCTTGGATCTCTTTGTGGGAAACCCAGTTGAGGGCAGAGAAGAAAAGTGAACACACCATTAGATCATATCTTTCTTCGGCAAGAAGATTTGCTTTGACTCTATTACCTGGTGAAGGAGAGATGGACATTGAAGAAATGGCAATTTCCGAAATGCATAATCGATGTGATCCGAATAATGGTAGATTGGATTTATTTGTTCAATCAATCTCAAATCTCAGACCTGCAACCATCAATGCGAGGATTGCTGCAATTGGTCATCTATTCAAATTTCTAGGACATAGAATTCCCGATTGGGTACAGAGACCCGGTGGGACAAGGCCCTTACCTCGAACATTAACACGTGATGAGATTGAGCGTGTACGGGACTCTGCGGCAAATTCCGAAAATCCACTTGCAGAACCTATTATCACTCTATTATTGGACACAGGTATGAGAGTCTCAGAACTATGCTCACTTGATATGAATAATCTAGATCTGGGAGACAAATCAGCGAGAATCTACGGAGGTAAAGGAAACAAGGATAGGTTAGTCCTCTACACTCAAAAAACTGTTGATTCTATGAATGCATGGTTTGGTTCCCGTAGAATGCAAATAGAAACTAAAAATCCTACGGGAGATGATGTAGATGCGGTTTTCATATCAACAAGATCCAGTAGAGTAGCTCCAAGATATATTCAAAAAATGATGGACTCGATTGCTGATTCTGCAAAAATCCCCCGTTCTAGATTGACGCCACATACTCTAAGACATAATTTCGCCACAGGACTACTTGAGAGAGGAGTAGATCTAGTTTCTATTCAACGTCTTCTAGGACATTCAAATATTCAAACAACTCGAATATATCTCGATATTAGTGATCAAACACTTCGAGAAATCTACCATAGAGCACAAAATGCGGCTATTGAAGAATAATCAGCGCTTTTGCCCTGGCTTTTTCTTATTCTGTCTCTTATCGATATCCTCGGGACCTGTCCATTGTCTATTTGCTCTAACCTCATTTCCTTTGTGTCCAGGAATGGGACAGTGTTTTCCAGATCTACATCTTGAGCAATTATCCTTAGGTGGAATCTCAAGAGGTTTTGTCAGACGACCGTATTTACGCCTAGGCATAATTGAAAAAAAGAGAAGGTACTACTTCATCAAAGCGGTTAATCTGATCTTTTTACCCTCTTGAGCATGTCAGCAACACTTTTTGGAGCAGCAATCTTTGTCCCAATCTGATCTCCTCTTACACCACTTTCTTCTGTGCTAACCTTAGACTTGGTAATTGGAGGAGGACTTTTGTTGACTTTGGCTTTCTTTGTGAGTGCCTTAGCTTTCTTTGTAACTGCTTTAACATTGGACGATGCTACAGCTTTAGCAATCTTCGATGCAGTTCCGGCTGTTATTCCAGCAGCCTTCAAACCCTTCAACCCCGCTTTTACTACATCAGATTTGGAACTCATTCCTGCTGCTGCTAACTTCTTTGCGGTCGCTTCACCAACCCCCGGAATAGCTGTCAACGCTTCTATGACCTTCTTACTAGGCTTCGCCATGAATCACCCGCTATCTTGGCGGCGTATGAATTTCACCGTAAATTACCGCAGGAATCATTGCTAGGAAGGTAAAGCGAACTTCATGGAGGAGGGGAAGTTTGAACTATGGGCCCAAGTCCGAACAGGAACTCCTCAAATGAAAGTAGATAGTGAAGGACTGTTGAGACCAAGTACTTGGCCAGAGGGTGGAAGTTTAGTATATCTAGGAGATGTTACCCAAGCCATACTTAGTTCTCTAGGCCCCCATCCGCCTCCTGAATTCATAGAATCCCCAGGATTTGACGAACAGCGCTGGACCATTTCAGTACAATCAAATGAATTGAAAATATTAATCAGAAGTGAGTCTTATTGGGGATTTGGATTGTTTGCAAGGTGTTATCTCAATAGAATAGAGATTATCGGAGCCAGAAATGATGCAGCAAGAATTGCATTTGATATTATTGCCAGTCTGGGAAGAGATCCGTGGGTAACAACTTTCCCTTTCGCATTTAGAAGAAAAACCGAATTGTCAATCAATGAACATCAAGTAAATTGGACTAATTTGATAGATGCAGGAAAATTCGAATTAGCAGAAAACATAGAACTCATTGCAGATCGATACAGGAAACTAATTGGCAAAGTTGACAAAATAGGTAAAGAACACCTAACGGGAGTAGACGAAAATATAACGATGGCTAAACAAGCCCTTCATGATAGAAATGCACCAGCAGTTTCACGAGCATTGTCTCGAGCAGAAAGATTCCTAATTCTTGCAAATCCAAAAACTAGATCTGATTTAGATGAACAAATGATTGAATCTGACGATGAGGAAATACCATTCGTTGATTTAACTGAGTCTGAATAATTATCCAAATATTTTTTCCCATATCCATTGCCAAACACCGTGGTTTGCCAAATAGATAATGATAGACATTGAAAAACATGCAAAATACACAGCCCCCTTAGGAATTTGAAGAGCATCTTCTGACTCTTCATCGAAATAACGAATCAACCCAGCAGCCTGTTGAATGCCGCTGTTCTCCTTCTTCTTAGCCATACTAACCAACCCCACGGACCAGAGGTCTCTATTTTACCGTGACGCATACCATCGAAGCAAATCAAGGGGCTAAAGCTTCTACTAAGACTACCCCGTCATGGAACTCGACAATCCTCGCTGCAGACTCAACGGCCGCATCTAATGAGTGGGTCATAAATAGCTCTCTTCTTCTACCATCTCTCATTTGAAGAACGAGGCGATGTGTTAGTTCTGAGAGTGTTTCACGATCGACTGTTTGCCATACCCAATGTTCTGTTTCAATCGTTACTAGAGCTTCGACTGGAACTAACGAGCCTTCAGCACGACCGTAGAGTCTAGCACGTTCAGTCAAACTTCGTAGTTTTCGTACTGTTTCGTTAGTATCAGTGCGTATGACTCTTTGTTCTCCTTTCCCGTATCTTGAAGATCTGCGTTGCTGTATATGTTGCATTATTATCCCATCCCGATCCATTAGGACCGATAATTGAAAATCTCGAATTAGATATTTAATGATAGTCACAAAATAACTCTTAATGTGGCTATAATTATCTTAATTGCTCGAAACGAGATATCTATCAACTATATTCCAAGACATCGGAGCTATCAAAATTGTTATTGTAATAATTTTTATTGAAATTTCATCTAAATTAACGAAACTAATCAATAATAATGAGGCGACTCCAACCCCGAAAATACACCATCTATGTGCAGATCTATTACGATTATCAAAACCCAAACTAGGGAGTTGAGATCCCAAGGTGGCAGAAATTAATATCATTCCTATTCCTAAAAGCGATCTTTCTACTGCGAAGAAATAGATTAGTAACAATGCTACAGAAATTAAGAAGAAAGTGAATGCTAAGGATGGCCAAGTTTCCCCTTTAGATTCTGGAAATGTTTCTGAAAACCCTCCAATAATATCTGTAATCATCATTATCGAAGAAAGGAAAATTAACGAAAAAACAGTACTAAATGGCGAAAGTGATGAAATTGAGTCTTCATATGATACAAGAAAAACAAGTATTGTCCAAAGTATTATTACAAATCGAGATTCCTTTATAGTAATTTTTTTTTCAAGAATTAATGGTATTGACCTAAACATTACTTCACCCAATATTATTCCAATCATCAATGAAAAAATAAACGGATACGCTGTTGGAGTAGGTGCATATGGACTAACTATCGAATCGGTTACTGGGGCAAAAGATTGTGCTGAAGTGCCAACACCGATAATAGGCAACAATGGAAGGGAATAAATTGAATTTTTAAATTTAAATAATTTTGATTTTCTTACAATAGTGTATAACCAATAGAATATTCCGATAAAAATTAGGCGTCCTTCGGGACCATAAGAAAAATGCAGGGATGACATAATTATCGAATCTGAGATTCCCCACAAAATTGCATGACGATGTAATGGATTTTGATAATGACCTATTATTCCTTGAATTAAAATAAGCAAAAGAAGTATCAAAACATAATATGAATATAATTTCGTAAATTGATTATATCGTGTTGTATTACTAGTAGATCGCCAATCAATAATCCATAATATGGGGAGTGAAAGCACCAAGAGTTGCAAAAGTGGTTCGACTCCCAGCCATACGTTCATGTTCCCACGACAATGTCCTGACCATTAATCTTGTAATCCAACATTACGATATCTAATGAGGATTTAGGATGCATCATGGCAGACGATCTGCGACCTTGGAGAGAGCAGGCATTAGATAGCCTGTTACTCAAAGCAGTGGCATATTGGACAAACAATTCAGATTCATGGTTAGAGGCTGCATTGCCCAGATTAAGAGAAACCATCAGAATAAACCCCCTTAGAAGAGAATTCGATTGGGTTGAAAATCAAATCACTGGAATGGGTGCGAAAAAGATTGAGTGGTGTCCTAATGGATGGGTCATGCCATGGATTAGAGGGAGTATACCACCAGAACATAGAAGGGTATTCATCGCCTTGCATGAGACGGGTAGAATTACTAGACAAGAAGCCGTTTCAATGATTCCATCGCTGCTTCTGGACATTCAAGAACATCAAATCATTCTAGATATGTGTGCGTCTCCCGGTTCCAAAAGTACACATATCGCTGAAATCCTACAAGGAACCGGGGCTGTTGTAGCAAATGATGTATCGAAAAAGAGAACTAATACTTTAGTGGCAAATGCCCAACGAATTTCTCTTCCAAATATTATGATTGTTCAGCATGATGGAAGACATATTCCAAAAATTCCTGGTAGTGGATATGATGCAATATTAGTTGATGCACCTTGTACCGGATCTGCTACTACCAGAAAAAATCCTGACGTATGGAATAAATGGAAACCATCCGCTGGGAAAAGATTACACGCACTACAAGTTGACCTATTATCTCGCGCGATAAAAATAGCTCGTTCAGGGTCCGTTATTGTATATTCTACCTGTTCTCTAGATCCAATTGAAAATGAAGCAGTAATTTCGAGAATCCTAGAAAATGAAGAAGGAATTGAATTAGAAAAAATAGATGTTGAAACCCTCAAAGGACTATCATACAGGAACGGAATGAAGAATTGGGCGGTATTAGATGACGAAATCAATCCAATAGAGGATGAAAGATTTGAGCCGTCAAAGAAGTTAGAAATCCAAAAAAATCTAACAAATTGTATTAGAATTCATCAAGATGAGTCGGGGCATGGGGGATTTTTTGTTGCAAAAATTAGGATAAACAAAAAGATTGAGCCCCCAACAAATGATAATTGTCGACGAATACCTTCGAACCCAAATCGAAAGGGAGTATATCCTGTACCGATTAATATCGATAAATTACCACTAATTTCTGAAATGTATGCCCCAGGAATTGAAAATTCTAGTCTATGGACTAAAGGAAAACGGATTCTATGGAGTAATAGTTGCATCATGGATAAAATATGGTCTCAGGAAACTAAATCAAGACCTGATAGAATACACGAGGGCACACAATGGCCTCCCCTAAACTTGATTCATCTTGGAATTCGTGCGTGGGAAAAGAGAGATTCCAGAAACTATAGACTAAGTTCTGAAGGTTTACATTCAATTGACATAAATGATACAGGATCTAGGATACATAATGTGACTGATGAAACTGTGTCTCGAATTATGGAAAAAGATGGGCCAAGTGAAAATATTGAAAATTTTATTTCAGGTAATAATTTATTAATCCTAGAAAGACATGGAATTCTTTGGAGAATTCCAATTTGGGCTGGAGAACGAATTTCTCAAATGTGGAAACAACAAGAAGATATAATCCTGAGAAAAATGATGGGGAAAAGCACATGAAAAAAATTAGCATTTTCCTTACATTTTTCATAATTTTAGCCCCGGTTGTGGAGGCTGTCCCAATAGTTGAGATATTTGTAGATGAAGATACATCATCGAAGCAAAATATCCCACAATTTGTCATTTCTTCACTGGAAAATGGTGATCTAGAACTGTTAGTCTGGTATTTAGATAAAAATAGCTCATTACATATAACGGCAGCAACTGAGCGTGCAGAGGATCTTGATGCGCAAAATGGAGACATTTTCATTCAAGGTGTTTTTTGGAATAAATCAAATGAAAATTTACCTATTGATATAGGTAGTATTGATATCGAATTAAACGTAAAACACGGGAATGATATCGGAATAATATTGGAAGCTAAAACCACATTAGAAAATGAATTAGACCAAACTGTTGTACTACAGTGGTTGTTATTGAAAAAATCTGTAACAATTTCAGAACATCCTTTAGGACCTACGGAATCAAATGTGGTTTCCTATCATGCTTGGGATTCGAATATTAATCGAACAAAGGGAGCAGAAAACCAATGGACGCATCAAATAGAACCTAATTCATTAGAAAATTGGGATATAGGGAATGAAGAACTAATTGCGATAGTATCTCTAATATCCCTAGAATCAAAAGAAATACAAGGGGCTGGAAATTCTGAAATTATCCTTTATCAAAATCAAGAAAGTCAGAAAAATCATGCAACTTCATTTCTGTTGATTTTCTCTGGAATTATTGGAAGTATACTTGTAATCCAATCTGAAAAAAGAAGACAGCAAGATATGCCATTAATCCGCCCATTAATAGTAACAAAAAACAGTGATACAGATTATGATCATTTTATTGAAATTACTACCAGACGTGCACTTGTTAAAGATATAATAATCGATGGAAATGGTTACTGGAGGTGTTCTTCCAATGAAATACCGAAAGAAATCCCAACTCAAACAACCAAGAAAATAAAAATTCGTCAAATCTCTAAACAAGGAAAAAATGAGCCTTGTACAATACGACTAGAAGTAGATGGATACGAACGATGGGTACTAGATATCGCCTTTCCGGAAACCTAGATGTGCAAACTTCAAGAGCGGCGGACCGAACTGATTTGTCCCGAAGGGAGATGCGGCATGCTCGATGTGACGGACCGGGCCATATTGGCCATTTTATTTACCGACGCTACTATGTCAAACAGAACTGTAGCAGATTTGGTAGGTGTATCACAGGGAACGGTGAGCAATCGTATCAAAAGGATGGAACAATTAGGGATAATAGAAGGTTACTCTATTCGACTAAATCCCGAAAAAATAGGGTGGAGGATGACAGTCGTTGTTGGAATCAGAATAGAGAAGGGTCGTCTATTAGAAATTCAAGGGAAGATAGCAGAAGATTCGAGAGTAGTTTCTGTTTTCGACGTCACTGGAGATTACGATTCAATGGTTGTTGCTTTGGCAAGAGACAGAGAAGATCTGAACAATTTTACAAAAACAGTACTATCTCTAGATGGAATAGAACGTTCTCATACTCATATGGTTTTGAATACTGTAAAGAATACTTGGATAGGATTACCAGAGGAACCAGAATCATACGATTAAAAACCCCTCGATGTGGAGGTGATATCCTATGACTCTAGAATATCCAATTAATGATTCATCGACATGGAAAATGATTCAAGCAGAAATGGAAATGAGATTACCTTCATCAGATCAATCTCTCTCAATGAATTTTGGGAGATGGGATGATCAACCTCATCAACATCTTCCAATCGCCAGAATGCTCGCAGGTCCTTGGGGAGGAGTGTTAGTAGCCGATGAAGTTGGACTTGGAAAAACCATTTCTGCGATTATAGCAATTAGAGAATTACAAGCAAGAGGAGAAAGTGGAGGAGTACTAATTATTTGCCCAGGTGGTCTACGATCTAAGTGGAAACAAGAATTATACCATCGAGTGGAAATTGATGCTATTACACCAAAATCATGCTCAGAGTTTCTAATGGCTCTGGATCACCTCGAAGACGGAAGTAATGATGTCGTGATAGTAAGTCATGGAATATTACGTAGAGCAGAAATATTAGATTCGCTAGTGGATCGTAATCTAAATTTAATGCTAACAGTTATGGATGAAGCTCACCATGCTAGAAATCCAAAATCAAGACTACATGATGGTATTCAGATGCTAATACTTAGTTCAAAATGGAAAATGTTACTAACTGCTACACCGGTTAATCTCCAAAGTGAAGATCTATATGTTCTATTATCTCTAATCGCTCCTGACAGATGGCCAAATATAAGATCGTATTACAGGACTATGAGCCCAACTGCTTCCATTCATCGGACAATAGACATGATTTCTAGTGATCCAGTTGATTCAGATAATATCAAAATAGAAATAAATAGATTATCACAAACTACGTCTTTGGCCAATGACCCTCGATTATTAGAAATTAGAGCATTAATGGATGACATTACTGAATCTTCTGGGACCGCAAGGAAAAGGGTGATTGATCTACTGAGGGAGATGAGACCTTTGAATGATATGTTAGTAAGGACGCGAAGAAAAGATCTTGATCTTGATCTTGCTCGAAGAGTTCCCATTATTCTACAAGTGGTACTTTCACAAGAAGAATGGGACTTGTACCATGCTGCAAGACGTTGGTCACAGACGTTGCAAAGAATCAAGAATCCTGATAGTAAAAAATTCGACTGGGCATCAGTAATTCCTGAGCGAATGGCATCATCATGCCTACCAGCATATGCTAAACATGTACTAGAAAAAATTGATGAAGTTAGAGATGGACTTCAAGAAACTACAGAAGAACAAGATGAAATTACTAGAAGATTAATCAACAGATTGGGCAATAAGAAGGGGCTGGTAAATGCTGCAAAAAATCTAGGTGAAAAGGACACTAAACTAGATGCTTTACGTGCTTGGTTGAACGAAACTTTGGATATTGATAAGGGAGGAGTGTTATTATTTTCACAATTTCATGGAACTTTGAATCACCTCAAATATAATTTAGAAAAGGATGGTTTTCTTGTCGAAATATTGACTGGCAAAACGCCTATGGCAGAAAGAGATAATATTCGTGCAAGATTTGCTCAAGGTGATATCAATATTTTATTGAGTAGTGAAGTTGGAAGCGAAGGATTAGATCAACAACATTGTCATCGATTAGTGAATTATGATTTGCCATGGAATCCAATGAAGTTAGAGCAACGAATTGGTAGATTAGATAGATACGGTCAAAAAAGTCCAATTATACAAATTGCAAATCTATGTGTTGAAGGGACAATTGATGCTTCAATTTTGGGAAGGTTATTACATAGAATCCATATCTTTGAGTCATCTTTGGGAATGGTAGATCCTATGCTTGGAAAAGCTATGAAAGTACTTGCTGAAAAAGAAATATCAAAGGACATTGAAAGAAACAATCTAGATACAGGATATAAGATTGTAGATATAGAAACTTATCGAGAAAATCATGATGATGATGTTGAAGATTTACTGAATTCAAGAAATAATTGGACAGAAGAAGCATCTCTCAAAGAAAGAATTGCCATTGGAGAGGATCCTGGTGTGCAAGCAGTTAGACAAGACATACTGAATCGTGAATTAGCATTAGATTCTTCTTCAATTCAGTCGATATTAGAATCTTGGATCGTTGCAAATAGAGGTGAACATTATGCTGATACTAATCAGACGGTAATGATCAGAATGTCAGATGATATTATCCAGGGCTGTATCAATTATGCTAGAGGTAGTTCTAGATGGTTAGAATTGTTGAATCGAATGATTACTACTTCAGGCCCTCATTGGATTGAGGCGACTTATGACAGTAAAATGGCAAGAGAACGAGATGCTTTGATTTTTCTTTCTCCATGGCATCCTATTGTTCAACTTGCAATAACCTCAGAAAAGAAACGAAAGTTTGCCGAGGGGATTTCTGGTTCTGAATTGATTGCAGAAAATATTCGAATTGATGAATTTCCTCATAATGCCAAATATTTCGTTGGAGTAGAATGGAAGACAAATGGATTGAGAGAATCAAAAATTAGGAGATGGTTAGTGTTAGATAAACATGGAGAACCCATCAAAGAAATTATCAATAATCCATGGTCGAGATCACATTCAGAACCATGTCGAACTGTTCTAACTCATGAGGAAAAAGAAATTATAGAATCCGCAAGAACTCAAATTCATACCGCGTTATTAAATCAAGAACGAATGCGACTAATGCCTCTATTGACTGAACTTACTGAAAATTCTCATCAGGCCTGGATGAGTAGAATCGAAGGAGAAGAAGAACAGATTAGAAAAGCGGAATGGAATTCTATGCTAAAAAATGAAACAGTAGATCCTCGATGGTTAAGGATGAAAAGAGGTATTATCCGGTCTTTACACGAACAACTTTCGAATCGGGTAACTGAAATTGAACGTATTCGAGATGACATGCAAGCAAACATTTCATTTCCAATAATCGTTCGAATAATCTAATTAAAATACAATATCTGGCGGAGGGTCCTCTATATCAATTAAGGGAATTAGATCGTCAACTAAGTTTTTGAGACCTTCTATTGTAGGTGCTTTCAATGCTACAGCACGCATCAAAGTCTTCCTTGTAGATTCATCGATCCACATGTCTAAACTTCTCATTCTACTAACTAAATTGTCATGTAGGCGCATACCAGTTCTATCCCAGTCCATCATCAAGATCAATGCTGGGCCTCCATCAACTGGATTCTTTCGGCCATATGAATCGTGTAAATAAGCTACAAGTCTACTTTGCCCCCATCCTCTGTTTGCCAATTCTATTGCTCCTTCAAACCCTAGTGACCGTAATGTCTCCATGTCTCTTCTTCCTTCGACGATTACTGGGCAACCTGATCCTCCATTTACTGGATGTCTGTTTCGAAGTCTAGCCTTGGCGAGAGCCCTTGCCAAATAGGAAATAGAATCTGGTGAAATAATATTGATTCGACGTTGGTATCGAGGAGGCATCAGAACTCGCCGGTTGTCAACTAAAAAAGAAGGTAAATCAATAAAACCCGATCTCGGTTTATATAGGGAGAAATTCTCAGAATTCTAACCTTATAACTACTCAGTTAATCCACTCTTTTACGTCAACTGCGAATGCTTATCTACAGGAGTATGAACGAAGGGGTGGGGGGCTTACAATGAGTATAGCCAGTGCGACCTTCGATGGACTTTGGAACCACTATGAAATGTGGTCTGCAATCGTTGGAGGGTTTACTTTTCTATGGCTCGCACATCATTCCCTTGTTTACCGATCCAAGAATACAGATGATGACTGGGAAGATATCGATGGGATCGAGGTAGGAGTATTCCCAAAACATAATGATGATCTCAAACTAGAACTGGCTTGGACTATTGTGCCATTCTTGCTAATTGTATGGCTCACATACTACTCTTGGGGACCAATCAATGAAATTTGGGCAAGTCCAGAAGACCCGGATAGTAAATACGGCTTAGAATGCGGAACTGAAGGTCATGACCCCAACAAATGCTATCATGCAATTGGAATAACAGCTCAGCAATGGTTTTGGAGTTTTGACTGCAATGATTTAGATGCAGACATTTGTGATTCTTCCGAATATCAGGATCTAAACGGTACTATGGTCCCAGTATTGAAGTTAAAACAAGGGCAATACTTTCTCGCAAATATGACTTCTGAAGATGTTACTCATGCACCTTGGTTCGTGAAATTTGGTGTGAAAGAAGACACAGTTCCTGGATTACACTCCTCATTGTGGATTGCTCCGACTTGCGAAACTGCAAACTGTGGAGGAGATGAAGGAGAATCTACTCTTCTTCTGTGTACTGAATATTGTGGAGACGATCACGCTTACATGGCCGCTATTGTCAATGTCCATAATAACTGAAAATTGAGGGGATACATGATGAAAAGAAAATCATTTATCCAGACTTTTGCAATTTTACTCGTTGTTGGACTAGCATTAAACCTCGCTCCCGAAGCTGATTCTCTCCCTTCAGGAATCGGTGGGCAATCCGAGAAAGGCTGTATTTGCCATGGAGCTATTCCTGACTCAGGAGTCACTCCCGCGATTACTGGTCTTCCTGATACATTTACAGCTAGTACAACTTATACCCTTACTGTCTCATTCACAGGAGGGCCTTCGGGGACGAATGCAAATCCCATGAATTTAGGTGGATTTAATCTTGCTGTCTCTTCTGGAACTTTGGAAGCAGTCGATGAATGGGTAAGAATTGAAAATGGTGAAGCTGTACACAATGGAATTGATGATGATGCTAACAACGATGGAGTTGACGATTCCGTAGCATCGGGCGGTACGCCTGTAACAAGTGGTAATGATTTCACATCCTGGACTGTTAACTGGACTTCTCCAGAAAGCGGTTCAACTACCTTCAATTTAGCTGTAAACTCTGTTAACGGAGATGGAATTGCCACAGCCGACGACAAATGGAATACAATGTCAGTATCGGTCTCTGGACCATCATCAGGTGTTGCAGTAGAACCACTTGAACCAGCCGATCCATTTGTTGTACTTGCAACATTGATTATCGTCTCAGGACTCTTACTAGGTGCTGTAATTCTATACACATTTTATCGAGCGAATCCTAATGGATTTAGTTGGGAAGTATTCTCGCCTTGGATTACTGACTGGTTGACAAGTACCGACCATAAGAAGGTGGGAACACTTTACTTCCTAGCAGGTTTCTTTTTCCTAGGAGTCGGAGGAATCATGGCAATGTTAATTCGAGTTCAACTCGCAGTTCCAGGAAATGATTTCTTAACTCAAGATCAATACAATCAATTCTTCACAATGCATGGAACAGTAATGATATTCCTTGCGGCTATGCCATTAATTAACGGTTTTGCAAATTGGCTAATCCCACTCCAAATAGGTGCTGCTGATCTTGCACTTCCAAGAATAAATGCAATGTCATTTTGGCTCCAGCCAGTAGGAGCTTTGCTAATCTTTACAGGAATTTTTAGTGGTGCTGCAGCTGATACTGGATGGACAGGATATGCACCATATATTGTTTCAGAAACAGCACATTCTGGAACAACAATGTGGGTCGCGGGCCAAATAATGTTAGTTGCTTCATCTACATTAACTGGAATCAACTTCCTCACTACAATTTGCGCAATGAGAGCGCCTACAATGGGTTGGATGCAAATGCCCCTATTCACTTGGTCTGTTTTTGTAGCAAATCTAATGCTATTCATTTCAATTCCTGCTTGGGGAGTTGGACTTATCCAAGTATATCTGGATCGTACAATTGGAACTGCCTTCTATCATGTCGCCTCAGGAGGCGACCCACTACTCTGGAGTCATTTATTCTGGTACTTTGGGCATCCTGAAGTATACGTAGTAATTTTACCCGCATTTGGAATAATATCTGAAGTAATTGCTACATCTGCAAGGCGGTCTGTATTTGGGTATCGTTCAATGGTATATGCTATGGCGGGTATCGGAATTGTTGCATTCATTGTCTATGGACATCATATGTTTACATCTGGAATGTCACCCACACTAAGGTTCGTAACTATGTTAACAACAATGTTAGTTGCTGTTCCTACAGGAATTAAAATCTTTAACTGGCTGAAAACAATGCACAAAGGGTCTCTAATCTACAGAACTCACACACTATGGGCCTTAGGATTCTTGGTAACTTTCACCCTAGGAGGAATTAGTGGAATGTTCTTCCCCTCACTAGCAATGGATACTCACCTCCATGAAACATATTTCGTCATAGCACATTTCCATTACGTGTTTGTTGGAGGTACTGTCTTCGGATTGTTCGCTGGGATATACTACTGGTTCCCGAAAATGTCTGGTAAAATGATGGATGAAAATTGGGGCTTGCTGCATTTCCTTACTGCATTCATTTCGTTTAACGGAATCTTCTGGCCAATGCACAAACTAGGAGTTATGGGTATGGCACGAAGACATCACACTTGGTTTGTTAGTGTGGATGAATACACAAACATTCCCGCAGAAATGGCATCATGGAACTTGTTCATATCTGTAAGCGCATTCTTGTTCTTCTTCTCCAACTTCATTCTTGTCGGAAATATGATTAAGACTATTATTTCAGGTAAAAAAGCTCCAGCAGATCCTTGGGGTGGATGGTCGTTTGAATGGATGTGTACTTCTCCCCCTCCAACCCCTTCGTTCGATCCACACAACCTACCAGTTCTACACGATGCAAATGAATATCATGAATCTGAACCGAGTAAATTTGCAGAATGGTTTGCTGGGTTGATGGTTCCTGAAGACGATTCGGAGGTGAGTCATTGAGTGGAAGCCACGATTATGAACATCACATAGAGCCATGGGGCCCTCACGACTGGAGTCATGGAGCCCCTCACAATTCATATGCTCCATTAGTAATGAGTATTGGATTCGGAGTGTTCCTTTACGCATTCGCGAATATTTTCGTGATGGGTGAATTAGTAGATATCAGCTCTATGGCTGGAGTTATGCTCGGCCTGATTATAATTACAATGGGTCTTATGATTTGGTGGCGTCAAGATATGTCTTTTGATGGCGTTTACGAACCTAAAGGCGTAGGAGCACCATTCCGCAATATCGATTTACGTAAGGTTGCTATGTGGATGTTCCTCATGTCTGAAATGATGGTATTTACGAGTCTATTCAGCACTTATATCCGATATAGATTAGGTATCCAGAATTGCGAGGAACTCTTCCTCTCCGGTGAATGGGTTGAAGGTACAACAGTAACTTGTTTTGAGCCTGCCGCTCATTTAATTGCAAGCAGTTGGTTCCATTTGGCACCAGGAGCTGTAAACACATTCGCTCTAATTATTTCTTCTTTCACAATTGTACTTGCTCTCAAAACAGCTAAAATGAGTAATAAGAAATATGCTGAGAAATACAAAATTGACAAAGCAGATGTTGATGCTCACCGTAGTCGTAAAGTTGCAATTTTCCTCGGCTCCACACTACTCTTAGCCACACTTTTCTTAAGTCTCAAGTTGATTGAGTGGTTCATAGGTTTCCCTACACCGGGTCCTTTAACAGAACTCAATCACGGTTATGATAGCATTAAATCACTGTATGCTGAAGGGTATACAATCCATGCCAGTGCATATACTAATGTTCACTATAATGCAGATCCGACGTCGAAATATTTCGACATTCCAACAGACAGTGCACTGTACATGATGATGGAGGCAGGTACCCACCCTGGTGGAATGATGATGGCAGATATCACTGTCAGCGCTTCTACCTTCTATGTGACAACAGGAACACACGGTGTTCACGTCTTCGCAGGTATGGTTGTTCTATCCTACTTGACTTTCAAGGCATTACGAGGAGGATACAATCCATCGAATGCTGTATCAATCGAATACTTCGGCCTATATTGGCACTTCGTTGACTTGGTTTGGGTTCTAGTTTTCCCGTTCTTCTATCTATTCTAATGGTGATATAATGGCAGGCTATACAATTCTCGGACGCGACCCATATTGGATGAATTTCTGGGGTTTGATGATTTTGACTGCGATTGAAGTAGTTGCTGTTGGGGTAGAGATTTCAAAAGCCATCACAATGAGCATACTTGTTGGAATTGCAATTCCTAAATTCATCATGATTGCTGCAATTTTCATGCATCTTTACGGTGACGCTGATTCGAAGATATTGACCATGACTGCTCTTTTCCCCGCATTCTTCATCATTGTAATGGTCTTCTTCATCGGATTGACCAGTCCAGGAGCTCCAACTGAATTACCAGCTTGGTGTAGACCGCCTAGTTGGCTCTAATTAGCACAAACCGTGAAATCTACCTAGCCTTTCGACAGGGTATTGCTGACGTCGCATAGCCTGGTATTGCGCTGGATTTGAAATCCAGTGTCCCTTGGACTCGGGAGTTCGAATCTCTCCGTCAGCGCCACCTAACTAACACGGAAAGGTATTGAACAACAATGTTGCTCGCTGGGCATGCCTCGAAGGAATGTCATACTGCCGTTGCTGGCAATTCTGCTTCTTCCAATGGCTGGATGTTTGAGCAGTTCACCGGTAAATTGGGGAAGTGATGTGGGACAATATTCTGCTGTTCTAAATGAGAATAATACTCAGATTGTTATTGATGATCGAATGTCAGTATACCAAGAAAGTTATCTGGAATCTGTAGGAATTGGTACCGTAGGTTGTCAAGGAGAAAATGGAACTATGGCCCAGTCTCCACAATCTGTAGTTGCTGAAGAATATGGAGGAACACCAATTCGAATTGAAGGTTGGTTAGCTAACGGTAAAGCATTTCCAGATCATGATGGTCCTGCAGTATATTCGATCGCCGTGAATATGATGCCTTTAGAAGAGGCTCGTAATCTAAAACCACATCAGTTAGATCCTCAACAAGATATACCATTGATGAAGGAATGGGATGATCCATTAATGGCTGAAGGACAATTTGGATCTGAATTCGAGGATATTCAATCAAAAAGAGGATGGGCAGTAATTGGAATTATACCTGCTAGTGAAAATATTGCAGATGGAATGATTGGGCTACTTGATTGGAACAGACCAATCTCAATTGAAGGATATTTCTTACACGATCAAAAGAATATTCGTATCCCTACTGAGTTATCAGTATCTGATTGTAGTGTAGCATTTAGAGAAAGTTTTGGAGCATATTTCGCTGTTACTTCAATGACAATTGCAGGAAATGAAGCTTCGGTTAGTGAAGAATATTCAGTAGGATCAATTCCATTATTGGGCGGATCTATGTATCTTCTATTGGTAATAATCGGTGGCGCAGCTGGAGCATTTGGAACCTTTACGTTTAGTACCATTCAAATCCGAAAGAAAGCAAATCAGACCGCTTCTGTACTAATGTCTGAAAAACAAATTCGAGCTGCTGGTGGGGTTGATAAAGAACTAAAGCAACATCGACGAGATGTTGAAAAATTAAAGCGGAGCGATAATTCATCAAATATTGAGGTTGTAGATGATACTGCAACAAAGAAGATGGAAATCAAAGAATTCGATGTATCTGGCACATTAGAAAGCGCGCCTGATGGACTAGAAGCCACAGCTTCCCTTGGTAAAACTACAGGAAGAGGTGTAATTCAAACGGAAGAAGCCGCAGAGATGGATGAAAAACTAAAGGCCGTTATGGAAAATGCTATGACAAAAGAAGAAACTGTATCCTCGGGCCCTTCTTCAAGGAGGATTGGGGGAGGAGTCACTAGTTCGGGATCGATTTCTTCTTCATCAAATAGAAAAACAACTATGACAAATATTTCTCCAACAAAAACCGATGTTAGTGAAGAAATAATACAGCAGAAATCTCCACCTGTATCCAGAAGAAAACGTGTAGTAAAAAAGAAAGATGTTCCAAAAGAAGTAGAAGAAGAAGTTCCAGATGAAAGAGGGCCTCGATATGAAACTAGAGAAGGACCAAGTCTTTCTGATGATGAAGAATTCTCAGACTTTTCATTCTAATCAAGCTAGTAATCTAACAGCACTAGGAAGAACGGTCATATCCATTGGAGTAGTTCCAATATTTTCTCCATCAATATTGATTGCAGTAGGAACTGGAGTCTCTATCCTTAATGACTTAAATCGATGATAAACCACATCAGGATGAAAGACATGACGGCCCTCTTTTTTGAGGAGACCGAAGGCCTTCAAAATGGCTCCACGGCGCATGCGATTAAGTATACCAATGTCCATCATTCCATCATCTATTGATGCTCCTGGTGCTAAAGGAAGTCCTGCTCCACCTGTTTGTGTATTTTGGATAAGAAATAATGTAAAATCTGAATCCATTTCATGACCATCTAATATCAATTTAGCATGACGTCTCCTATTAAGTAAAATCGAAATAACAATTCCAACATCATATCGAATAGGACCTAAAAAGCGCATTTTTTCTGCAATTAAATTAGAATCAATTCCTAATCCCCAAGTAACAAGATTATGGCTATACCAAGTCATCTGCTCTTTTTCTTTTCCGGGTAAACCCTCTGTTAAAATGACTCTAGAGATATCTAACTCTTGTATTCTTCCTGAAATAATTCTAGAAACTGCATCTTCAACCCCATTTATTTTCAAATCATAAGCATGAGAATTACCTGTTCCTGCTGGAATAAAAGCAACAATGGGAGATTGTCGATCTTCTGAATTTCGCAGTCTTCCTGTAATCACTTCTGACATGCTGCCATCTCCACCTACTACAGCAAAAATATCATCATTATTTGCAGTAATATTTGCGGATAATTCAATTAAATGTCCCGGATATGAAGATTGATAAGTTTCTACTAGAATCCCAGACTCTTCAAGTAATTTCTTAGCTTCCAAAGCAACCTTTTCTCCTTTTTTCTTCCCTGAATATGGGTTAATCATTAGATGAACTTTTGACGGTCTCGTTATACCAATCGATTCGCGAGAGAAAATAGGAGAAAAAATTGGTCTGTAGACACCTCCTCTCTTTTTACTTTCAAAATCAAAATGAAACTCAACTGGCTCAGGTGAGGTTGGCATGAACAACGTATAACCGTTCAACGCTTGAATTCTACCGAAAATTACGGGTATCTGTAACCCCTCCGGTAGAATAAGAGGGCGCGGGGTATTCGCATGGAAAATCAAATTCGCTTCATGCAGCGCGCATTGGATATTGCTGAGAAAGGAATAGGACGTGTGTCTCCAAATCCTCCTGTTGGTTGCGTACTTGTACAAAATAATCGAATTATTGCTGAAGGATGGCACAATCGAATCGGAGATTTGCATGCTGAGCAGGCAGCAATTGCTGATGCTGAAATGAGGGGAGAAAATACAGAAGGTTGTATTGCATATGTTACATTAGAACCATGCAATCATTTTGGAAGAACCCCCCCCTGTACACAAGCACTACTTTGGGCCGGTGTCTCAAAAGTTGTAATTGCTAGTCGTGATCCCAACCCAAATGTTCGAGGAAAAGGCATTGATGCCCTGCTGGCTGCCGGAGTAGAAGTAGATATAGGAATTCTAGAAAATGACGCTATAATTCAAATGCAATCTTTTCTTAATTGGTGTCAGTTAAGAAGGCCCTTAGTAACTATAAAAATGGCAGTTGATAAATTCAATAAAGTAGATAACAATGAATTAATTTCAAGCAGATTTACTAGCCAAAGTTCATTGAAATTCGCACATGCATTGAGACTGCAGTCTGATGCGATTTTAGTTGGTTCTAAAACTGTAATTCGAGATAATCCTTCACTCACGATTAGAAATGTAGAGAGGGGTGGGGTAACGAATCCAATTAGAATTATTCTTGATACTCGAGGGGAGATTGAGAGAAATGCAAAGGTTTGGAATGATGATGCACCTACGATAAAAATTCATGGTAATTCAAACAATATTTCAATTGAAGGAATTGAGGAAATATCCATGCCATCCGTTACTGAACAAAAAACTCCTAAAGATCTACTAGATCTTCTAGGTGATAGAGGGATCCAAGAGCTTCTAGTTGAGGGGGGGCCCTCGGTTTGGCGATCATTCCTTGAGAATAAAATTGTAGATCGTGTTATTCACATTCGATCTCCAAATGAGATAGGAGAAGGACCAGAGATGGAATTAACAGATGAATTACTTTCAATGAATAATCTTGTTTTGAAAAATAAATTAATGAGTGAGGGAGATGAGATCAGTATCTTTACGAAAAATGGAAATAAATTGCCTCACAAAACTTGGCCTTATCCGTCGGATTGAAAGGTATTGCATAAGTGGAGAGGCTGGGCGATTAGTGTAGTCTGGATATCATTTGGCGCTTCGGACGCCAGGACACGGGTTCGAATCCTGTATCGCCCACTTCTAGCATGGGTCGATACGAACCAATGCCCTTGCAAGACTTCTATGAACCCAAATTGGATGTATTATAGAAATATCATAATTAATTGCAGTTAATGCATTTCGAAATTCCTCCGGTTCAACATCAAACGGAGAAAATGTTTCATTGTTCAATAGATCAGGATCGGTTCTTACAACATCAGGATTTATTGGAAGTAACATTACCATTGGACCTCTCGAAATGATTGATAGAGAATATATCGTGTTTTTTAGAATCTCAATCCCTTCTCCACTAGTCCAGGAATTTCTCCCGTAAGGAGGATCGAATGCATGAGCAGCTCCTGGAATAGATTTAATTTTTTTATGAAGTTCTGTTGCATTAGAAGATTGAATTATTTTTTCCCCGTCGAATTTAATTTGATTCAAATTGAGGGTTGTTCCATCAACCATCTCTGGATCTAAATCACTAGCGATAACTGGAATTCCTACCATAGCCGATTCAATTGCTATTCCCCCTGTTCCGCAGAAGGGATCTATGATAGTAGTGGGTGGTTGGCCGTCAGTATAACAGAGATTTACCATTGCTCTCGCTAGCCTCGGATCTAAACTAACTGGCTTGAAATATGGACGATCGGTGGGTGAACGATTTTGAAAACTTTGACCGCCGGGGCCGAATGATTGGAGTATCCCCCAAATGAAGAAGGGTGAACCTAAATCAACCGGATCTGGAGGAATCGGTTTTTGTGGGCTGCCACAATAATGAATCATAATTTCAATATCTGGATTTTCAAGATTAACACTCCATCCTTTTTTATGTAGAATTGCTCCAACCTCAGATTGAATTTTACTGATACTAATTCCTTCCATATTCCCCATTTTTGACGCTCTGACAGCAATCGTTTTGTCATTTAATGGTTGGATATGTGAGAACCAATCTGCAATTATTTCAGCACAAGGTTCTTCTGAAGAAAAATCAAATGGATACAAAGATTGATCTACAAATGCAGAATTCTGAATAGAATTATTGTCTGAGACGATAACTACTCTTGGATGAAGAATTTGTTGAATTATACCAAGAGCATTTGCTTCAGAACGGAATAATGCTGGATGCCAGCCGTTCCCAATCCAAGCAGCAACCATGTCTTCTCCCCCCCTCTGGGATGCGCTATTGGCCTTCATTCTATAACACCGAATGGGCTGGAGGGGGTATGAGTGGGGCAGGTCGGAGTACTACAGCAAGAATCGCTCTAATGATTACATGCCTCTTTTTAGGTACAATTTTACTCACTGTAACTACCGCTCAATCAGACGATCCTAAAGTTCTCACACACGAAAGAAATCGTCTATACTTCTATGGGGAATCAAATGGTGACGGATATGCAACGTGGCCTATGTGGAATCATGCTCAAGCATCCGATCCAAATAGTGATGACAGCATTGGAGAACAAAATGCATTCGTTCCAGGAGACCCAAATAACGGTGGAGGAACAAGAGAATTCACCTTTGATGGACAAGTTGCTAGTGATAATATCACTGAAATTAATTCAGAACTAACCATCACAGGAAATTTCAGATTGAGTATATTTTGTCAAGGAAGTTGCAATACAGATGTAACTGTGTTTCTTAGAAAGGGTGGAGTCGATATCACGTCAGTAACAGTTTCTCCTGAAAATGAAGGTGGAGACACGTATATGTTCGAATTCTTTCACAATATCAAGGAAATAAAAGCAGATGAAACTCTTGGATTACGAATTCAATTCACAAAACCTAGCGGAGCAGGAGATGGTTACACTCTATATTTAGGTCAAAATGACTTTCAAATGGACATTCCAGTTATTCCTCCTGAAACCTCAGATATAGGGGATGTTTTATTGGAAGAAGGAAGTGCTTGGAAAACTCCGTATGCAGATGCAGGTTTGGGTTTCCAAGCATCATCCACTGAGAAAGTAGGAATCATCTTGCCCATTTTCATTGGTATCCTCCTTCTTGCTGGGGCTATATGTGGAGTTGTTTTCACCCCAGGGATGCCAGCCATGACCGGTGCTGCTGTTCTAACCTGTCTATCTCTAATCGGACCAATGGTTGCTGCTCCAATTGTATCATACATGAGTGTTGCAGAATATTCAGATGTAGACATGGAACCAAATATGTACACTGTAAATCAATTCGCATCTTTAGAAGCTAGTTCTGGTAGTTTTTTGACTGACTTTTCTCAGGGTGATGAATTTGAAATTTGGGTCCCACTTAACGGAAATGAGATTTATTCAAAATCTATTCAACATAATGGCCGTTCAGCAATTCTTTGGGGATTGGCTCATGAAGAACATAACGAATTACTAGGCAATTCGGAAATTACAACTATAGCCGGAAGAGAAGCAATTCAACTCTATTTCTCTTCAATCATTCAATATACTGATGATTTAGATTGTACTGAAACTTCGAATGAAAATAATACTGATGAAGACGGACAAACAAGTGCGTGCGCTGAATATGACTTAACCAAAAGTGGAGGAGTTGTACTGAAAGTGGTTCTTGGACAAGATGGTGAAGATGTCCGTCCAATCAACAACGTGAATGTAACATTGACAGATGGATCTCCTAGAAATGCAGTACTATGGACCGATACGGAACCAATGGGCTCACCTCAAACATGGGGTTCCTACTCATTAGCAGGATTGATCCCTGCAATTGGATTTTTAGGGTTTGGAGTCTGGGCGATTGTTAGTTCTCAACGTAGTTCAGAAGATGATGAAGAAGAATATGATTTTGATGATGACGACTTCATTGACGAACTTGATATCTGAGGGAAAATATGGGTTGTAACCTAAGAGATCTAGCAAAAGCAGAATCAATAGATCTCTCCGATTTGTCAGGAGAACGCATTGCTATTGATGTATTCTTATCCGCTTATCAATTTATTACTGCAATGACTGGACAGGATGGAAGGCCCCTATCAGATTCAAGGTCTAGGCCTGTAGCTCATCTAATGGGATTCTTAGATAGGGCAACTATTTTGATTGCTTCAGGAATTGAACCAGTATTTGTTTTTGATGGCAACCCTCCTGATTTGAAACGTGAAACACTTAACGAAAGAAGATCAAGAAAAGATTTAGCAAGAACAAAATGGGAACATGCTGTGGAATCTGGTGACATGAAAACAGCGAAGAAAATTGGGCCTCAAATTGCAGAATATACTCCAGAAATGATTCAAGAAACTAAAGATCTGTTTGATGTTCTGGGTGTTTCATGGATTGTAGCCCCTATGGAGGCTGAAGGGGCTGCGGCAGTCAGGGCAAAAAGGGGAGAATTACATGCAGTTGCTACTCAAGACTGGGACGCCTTGCTGTACGGAGCTCCAGTCATGATCCGTAATCTAATGTCACATGGAACGAAAAAATTTGGACGTACTCTAACAGCAGAACGAATTATTCTAAACGATCTATTGGATGATCATGGAATTACCCATGAACAACTAGTAGATCTTGGAATCATGATTGGAACCGATTTTCATCCTGGATTCAAAGGTATAGGTCCCAAGACAGGATTGAAGTTAATTAAAGCACACATAACCCTTGAAAATGTAGCAGAAGTCAAAGGAATTGAAGTACCTAGTAATATACAAGAAATTAGAAATCTTTTCCTAAACCATCCAATTAACGAAAGCATGGAATTACCTACCCCAAAAAGGGCTGTAGAAGAAAGAATTCGAGAATTTGTACAAAATGAAAGAGGGTTCTCAGAAAATAGAACAATGCGTGCTTTGGATAGATTAGCATCTGTTGGAAAACTAAGATCTGAATCAAAGCCAACACTATTTGACTTCTAGTTGGATAAGACTCATCTCAGCGATTGCATCTCAACTTCTATGGAGGATACAATGTCTCTTTCCAATGAGCAATCATCACGGCAAAGAAATTGGGTTCTCTTATTGATATTCGGGCTCTTGTTAAACATCATTGTATCCTTCACTAGCGATTTAGGTTTGGATACTCATGTCCATATGGCAAGAGGTAGTTCTCTTGGAGAGTCTGAAGATGCTACTCTTCCATGGGGCCATACGAGACCGTTAGACCCTATGGCGAGTAATCCAGAATATTCTCCATCTCTTGATTTTGGATGGTATCATTTTTTGCCAGGTTTAGAAAACAATGTTCATCTTCTCGGCTTTTCACTAATGTGTATACTTATCTTTCTCACGATTTTAACGTTCAAGATTTATGGATCCATAGAAAATGGAATTTCAGTCTCTGCAATAGTAGCAATACATCCAACATTTATTTTCGCAACTGGAAGAGTATTTCCTGAGGTAATTGTTGCAATATTCACAATTGTGATGATTTTTGGGTTATTGATTTATGAAAAATGGCAATCATGGAATGGAGTTCTCTCTTCATCAATAATTTCAGGGCTGTCAATGGGATTAATCCTATTTGTTAAGGGCATTAATCCGTGGTATTGTCTTGTTGTTATATTCCTTATTTTACTCTGGCATTCTGCAGATAAAATAGGAAAATGGTATGACCTTACTCGTTCTCCCTCATTTGCAATTAAGCTTGGAAGTATAGGCACACTGATTGGATTATTTCTTGTTGGAATAATTTCAGATTCGGGTACATTCTATATCGTAAAAAGCGAGACCTTGCGTTTCACAAGTGCTTTACTGATTGCCTCAATAGATGTAATTGTGATTTACGGTTTGTTCGGAATGGTACTCTGGCCTTTTGTAGGAAATCTACGGAGAATTTGGAAGATTAGTAGTCATGAAATTGCAGGTTTTGTGGGTTTAATTTCAGTTTTAACAACCGCTATTACATTCTATATCGCTGCACTATGGACTTATGAATCTAAATTATGGAACGCTGATTGGCCATGGGTCATGTGGACAATGGGAAATAATGGAAGATATATCTCAATGTTAATGGTTCCAATTTTCTTTGTATTATATCGAATTCATCAAATTGATTCAACCACTGTGACACCATTTACTCCAAAAGAAAAATCAAAATCTATGATTTTAGGAATATGTTTAATCATTCCAATATCCTTACTCACTGCCATTCATGGACAAACAATGTGGACTGATGATGCTGCTGGAATATTATCACAAAATATGGATAATGGAGAGGATTTCTTGTTTGTTCACGATGCCACCTTAGGAATGCATTATCTTTACACATTCCATACAGAAATTGATGATATAGATTCTAGGGATATTACTGGACATTGGAGAGATCCAAATTCAGAATGGGAAACTGAATTATTCTCTGGAGAACGATGGAATAATAGGGGAAATTTATCTGGAATCCAATGGATTGTACTATCACCTGGGATAGAATGGGAAAATCCACCAGAAGATTGGGGATATATCAGTGGTCGAGCAGATTTTATGAATGGTGGGGGAGAATGGAAAATCTACAGTAATCAAATAATCGTTCAGTCATAATTCTCTTCTACAGTATCTAAAACTGTACTTCTCTCTCTTTGGAACCATTTTAGTCTCTTTTTAGTCGGAATAGATGTCTCCTCTTCGCCAGAAGAACGAAGAATCTTGGGAAGTATCTTGTCTGGGATAATTTGGAATGGCATTACAAAGGCTACTACACCTAAAATCATCTCCGCCCCTGGAATACTAAAAACTCTCAACGGAGGGACAAAAACACCAATAGATGCTAATTTAGATACAGTATTACGTCTTTCTTGTCGGGATGTTCTTCTTCCAAGTTGAATCTTATACAATGTTAGCATAGCATCTTTCACATCTATCGATTCATCCTTGACTAGATCCCAGCCTTCATTCAAAGAACGTCCCCATTCTTCTGGATCTTTTGCAACTTTTGCAATTTCAGCACGTTGCTCTTTAGTGGTCAAGGATTTTATTCGTCGTGCACCTTTCAAAGCAATACTACGAAATGCAAACAGTCGACGAAGTTTTCCTGCCATACCTCGGCTAAGAACGTGGTAGACTTGGTTTTGTCGATTAATTACCGGAACGTTCATCCTGGATCTTAGCACGAACTATCTTACATTCTTTGGCGACATCAGACAATGCTTTTCTCAATCTTCTACCAGCTGCATCAGTTCCACGATCGTGTTTAGCAGCATCTCCAAGTGCATCATTCAACATTGCAATCATATTCTCAATATCACTAGTTACAGCCATATTTTTCTGGGACAAAAACTCCTTCAAAACATTTACCAATTGAGGTTCAATATAGAAACCAAGTTATTGAGTTGTACTAATTGTGAAATACAGATACTACCACCCATAAACAAGAAATGCGGAGGAGTTTGGATGGATTGGTATGCTCGTAAACCATCTTTGGAACCTTCTGATCCTCAACATACCGAAGAATGGAAAGATTCAATTCGACAGGTAATTGAGAAATTAGGAAATCATGAGGCTGAAAAAATACTTCTAGAAACTCTTGCTGAGGCCAACAAAAATGGACTAGAAATACGTCCGCTATCGACGCCTTATCTCAATACTATTCATCCCGATCAACAGCCAACCTATCCTGGTAATTTGTCAGTAGAATCAAGAATTCATGGAATCCTTCGTTGGAATGCAATGATGATGGTAACTAAAGCAAACAAAGAAAATGATGGAATTGGAGGCCATATCTCAACATATGCATCTGTAAGTACTCTGTGGGAAGTAGGGATGAATCATCATTTCAAAGGGAAATATAAAGGAAATTCCATTGGTGACCACATATATTTTCAAGGCCATGCAAGTCCTGGAATATATGCAAGATCGTGGTTAGAAGGGAGATTTTCAAAACACCAAATTAATAATTTCCGTCAAGAAGTCAAAGGAGAAGGACTATCTTCTTATCCACATCCGAGATTGATGCCAAATTATTGGGAATTTCCAACTGTTAGTATGGGCCTTGGACCGATGTCTGCTATCCATCATGCAAGATTCAATCGTTACCTTAGCGACAGAGGTTTAGCTGATACGAGAGAGAGTACAGTTTGGTATACGATGGGAGATGGAGAATCAGATGAACCTGAATCACTATCTGAAATCGCATTAGCAGCAAGAGAAGGATTGGATAATCTAGTTTTCATAATCAATTGTAATCTTCAAAGATTAGATGGGCCTGTTCGAGGTAATGGAAAAATCGTACAAGAACTAGAAGGGCGATTTGCTGGTGCTGGATGGAACGTAATTAAGTTATTGTGGGGTACAAAATGGGATCAATTGTTCGCCCATAAAAACGGTAGGTATCTAGCAGAAAGACTGAATCGACTAGTTGATGGAGATGAACAAAGAATACTTACGGGAGATGCACAAATAATCCGAAAAGAGCTCTTCAATTCCCCTGAATTATCGGCAATGATTGATGGTTGGACTGACAAAGACCTCCTTGTATTAACAGAAAATGTTGGAGGTCATGATATGGAAAAAATCCATGCTGCATTCAATTCTGCTCGCGCAAATAAAGGCTCACCAACAGTTATTCTTGCTAGGACTATCAAAGGATATGGATTAGGCCCAGGATTTGCAGGTAGAAACACTACTCATCAAAAAAAGAAGGCTGATATTGATGCGATGATCTATATGAGAGACATGATTGGACTAGAATTTACTAATGAGGAGTTAGAATCTTATCCATTCGTTGAACCAGGAATGATACCAGAAATAGAAGAATACATGAAACTCAGACGAGAAAAACTCGGTGGACCAATTCCAGAAAGGGTAGACTCCGAAAAAGAGATAATTGTTCAACCGACAATTTTCAGCGAATTTGATGGAGGGACTAAAGGTACTCTAGAGGTTAGTACTACCATGGCATTTGTAAAAATCCTTAGAGGACTCATGAAAGACAAAGAAGTAGGATCTCAAGTTGTGTTGATTATTCCTGATGAAGCCCGTACATTCGGAATGGATCCTCTATTTTCTGAATTTGGTATTTACCATCCTGAAGGACAGTTGTATAAACCTGTAGATCATAAGACTTTGATGAAATACAAAGTTAGTAATGAAGGACAAATTATACAGGCAGGAATCAACGAAGCAGGTGCTATGTCTACTTTCATAGCCAGTGCGATGTCATATGCAACAGCAGGAATTCCAACAATTCCATTCTATACATTCTACTCCATGTTTGGCTTTCAGCGTGTTGCCGACCTAATATGGGCAGCTGCCGATGGTAGGGCTAGAGGATTTCTGATGGGGGCAACATCAGGAAGAACAACTCTGAACGGTGAAGGTCTTCAACATCAAGATGGTCATTCATTGCTTATGGCACATACTAATCCTGCTGTAAAAGCGTGGGACCCTGCATTTGCATATGAAATTGCGGCGATTATTAAACATGGAATCAATGAAATGTATGTTGAAAATAAAGATATAATCAATTATATTGCATTGTACAATGAAAATTATTCTATGCCTGAGATACCAGAGGGTATAGATGAAAGAGACATAATAAGCGGAATGTACCATTACAAAACCTTCCAACCCAAAGAAGAAAAATTGATTGAAATCACTGTCGATTTATTAGGCTCTGGGCCCATAATGCAACAAGTACTGAAGGCGGCCGAAATTTTAGTGAAAAAAGGAATTGCATGTAGAGTTTGGTCAGTTACATCTTATGGTGAGTTATACAGAAACGCCGCTGAACTTGAAAGACTCGATCGATTATCGCCCAATCTTGTAGATGGAGACGCTTCCCATGGAGTAGAGAAGGTTGTTGTGCCTCGTATTTTTAATTCAAGAATTTATCAGTTATTAGGAGACACTGGTGTGGTGAATAACCCTCAGGTTCCTGAAGATTGGGTCTGTGTGGCTGCCTCTGATAATATTCGCGCGGTACCTGAACTAATTCGACCTTGGGTTCCCCAGGGGAGATTTATCGTCCTTGGCACTGATGGTTTTGGTCGATCGGACACTCGGCCTTCACTCCGAAGATTTTTCGAAGTTGATGCAGAACACATTGCTCTGGCAGCAATCTCAGGACTCGCAAATGCAACAGGTTCGGGCAAAGATTGGGAAATTTTTGAATCAATGAAGAGAGAATTCGATATTGATATCGAACGGGAAGACATCACATCTTCTTAGGTAATGGGGGAGTCCAGCCACCCTGACGGTTGTGATCTAAAACATGCCAATAAATCGTAGTGATCGAAAGCGACGGATCAAGTAATTCATTATCATTGGAACATTTTGAATTTGATAAAAAATTTTTCCATACTCTTTTGGAATGCGATCTTAGAAAGGGAATGTGGAGTGCAGGGCCATTTGTTGGAAGTCCACGTTTTACTAACCATTCACGCTCAATGATTTGATTTTTCTTTAATTCATGCCTGACTTTTTGCCATCCGTTTGATTTACCATTTTTATTCATTCCAGATTTTTTCCTCAATAGCCATACTGGATTAACTGACGAATCAAGAGTAATTCCTTGATTCCTCAAAATAGGAACCATCCACGGAGCAATATAACCTCCTGGAGCACGGAACCAAGGTCTGTATGATGGACCTGCAAATGTTTGTATTATCCGTTTTGATTTTGATATAGCAGAATTAAATTCTTCTGAACGATTTCCCCAGGCTGACCAACAAATATGTTTCATTCCATGTATCCCGATTCTCAAGCCCGGACGACTAGTTTGAATACTATTTATTGCATCAACAAAAAGTGGGTCTTCGAATTGTTCTGCGATCGCAAAGATGGTTAGAGTTTCGTCATCTTTTCTAGTAAGCCACCATTTTTCTAGAAACTTGAATGAATGAATCAAAGTATTACTCATAGGTCTAGCATCTAAATTTAGACACCAAGGGGATACTTTTGATCTGGTAGGATGTCCAGAAATTGAAGGATGATGGTGTAGGTCATCGGAATCCACCGAAAACCAATATCTCGAGGTCATTTCATTCACCGGTTAGTATCCAATATGCTTCATATGGGACTATGTCGCCCTCATTTTCCTCAATCATCTCCACTCCAAAATCAGAAATTATACCTTCATGTCTTTTAACCGCAGAACGAATGGTGATTAATCCACCTAAATTATCTGGTGCTGCTGATAGTTGAACTACATCTACATTGGATTTCGATGCAATGTATATCATTATGTCAATTGATTTAGATGCTAGTCCACGAAGACGGAAATTAGGTGCAATCCAATAACCAAGATTCCAATGAACTCCTCTACTCAATGACTTTCTTTCAATTGTACGAAATCTAACAACATCAAATCCGATTAATCCTACTATTTCTGTGGTATTTTGATCAACCAAGACCCAATGATGATAATGTATTGAATTAGGACCTGATGTGACATCAACAATGAATGATTTTATCTGGGATTCTATCGGGAATGAAGTGTTCAACCACGGCATAGCTATCCTAACTGAGTTCGAGTCATTGGCAAATGCATTAATCAAACCTTGAGTATGATTTGTTGATAATGGAACCAACTTGATTCCATTATCTAAGTGATGCTCTGAACTGGTCCAATCCACAAAGTCTGATGAGGACACTTCGATTCAACCCAACTGCTTCAATGCCGCTGCTACATGTTGATCTTCAGACTTAGAAATCTTTGCAGCATTCAACATAGAAGCTAATTCATTGGTTCTTCCTAAATTTTTTAACAAAGCACCAACATACAACATTAATCGATATTTATCAGAAAGATGCGGACCTATTTCATCTAAAATTCTTGATGCGTCATCTTTTCTGTCTGATTTTGCTGCCTCCATCGCCTCTTTGATTTTGGAAGCAAGAATTCTATCATCCCAAGGGTCACTTTGAGACCAAGGCCAAATAGAATTATTTTCCTCACGGGGAATTAGTTCAGGTTGAGATGTTTGTTCAACGGGCATTGATGGCATTACTGGCATTACTGGCATTTTTGGTGCTGTCTCAGAAACAGAATTTTCATGTTGAAAAACAGCTGCAGGAGGTGCAGAAACTGGAGTAGAAGGTTTTGGAGAGAGGGGAGTTTCAACATTGATACTAGGTTGTTCATTTTGAGGCATTGATGGCATTTGAGGTAAAACAGAAGAGTGAGAAGGCTCCTGAACATTAGATGCTTGAACTGCAGGAGCTATTGAAACAGGGTTCACATCTCCATCTTCCGAATTCAAAATTGGTGCTGAATCGGTAACGTTCCAATCTTCATTCATTAAATCGGAATCCATTTCATTTGTTGAATTAGATGTTGGATCAACTAACTTAATCAATGTAGGCTCTGGGATAGAAATCTCTGATTCTTCTTCTTCTGGAACTATGAATTTCTCAACAGATTTTGGAGCATCGTCTGATGAAAGAACAAATTCATTGTCTTCAACATCGCCACCTATTTCATCATCAGATACCAATTGCCTAGCAAATCCAATTGAATGTGAAACTACAACATCATCTGAATCATCATACTCCGCAACATCTACTGAAAAATCAGACATGTCAAATGAATGATTCGTCCAATCAACATCATTTTGATCTTCTTCTCCTTCCTCAATTCCAGAGGTTAATTCATCTAACAAACCACCAACTACTTGATCATCAGATTTTCTAGATTGTTGATGGGAACTTACTGTAAAATCGTAATAGCAACGAGTACAGGTATCCGCATCAAGAGGGTTCTCAAGACTACATAATGGGCAATGAAGGATTTCGTCATCGGTCTTCTTTCTTCTGAACACCTGATGCACCCCAGTAAACTAACCGTGTAATCTAACGAGCATAAGTTCTCCCTGTATCTGTTGACCAAAAAATCCACTGGAAAGCAGATTGATTTTCGGGAGGGTCATAAGTACAAGTCATTAGCACATAGCATGACGGACGAGAATAGTCGTGTCCGTCGTATCAATACATCTTCAACGGATAATGAAATAAGAACGAATGTACGCAAAAGTCAAGATTATCATGCCAAATTTATTGATGCTATTCAAGTTGAATTAGAAGATGAAATGTCACAAGTAGAAACTAGACTTAAAACTTGGAATAAAAAACGGTTATCAGCGCATGGAGTAAGTCTTTTTCAACTCAAGGCAAGATCTGCAGGATGGATGTATGGACAACGATTACTACGTCTGACAATTGATGGGGGTGGCCCATTACCGTCTCACAGATTCAAACATGGAGATATCGTATTACTAAGTAGAACTGACCCATTAGGAAAAGAGGCAATAGAAGCAGTAGTCGCTAATCGTTCAAGAACTTCGATTAGATTAGCTATGAATGATCTCCCAAAAGGACACCGGCAGGGGCATTGGAGGTTGGATAGAGGGGCAAATCGTATTGCACATGATAGAATGAGAGATGCATTGAACTCATTTTTATCTGAGGAAAATTCAACTGATCTTTCATCTCTATTATTGGGGCAAGTAAGAGATATCGAAGATGCAGGAAAAACTCCACACAGAATAAAGGGAATCGTATCAAACGAATTTAACAACTCAACTCAACTAAATGAGTTACAAAATCAGGCTGTTTCTAGAGCAATGGAACAACGTCTATCACTGATCCAGGGACCTCCGGGAACTGGAAAAACATATACTGCAGTTAGAATATTAGAGGGGTGGGCAAGAAATAGTAATACTCCTATTCTGGCTGTAGCTGAATCAAATGTTGCAGTAGATAACCTGTTGGAAGGTCTACTAAATCTAAGGGTAAATGCAGTTAGATTAGGGCAACCTGTGAAGGTTAGAGAATCATTACGTGAAGCAACAATTGATGCAAAAATGGAGGTTCACCGGCTCAGAAAAGATCTGGATGTGATACTGGATTTAAACGAAGATTTGTCAAGAAGAATCCCGGGAATGAAAGGCAAGGACAAAGGATTGGCGCATCGAGATTTGAAAAAAGGATGGAAAGATGCAAAAAAAATTGAACAACAAATGAAGGATGATATTTTGGATAATGCAGATGTAATATGTGCAACATGTATTGGTTCAGGACATCTACTTCTTGATGGAAGAAGATTTCCAAGAGTTCTAATCGATGAGGCTACACAAGCAACAGAACCTGCCACATTAGTGCCTATAGTCAGAGGATGTAAACAGTTAGTCTTAGTTGGAGATCATAAACAACTTCCTCCTACTGTTATCTCATCTCGTGCTGAAAAAATGGGATTAAATATCTCGCTCTTTGAAAGATTAATTCAAATGGGTGTACACTCTACTATGTTGTTAGAACAATATAGAATGCATCCTTGCATCGCTGAATTTCCTTCAGTTCAATCATACGAAGGACTTCTCAAGAATGCTATTTCGGAACATGAAAGACCTACACCGATTGGACTTATTTGGCCTGACTTTGAAAATCCCGTAGCATTTGTTCCTGTTGAAGGCGGTGAAATCGTATCTCAGGATGGTCATTCAAAAGCGAACCCAACCGAAGCTGGATGGGTTTTGAAGATGATAGAATCAATATTGCAAGGAGGAGATATTTTTCCTCAAGAAATTGGAATAATTACTCCTTACAACGGACAAGTAAGAGCTATTCGTGACTTGATGGAGTCAACTGGGGGAATGGAAGTTGGAGGAAAATGGGAAGGAATAGAGGTCCGATCGGTTGATGGTTACCAGGGTCGAGAAAAGGAAGTAATTATTCTCTCGGCAGTACGTTCAAATCCTCAAGGAAATGTAGGATTTTTAGATGATTCAAGAAGATTGAATGTTGCATTGACTAGAGCAAAGAGAGGACTGGTCGTCATTGGAGACCCCAAGACATTACGAAATCAAAGAGATTGGGATTTCTGGCTAACGTGGGCAGAAGAAAAAAACCTCATTGCTTGGCACTTGCTGCAGATGTAAAGGGGGATGAGGATGGAGGGACCAATTTCGAATCATGGTCAAGTGACCAATTTAGCTAAGCATATTGTTTCAGTTGAGCACGATCATTGGAAAATTCCTGATGGTACAATCTTAGCTCCGATTTACAAAAGAGGTGCTGGATTTGTTCTAGACGTCATATTTGTGATGAGTATTCTTTCAATATTAGGAGGGCGTTTTGAAGGACAATTCAGAGTAATGTTAGCATGGGATCTCACAACTTGGATATCACCAGACTTTCATCATTCATTAGCATGGATGATTGCTATTCTTCTCTCTCATTTCTTGTATTGGAAATATTCCGGATTACGTTTCTCAAGATCTCTTGGTCAGCGAATAATGGGTCTAGCCATAGTTCAAGAAAATGGTGATCCGATGAATTCCAAAAATTGGGACACTCGTTCGTTTCGAAAATTGTTATATTTGATTCCAATTCTAAATTTGTGGTTTATTCTCAGAGATTTATTTCGGATACACAAGAGACATACTCATCAATCTGAAATAGATCTATCGGCAGGAAGTATTGTAGCGATTGCAAATTCTCTTCCGGTTGCTCATCGTGGTCCAATAAAATAGTGAGAACATACGGATTCAAGTATCGATTGGGGCGTGCTTGCAACATGGCGATCCCAACTATGCTCCGGTTGGGAAACCTCGTGATCCACCTAATGGAAGTTTGTGATGACATTGATGAAGATGATCGAGACGCTATTCTAGTACGAACCTTAGTTCAAAATCCCACAAAAAATAAATTAAAATCTCCTACTCTAAATATCAAAACATCTGGAGCACAAGTTCAAATTTTCAAATCCTTAAACTCTCAAATAGATGCAAATAGTCAAAATGATGCTTCTCATTTCCTACCAAAAAAACCTGGAGCATGGATTCTCTCTGCTGAACATCTAGGAAAACAAGGGGAATTGGGTCCATTTCAGGAAGATTATAGAATGAAAATGGAACTAGAAGAAATCCCACTTGTCAATGAAATATCTGAAGATCTACTTTCTAATGTTTTTGAAGATGCTCTTGCAGGATTTGGAATGGAGGAATCATCGTTTAATGACGATGAAATCGATGAATCAACGGATCCGTTGGCAGCAGCTTTTGCATATGGACTGAATTCATCGTCTTCACCTGCTACTGAAAATGATCCTCTAACCACATCCGAAAATGTCGAAGTGAAGAAATTCCCCATGTCCTATCCAACATCTAATCATGCTATGACTGAACCACCACAAGGACCTCCGATGGCTGGACCTCCACAAGGACCTCCGATGGCTGGA
>CAZRCY010000006.1:0-34931 GCA_964598735.1 uncultured Candidatus Poseidoniales archaeon
CAGGAGCTGGAGCAGGGCCCAGAGCCGGAGTGGGTGCTGGAGCAGGAGTAGGGGCTGGAGCCGGAGTGGGGGCTGGAGCAGGAGTAGGGGCTGGAGCCGGAGTGGGGGCTGGAGCAGGAGTAGGAGCAGGTTCCGGAACATCATTTGCTTCCTGTGTACCTGTATTACCTTCGCCCTCCACCTCAAACACAATGCATACTTGCCCAACAGGAATAATTTCGCCCGGTTCTCCAGTTGTAGAAGTGATTTTTCCATCTACTGGGCTGGGGATTTCTACTGATGCTTTGTCAGTCATTACCTCAAGAAGCGGTTGATCTTCTGTGACTACATCACCTACTGATACATGCCATGAAACAATTTCCCCTTCTACAACACCTTCACCAATATCTGGAAGTCTGAATTCGTAGGTTCCCATGCTCAATCCTCCTGTGTCGCCCTGATGGCCTTAGAAATACGATCGGTACTAGGGATATAATCCCATTCAGTGGTATGGGGGAACGGTGTATCCCATCCTGTGACTCTGGTAATGGGGGATTCGAGGTGATAGAAACAACGTTCTTGGATGCTTGCTGACATCTCGGCACCAAATCCACTAGTTTTAGGGGCTTCATGAACTATCACACAACGACCGGTTTTTTTGACAGATGAAACCACTGTGTCACGATCCCATGGAACTAAGGTTTGTAAATCAATTAAATCACACGAAATTCCACTGTCTTTGATTGCTTGTTGGCAAATATGGACCATAGTTCCCCATGCAATTACTGTGCAATCATTGCCTTCTAGCACAACATTAGCCTGTTCTAATGGAATTCTGAACTCTCCTTCTGGAACATTAGCATCAGGGTGGCCTTTCCACGTTGACAGTTTATGTGGGTCTCCGTAGAATGGACCATTGTAGCAACGTTTCGGCTCAAAGAAAATCACTGGGTCATTGCATTCAACCGAAGAGGTAAGTAATCCCTTGGCGTTGAGAGGAGTAGAACAGTACACGACTTTTAAGCCAGGAGTATGGGTAAATTGTGCTTCAGGAGATTGAGAATGATGGTGTCCACCTCGAATACCTCCGCCCGCGGGAGTTCGAAAAGTTACCGGGGTAGTGAATTCACCACCAGAACGATGACGTACCTTCGCAATTTCATTTACAATCTGATCATATGCAGGGAAAATATAATCTGCAAATTGAATTTCCGCCACCGGCCTTAGTCCATTTAGACCCATACCCATGGCCATGGAAGCAATTCCACCTTCTGCCAATGGTGTATCAAAGACTCGATGTGCTCCATATTTCTCTTGAAGCCCATCAGTCACTCTGAATACTCCCCCGAAATAACCTACATCTTCTCCGAAAGTTAGAACATTTGGGTCCCGATTCATTAGATCATCTAATGATGATTTTAGAGCCTCAATAATATTCATTTCAGCCATGAAATCACTTCCCTAATTCCTCTCGCTGTTCTTGAACATGCCACGGCACTGTTTCGTAAACCTCTGTGAAAATGGTAGATGCAGGAGGGTATGGTCCATTTGCCAAGTCGCCATATGATGTTGCTTCTTTGTATGATGCAGTAACTTCCAAATTTATTTTCTCGATTAATTCATTATGGATTTCTTCTGACCATATTCCAATTGAAATCATATGGTTTTTCAAACGTTCGATGGGATCTCCTCCTGGCCAATGTAAGTGATCGTTCTTTGGACGATACCTAGATGGGTCATCGCTACTTGAGTGAGCACCTGCCCTGTAGGTGTACACTTCAATGTGGGTGGCTCCATGACCTGCAGAAGCACGATCTCTAGCCCATTTTGTAATCGAATATAATGCTAGAAAATCATTACCATCTACTCTAATTGAAGGTATTCCATAGGGTAATCCACGTGATGCAAAATTTGGGCCACCTGTGGCAAGATTAGCATGAGTTGAAATTGCGAATTGATTATTGACAATACAAAGGATAACAGGGGGTTTGTATACTGATGCAAAGTTTAGTCCGTAGTGATAGTCACCTTGGGCACTTGTGCCATCTCCTAGCCAAGTAATTGTGACTTGATCATCGCCTTTGTAGGCAGAAGCCATAGCAACTCCTACTGCTTGATTGAATTGAGTCCCAACAGGACTAGAAATTGAGATGAAATGCCCTTCTTTCCAAGTGTAATGGACAGGCATTTGTCTCCCCTTTACATTGTCCATTTCATTGCCTATGCAATGATTCATCATGCTGACCATGTCTCTGCCTCGGACAAATTGTGCGCCAGGTTGCCGATAAGATGGGAATACCCAATCATGTTGTTCTAATGCCATTGTTTGTGCAATTGCAACTGCTTCTTCTCCGAAAGATCGCATGTAGAAAGACAGTTTACCAGTTCTTTGGAGTTTCATCATCCTCTCATCAAAAATTCGTAAACGAAGCATATATTCTAGGCCCATTTTCAGGATTTCATCATCAAGATTTGGATTCCATTCTCCACCTGCTTTTCCATCATCATCAATTACTCTTAGCAATCCATATGCATGTTCTTTTGTATCTTCTGATGAGCAATCTATGGGTAGTAGAGGAAGATCTTCTGGTTTCCATTCCCAAGCAGGGAAATAAGATTCATCTTCTGGCCTACAAGGGGCTGTAGGTACACGAAAAGGTTCGGCAGTTGCTAGTGGAACCTCATCCGTCATGACAGTCTCTTGAGTCGGTGCGATAATATCATTCCGATGGAGCATCTCCATAAGATCTATATTTTCTCAGTTAATGAATCACTGAAACTCAGATGAGAAATAGCAGAGTTAGTTTGCGACCTGGTGACTGCTGGAGGGGCCCCATAGGCTTCATCTTTCAGTAATCCTGCTCTAAAAGATGAACGAACTAATGGTCCACAGGCAACTCCTTTGTATCCCATCTCCCTTGCTTCTGTATCCCAATCGGCATATCTGGATGGTTCTGGGAATCTGTCAATGGGTAAATGTCTATCTGTTGGTTGAAGATATTGTCCAATTGTAAGTAAATCCACATCTACCGTTCGAAGATCTCTCATTGTTTCTGAAATCTCTTCATCAGTTTCTCCTACTCCTACCATGATGCTAGTTTTTGTAAGGATATCAGGCCTGATTCTTTTTGCTTCTTCTAGAATTTTCTTTGATTGATTAAATGATGCTCTTGGATCTCTAACCTTAGAATCCATGCGTGGGACGCATTCAACATTATGTGCGAATACGTCTAATGGAGCTCCAATGAGAAGGCTGGCAAGAGCTTCGAGGTTTCCATCTAAGTCGCTACACAGTAATTCTAATCCCATATCAGGTCTAATTTGATGAATTGCATCTATGCAGTTTCTGTAGTGAGAAGCACCTCCATCTGGCAAATCATCTCTGTTTACTACTGTAATTACAACGTAGGATAATGCCATATCTTTCACGGCATCAGCCAGTCTTTTTGGTTCATCAGGATCTAATGGCAATGGAGTTCTTATCGTACCTACAGCGCAAAATCTGCACCCTCTAGTGCATTCCTCACCTGCAATCATGAATGTTGCAGTCCCTCTGCCCCAACAATCGTGAATATTGGGGCACCTTGCCTCTTCGCAAACCGTATTGAGAGATCCACCCTCAATCGTTGATTTTGTAAAATTAAATCGATCTTGGGCTTCTCCCGTTGGAAGGGCGGTTTTGAACCATGCAGGGAGTCTTTTTCTCAACGCCTTTCTCCTTTCTTTAGCAGATAATCTTGGACCAGTATTACATCCTGAAGGTGCAATATCTACTGTTTCAACAACAGGTAGGCGCATCGGCTCCATGTGATTCACCCCTCTGTTTGAGCCCTACTCGATTAATCGTTCGCTAAAATTTCTTCATCGGTATGCTCAAATTCCTAGTCATTTGCGTCAGAACATGAATGGGGCAGTATTGGTCACAGGGGGAGGACGTCGTATTGGCCGTTCTATCTCATTGTCTCTTGCATCTAGTGGTTTCCATGTAGTTATACAAACTCGATCGGTAGATAATGGGATTAAGTTGGTTGCAGATGAAATTCGTGAGTTGGGATCAAGTTGTACGATTGTTGAAGGAGACCTCGAATCCTTAGACTCTCCACAAGCAATGTTCAGTGATTCAATTGAATCTCTTCCAGATGATACAATACTCGTAGGACTAGTTAATTGTGCAAGTATGTTTCATTGGGATGCTCCATCCAACGTTAAACCAGAATCTCTTATCTCTCACTACAAGGTGAATTCTGTTGCCCCAATTTTACTTTCTAGTCTCCTGTATAATTACCTAAAAGAAATTGATTTCTCTGGTTATGAACAAAAAATGTCTCCATGTATTGTGAATATACTTGATCAAAAACTGGTTGCCCCTCATCCTGATCATTTTTCATACACCTTGAGTAAGCAGGCATTATCGGGTGCAACAATCATGATGGCTAAGCAATTCGCCCCATTCTGTCGGGTAAATGCAGTTCTTCCAGGACATGTTTTGGCCAGTCCCGACCAAACCTCAGAAGGATTTGAAAAAGCTCAATCCCAATCTCCGTTAGGATATGGCCCCTCTCCGAATGATATTGCGGAAGCAGTCGTTTTCTTATTTAAGGCAAAATCAGTTACTGCTCAATCATTAGTAGTTGATGCAGGAGAGCATCTGCTTGGCAGATCTCGGGATGTTGTCTTTGAAACGGAGGGTCTTGATGACTGAAAATAGTATTTTGGTAGATATCTTATCCAAAAGATTTGACGGAGTCACATCTTTGTTCCTTAAAAATTGGAAGATAGACATCGATATAGGAATACTTCCTCATGAACAAGGGGTTTTACAGCCGGTCTTGTTTGATATTGAGGTTCATATTTCAGGTTCATCATCTCCCGAAAGAGACGAGATCGATGCTGTTGTTGATTACGATTATCTAAGGACATTAGTCAATCAAACCTTGAACTCAAGGCGGTTTAATTTGTTGGAGTCTTTGGCCTCTGAAATACTTGAAGGATGTTTACATCCACCGGAAGTAATCGGTGCTTGTGTATCTGTATCTAAACTTGCTGTCTTAGATGGAGAAGGTGAAATTGGGTGTTCTTTCAGTAGAATAAAATGATTATTTTAATAATGCATTGATCAAATTTTCTAATGTCTCATCGGTAGTATCTGGTTGAAGACTAATTCTAATCGCTCTCAGCGCATTTTCATGTCCTATCCCCATCGAAGTAAGAACATGTGATGGTTTCCCGGCAGTTGCAGTACAACCACTACTTGGTGCTGCGATAAACCCTCTTTGTTCTAAGTGTTGCAGAAAAATCTCTGCAGGTGAACCAGGTAGACTTAGACAAGTTATTCCCGGTGCTCTTTTTTGATCTTCTGCAAAGATTTGTCCCCCTCCTTGGAGAATCTTTGATTCTAGTTTGCCATGTAGTTCGTTCCATAATTTGGTATTTTTGATTCTGTTTTCTTCTACTTGGACCGCCACTTTAACAAATGCATTTACAAGTCCTACAGGGACAGTTCCGCCTCTACGTCCTTTTTCTTGACCACTTCCCTCAATCAGAGGTTGAATACGTACTCCATGCCTAACCCACAATGCTCCAATCCCCATAGGACCTCCAAAACTTTCTGAATCGAGAATTATTGCGTCTGCAATACGTGATATCTCTGTTAGTGAGATTCTACCGATTGCTCCCCTTGCATCCAATACTCTTCTCGGGGAATCAAGCCGGTTTATTACATCGTCATTCCAACCATCTAAATCTAATATCCTACCTGTTTCAATGTCCATGGCAGATGCAACTGCAATGACTGTTTTTCCAGAATCTCCTCCGTATCTTTTTACAGCATTGATCAAAGATATATGGGCATCTTCCTTTACGTATATTTTATTCCCATTTTTTGAATTTGTAGACAGAAGTCCCCTGATGGCCCAAGTTGCTGATTCATCTGCACTTGATGTAAACCATATTGTTCCATTATTTCCTAGTAAATTTTCCAATTCTTTTCTTCTGATTTCTAATTGTTGAGAGATTAAAAATGATGGTTCGCTAAAGCCACTGGCTCTATGTTGGTTACCCTCAAGACTCGCAATTATCTCTTCTTTTGCTAGTGGATGAAGTCTCGATGCCGAAATCATATCAACACTTGTTGAATCGCCGTCCATACCCCCCCGAAAACAACACCGATGAAATAGTTAGAGTATAGGCGACACTACATGACTTGGCGCGCTTTCGGTTCGAATAGGGCCAAAAATGGTCAATTGGAGATTTCTGTTCAATCAACTATGAGGTTCTCAGAAGATTCCGGTTTCGTATTAATACAAATCGGAGACGCGGAGGCTAGGTATAAGCCTGGAGAAATATTGGCTATTCGAACTGAGAAGATTGAGCGCTCATTGGTCCCAACTTGGAGAATTGTGCTAGAAAGTAAAGAGGGCCCCCGTCCTTTGATTTCATTTGGTTCTGAATTCGATGCGTTATCTGTTGCTGAAGAGATAGCGAAATTAGGTAGAGCTAGATTGATAGAACATACAGGAAGAATTGTGGAGAGAGATGAACATGGTCTAACGGTTCTTCAACAGATAGCACGTCATCCTGATCGTTGGCCTCGTCCAGTTAGAACTCCATCAATGAGTGGTTCAGTCAAAGTCAGCGATAAAGAAGTAATTATGGATCTCCCAAGCGAGATTCCCGCTGTTGGCTTTCTATTTGCTGCCCTATTACTTGCATTTAGTCTAGTATTAGGCCCGATTTCGCTGTTATTTTCCGGCAATATAATTGGATTCAGTCAATATGGTATGTCTTATGGTTGGGCTTTGGGGGTTTTTGTCTCACTAATTTTGATTGTTTTCCTCAACCGTTCAAACAGAATTTTTGAAGGAAATCATAGAATAATAATTAGTAACACAGGGGTCTCGATTTCTGGGAAATTGTTAGGCTTGATTCGTTTACCTGCTGAAACATTTACTTTATCTGATTTCAAGGATATTGACGCAACTCAGGCTTGGGGGTTAACTTTACTATTTGGAGATAGAAGAATAAGATGCGACCTTCCTGCTACTGAGGGACAATGCCTGATTGGTGAAATGATCGATGCCCTCACTGAAGTTGGTGCAATTCCATTCACATCTTCCCGAGAAGAAGAATAGGTGCGGGGGGTGGGATTTGAACCCACGAAACGTTACGTACTGGAACTTAACTCCAGCGCCTTTGACCAGGCTCGGCTACCTCCGCACCCCTCCGAATCACTACCTCCTCATGAACGAACCGCTTTGTTAGAAACGCATATTCAGCACAGTTGCGCGCAAACCGTTTAACTGTCGAGGTGCCACGGAACACATGATGAGCGTGCATTATACCTCCCGGCGCCCATTCCTGCGAGCGATTTTATTGGCTTTAGTTTTCTTGTTCAGTTCCTTTGCTGCTACTGTTTCTACACCGTTTTCTCTTCCTGTGGAAGATTCCATTTCTTACACAAATGAACAATTGTATGATTACGAGATATTCGTTGCGGATAAGAACGACACTGCAGGCGGCGATGGTTTCCTCACAACTAAGGAGCCCACGGGCTCCCAGAAAGAGATAGTTGTATCAGATGAAACTGCTGAATTTAAATCTCCAAGAATGCTTTCTGATTTGTACATCGAAGGATATTCTGGTGAGATTGAATTTACCATGTGGTACAAGGCAGTTGCAGGAACAGATTCAGCTACCGCTACGTTCACGGTTCAGATTTTAAATGACGGACAAATTATTTCTGAAGAGGATAAAGAATTTGATGCTTGTCAACAATCTTTTGGTAGTAGCTGCGGGAGTAGAGAAGCCTCAATCGAGATTCCTGTTGCTGCAGGTTTCACAGTTTTACAAGATAACCAGTTAACAATTCGAGTGAGTGCCGACATGAGTGGTTGCGACTCTTCGGGAGGTGGAACAGATCCTCCTGGCGATCCTCCTGGTGGTGAGACTGAAGCAAGACAATTCGGCGGCTCAGAATGTTCAGCAACCTTGTATTTCGGAGCAATTGATGGTGGGGCGGATCAGTTTACGATGATTGAAGTGAAATCAAACGCTTTATCCAACAGTATTTTGCTTGTTCAAAAAGATGGAGCAGATGTTATTGACGGTGTCCAGATTGATTGGTATCCAAATGATATAATCTCTGAACGCACAATGCAATTTAGATTTGAAGTAAAGAGTGCTTTTGGCCGCTTTGACATTAATTCAGTTCGCTTGTCAGTTATGAATCCAAGTGGGTCGTTACCAGTAGATGAGCCGATTACAGGATCTATTGAAGGAGTTGAAGACACATCATGGTCCATTGCAGGAACATACGATTGGGAATATCCTGGCGGGTTAGAGGATGGAGAATACCAAGTTTCCTTGGAAATTTCTGACATCGGAGGTAATTCGATTGTAATTGAACATGAGAATATTGTAATGAACAAATACGGAATTGCTCTAAGGCACGGTGACAGCCGTTCTACTGAGTATATCGCTCCATCTCAGGTGACTGCAATTCCTCTGCAATTGATGCACAGAGGTACAAGTGATCAGATGTCAGTTAGTTTAAATCTAGTTACAAGTTTTAACTCCAATTGGAATGTTTCTTTTGATGCTCCTGCAGGATACACACTCAACGAAGGTGGATCAATAGTTAACCCAATTCTTACCCTTCAGGCTCCTCAAGATTTGGCTAACTCTCCCACACAACTACACATACGTGCAGTTGCTGAGGCATTAGTTGATGGTCAACCTGAGATTGTTAGTCAGGAATCATTGTATCTTGATTTAGAAAAATCAGATGTCTATGCTCCACCAATGGTAAGTATGTGGGATAATAATTTGACATCACAATATGATAACAGTTCTCGACCTGACTCGTTTGATACAACTATTCCACGATTTGTAGAAGATGGAGTATTTACAACATTCATTATGGAAATTTGGAATAATGGATTTGATACAGATGAATTTAGAGTAGACGTTTTGGAACGTTCCAAATCAATTATACAGGTTTTTGATAATGATACAGGTATCAGGATTTTAGAAGATGAAGGAGATGGAACGTATCACACTGCATTATTGGGTAGACATTCCACCCAAGTGCTACAGATAAGAGTTAAGCCATCAGATGATCGTTCAGATCCTGACTTGGGTTTAATTCATCTGGAAGTGACTAGCGAAGGTAACTCGACTAAGAAGTCTACAGTACAGTTTACTATTCAGCGAACATTTGGTATTCAGGCAACTCCAATATTTGATTGCGATGGAGCCCCTCTCGGAACAGTAAACAAAACAGCATGTGTTCAAAATGGCATGTCAATGCGTCTGATGGTCACAAATAGTCTTCAAGAAGGATCCACAAGCACTCCTTGGAGATTGATGGATCCAGCTGAACTTCAAAGAAATTTAGATGTTGATGAAATGTATTCTCAATGGGTTTTCAGAATAACCGATGATTCCGGTGACAGTGTCCCTATGATACAATTAGCACCTCAACAGAGTGAAGAGGTTCATCTTTCTATTAATCCTCCTGATGAAGTTGAAATGGGGTCACATACTCTTTATCTAAGGGTCATGGAAGATTCTTCTGATTCAGATGCTCGCTATTTCGACATGCCCTTTATTGTTGAAATAGGCCCTGGTTCGATTTCTTTAGAGGTTGTTCAAGTTTCAAATAATCCTGGAATTCAACCTAACGAGGAACGATCGTTACAGATGCGTGTCAAGAATAAAGGAAATCAAGAATTAATAGTTGAAATCGATATTGAATGCTCTGACTCTGCTACTTCATGTGATGGATGGGATGCAGAAATAGGAGGGGGTGGCGGTGATTTAGTCATGGTTCCTCCTTATTCAGATATTTCGTTTGTAGTAGTTATTAATGCGCCTCAAGATGCCAGACAGGGTGAAACTGTTTCATTCTCAGTTTCTGCATCGCCTAAGACTTTTGCAGATGAAGGTGGCGAAGAATATGAAAATGCTAAGGCAGAACTTAATCTGATAATGAATGTCGAGATACAAGATATTGTCCTCAGAATCCGTAACGAAGTAATGAATCCTAGCCCCGTTACTCTAATTTCAGCAGTAGTTACACTTTTGATTGTAGTTCTAGGTGTTCAGAATCGACGAAATCGAAGACGTTGGGTGGATGAATTTGATGAAGATGAGTTTGATGAAGAAGAAGAATTCGATCTAGACGATCTAGATGATTTACCTCCCACGATTGTTGAAGTTGAAGTCGAAGAAGAAGAATTTGATTTAGATATCGAATTAATTGAATAATATTCTTCAATATGCAGTACGTATGAACTTCGCTCCATTTCCCTTAAGACCCTTCAAGATACCCTGAGGGATGGTTGAACGTATGTTGTCGGAGCCTTTCCCCCACTTTCGCCACACTGGAGTACGAATCAAGTGTAGGTCAGTATTCCTGACTATGCTCATGGTTTTCGCTAGTTTGGCTGCACTTGAATTCGCGAGATGGGAAGCATATGCTTCATCTGATGCTGATGGTGATGGGTTAACATATGGTTTAGAATTTTTATTGAATACTCAGCCCCAAGATTGGGATAGCGATAACGACGAACTCCCTGACGGTTGGGAATGGTTCCACGGCTTGAATCCTCTAGATGCTTCTAGTCTTACTGTAAACGGTTCTCTTGGAGATCCAGATGGAGATAGTTTGTCCAACAAAGATGAGTACCAGTATGGCATGCCTTCCAATTGGGATAGCCCCAGTACTCCTAATGTTCTTGATAACGGGGTTTGGTGGAATGGTACAGTTCCTACTAGAAATTGGGATGAAGAATCTGCAATGCAGGCAAATCAGGGGACTGGCTCAGACGGAGCAGATGAAGATCCAATGGGCAATATTTGTGCAGATGGAATGGACAACGATAGAGATGGATTGGTAGATTCTGCTGACCCTGATGGGGACGGAGATGTAGATTGTTCATCGGATGACGATGATGGGGATGGAGATGTTGATGAAGATCCTGATGGTTATGATACTGATAACGACGGAATGAATGATGGTTGGGAAGTTTCCAATGGGTTAGATCCTACTGTAAGAACTGGTTCTGATGGGCCGAATGGAGATCCTGATGGTGATGGATTAATCAACATTAAAGAATACGTAAATCCCTCATGGACGACTCAAAATTCGGGTACTCCTTATTTCATGCCCGGAGCTCCAAATCAACAGAGAACTGAAACAGAATCACCTTGTAATCCTGTTTTGGGTATTGGCCCGAATGGTTGTGCTACATTAACCGCAGAGGTAGATGGTGTAACCTCTACAAATCCTCAACGAGCTGACACTGATGGTGATGGGTTAAATGATAGTTATGAAGCATTAACATTACTTACCGATCCTACTGATTCTGATACTGACAGCGATGGTATTTCTGATGGAAATGAAGTAAACGGTCAGTACGGTTCTCCTGCTCAAGCTTCTGATCCACGTGACAACAACACAGATGATGATCCATTTGACGATGGTGAAGAAGATATTAACGGAAATGGAGTAATTGATGGGGGAAATGAAACCGATCCTACTCGGGCTGAAGACTCAGGAGATTTTGACAACGATGGTATAGAAAATTGGGAGGAGAATCTAACTTGCACAGGTTGGAATGTCGCAGATACTGATTTCGGTGGGGTAATTGATGGCTTAGAACGAACTACAGGATTCAATACTGATCCCTGTCAATCAACTGTAGACTTCGTTACTACTTTTTCCTCTTATGATGCAAGTAATCAAGTTCTGTTCATTGCCAACGCTTCTGGATTTGGTCCCGATTTCTTTGACTGGAGACCAACCTCTCCTGGTCGGATTGGGTATTATAATCTCTCTAATGGTTCTCTTGTACCTTTTTCTTTCCAGCAAGCGGACGTACTCTCATCCCCCAATAGGTTGATTGGGGTTAGCGTAAGCCCTCCTGCTACCACTTCTACCGTGATTCACAAGAATGGTTCTTGGTGTTGGGATGCAAATATTCAGCCAAGTAATAACGACCCATGGTGTGACGATGATTACTATGACAGTGATGAGGATGGTATTTCAGATTGGGAAGAAAATTTTGGATTCTGGGGGTACCAATCAGATCCATTTGATGTAGATTCTGATAACGATACCGTGAATGATTTAGATGAAATTTTGAATGGCACAGATCCATTGGAACCTTGCGATAACAATCGTGATACTGACGGTGATTCATTGAATGATTACTTCGAGAATAACACTGGTTGTCCTCTATTCTATGTTCCCGGAATGGGTGGAAATGGTTCTTCAGATACATTCGTGACGGACTATGAATCTGTTGACACAGATGTTGGAGGTGTTTGGGACGGTCAAGAATATCTTGATGGAACGAATCCTCAAAACAATCCTTCCGATGATCTTAATCCTGCAGATACAGATGGCGATGGGATTCCTGACGCTATTGAAAATAACACTGGGACAAACTGGTTAGATCCCGACACAGATGGAGGAGGTATGACAGACTACCAAGAATGTCCACCTACATTTTGGCCTACAAACTGCGCAGGTTCAGGTCAAGATCCATTTGACCCCACTGACGACATAATTGAGAATCAGGTTATTTTCTGGGCAAATAACACATCACAAAATGTTGACCCTGCTCTAGTCCATTATTGGAGAACCTACACCTATGATAGTTATACTGGTGTTGATTATGGAGTGAACACTTCTCTTGTTGTTCTCAATTCAATGTCTCCTGGATTTACAGATAATAATTGGATTGCTTCCAATAATTTCCATAACAATACAACTAGTTGGGAGTATACATTCCCCTTTATGCTACAACCGGGGTCAAACGTTCCTAATCATTGGAGCACCACCCAGTTTAATGGATGGGCCGATCCAACTGCAGGTTTGAATCATACGAATTATACTCATGATATTCTATTAAGTGATGTTGCATTAGATTTCTTGATCGCAGATGCTCCTGAGATTTGGTTCTCAGACTCTGTTCGTTCCAACAGTACTGCGTATTCAGGAAGTACTTATGCACTAGATCTTCCAAGTTATTTTACTGATAATTCATTACCTGAATCAGAAGTAAACAATATTACCCAATCTGTAATTACCTCATCTGGTGCTTTATCTGCATGGGAAAAGATGGAAGCTTTAGCTGATTTCATTGAAAATGGCAATACAACATTCACTCCTAGACTAAATTATGATGGTAGTGGATACCCTCAAGGCGGCGGGCCAGATGTAGTTCAATTTGTTCTTATTGATTCTAAGGAAGGGACATGTGATGATTGGACAACTGTTCTAACTACAATGGCTAGACTTGCAGGATTACCTGCTAGAAAGGTAACGGGATACATTGACGGTAGTTGGCACGGAACTGGTTACGAGGTTCTAGGCCTGAATTATGGCTCATGGGTGGAAGTTCACATGCAAACAAATTCAGCACTGGGTAATGCAGAGATGGGTTGGGTTCCCTTCAATGCCTGTCCTCCTGATGAAGAAGTTGAAATTCTGAATGCCGAATGGGGACCTCTTTTCATTGAGAGAGATGGTAGTTCTGGACAAACCTACCTAAATGGCACTCTCGTATACTCGACAAATCAGTCTGCTGTCTCTGGAGTAATTATTGATTTGTATCTAGTTCCTCTCGCTTCTGCAGGGGATGTTCCTGGTTCTGCAGCACAACCTTCTCGTCAAATTGGTTCCGCAATTACAGCAGCAAATGGTACCTTCTCCTTGAAAGGTAATCCGGCAGAGTATATCTCTCCAGGTTATGGTGCATTGGTAGTAGAAACTATCCCTAGTGGTTATGTTGGTTCAAATGGTATATTCGATAATTACATTGTCAATGTTTCAGATGACGTGAATGTAACTATTGAAGCTCCACTACCCGTAGATGAGCCAGTATTTGGTGCCGGTTCAAATACTACATTATCTGGAAGATTACAGATTGAAAATATCCCTCAAACTGATGTGACATTGTTAGATGATTGGGATTTAGATGGTGATTAGAGTCCCGATGGGTTTAGCTTCATTTGGTTCAATTTTACGTCCTCCATTTCAGGAGATCAGAGCTACACGACTTCTATCGGTCCTACTGGTTTCTTTGAGATTATTATCTTCTTAGATGAAAATGAGACTCAAGGTCTAAACAATGCGACAATTGAATTCCCTGGCTGGCATGAAGCAGATTTGCAGAATGGTTCTTCTCCTCTTTACCACCTGCGTCCTCTTTCCCAGACAGTAACAATGAATGTAACTCCTGCTCCTAACTTAGACATAGTTCTTGAGGGGCCATCTTCTAATGATGCATTGCTCGAGATTAATGATTTGATTTTCATGAATGGAACGGTGCTTAGCCGGGGGCTTAATCCAGTACCTATGGAAGGTACTCTCTATCTACAAATGCGTGTGAATGGTTCTGGAGCTCCTTATACAGATATCTCTTCTTGGAATTTAAATTCAACAACTTGGAGTGGCAATCCGGGTAATTTTTCACTTTCATGGTTTATGGATCCCTCCTTGGTACCCATTTCTCCGGGTCTTGTAGATGTTAGGTTCACATTTGATTCATCAACATTAGAAGCTGATGACCAAGTGTTCATGCCACCTGGTTTCGGTCTCAAGAGTTTCGTGACTTTTGATTACCTATTCGATCCTATTCAACGCGACCAAATGGAATTAATCAACATTGGAATGTTCGATCATACTGGTGGAACCGAGCAACCATTCAACGGAACATATCAAACTGAAATTAACGGTGTTCTAGTGAATACTACTATCGATCCTGAAGATGGAGGATTTACTTTTGAATACACTTCCCCTGTTATTCCTGCAGGGGATTATCCACTTTGGATAAATTACTCTGGATCAACCTGGTATGACGCTGCCTCGAATAATACCACTATTCGAATTAGTGGGATAGGAACTGTCTCAGCAACATTAGGTCAAAGTTGGACTCATATCGGAGACTCTAATTATGTAATTGGTGACATCCGTGATTCTAACATTACTGGGTCACCATTGATTTTGAATAACAATTCATCGATCATTCTAACTATGGAATTACCAGGAACCGGTCCCTCAGGGCCTATGGGTGAACCCCCTGCTCCTGATATCGTTGATTTAGGATCCGGGTGGTTAAACACAAGCACTGGCCAATACAATGTTAGTTTTGTAATCCCTAGTTTCGTCGGAGCAGGTGTATACGATCTAGTGATTGCATCTGACTTCAGCATTAGTCCGCCTACAGGTGGGGCATACTATTCAACTGAGGAGAGCGCAAGAATCCTTATTGGTGTAGAATCAGAATCAGTTCTGAATGCTATCGATCCTCCCTCAAGCGTAATTGCTGGAGATATTTTAGAAGTGAATGTTTCAGTGACTGATATTGCTGATGGTTCGAATATTACAGGTGCTGCAGTACAGATGATTTGGGATTGGGATGGCCCCAATAATCAGACACTTTCGTCTGCGACAAGTGGTAATCAAGATGGCATTGCTCGTTTCAACCCAATAATACCAGTAGGCACTGACCCTGGATATTATGATGTTAGAATTTTGATGCCTGATGACGTTACAGATCCACTATCTACTGGTTCTGCTAGATGGATTGGAAACTACACTGATCTTAACATCACAGTATTGGTCCCAACGTCAGTCGTTGTAGATTCAATCACCCCTCCAACTTTCATTACAGCAGGTTCCACATTTGTTGTTGAAGGTTCTGTAGAAGATTTTAACGATCCAAATCGTAATTTTAGTGGTCCAATTGATGTATCTGTGTTCTTTGAAGGAGATCCATCTGAGATTTTAATTTCATCATACACCACTGCCGCTAATGGTACATTCAACATCACAGTACCCACTGATCCATTACTAGATGGAATAACAAGTGGAAATAAGACATTATTGATTCAGGTTCTTGAAGATACTAATCCGTTTTATCTTCCAAGTAATATTTCTCAGCCAGTGTTGGTAAAGGGAGTTACTGGATTTTCACAAATTTCTCCACTAATCCCTGTTATCATTAATCGAGGGGATTCTATCGACTTTGGAGCTACTTTAGTCGAGGAATCAGATCGAGATAGACTTCTATCCAATCAGACAATATCAGCCACATTCCATGAAACAACATTGGCGGATGAGATTACAAATGATACAGGAGTAGTAAGATTCAATTTCACAATTCCCAGTTCACATCCGTTGGGTATGGTTAACATTCATCTAGAATATTCAGGTAATTTCACCTTAATTAGTAGTAATCGAACCTTTAGTACAGTAACTGTCAGGACTATCACAATCTTAGTGGTTGACTCAATATCTGCTAATCCTGTTGCAGGTGATACGTTCAATGTTTCAGGTACTCTCACTTCTGAGAATGGTTCTGGAATAATAGATAGAAACGGCAATAATCTTCTTCCAGTTCTTGGTTTAACTATTGATGGATTTACTGACTCCTTTACAGTAGTAAATGGAACCGTCTATGATGGGAATTGGACCGCAAGTATCACCCTCGATCAAGATTTCCCTAGAGGAAATCACACTGTCAATGCAACATATACTCCTGGGGTGAACTATTACCTCGGCTCGACAAATGGAACAGTCTTCGATAGTCGGGGTTATACTGTCCTTGATTTTAGTGACCCTCTTGATTTAGATCCAGATAGAAGAACAATTAGAGGAGATAATGTCACTGTTGCTCTATCTCTACTAGATAATGCGGGGGCTCCCGTGGAAAATGCCTCGATTAATATCTCGATAAGTGGATTGATATCTTTTGAAATTTTTACTGACGAAAATGGAATAGGAATTGGTAACTTTACTATTCCAAATACTTGGGTTGCTGGTCCTCTAACTATCAATGCTACACATGATGGAATCCCCGGGACCACCGGTGTTCTGGGCGATTCTACATTCACCCGTGTGGTAATACTGGCTCCAACAATTCTTACAATTGATTCTATTGAAGGAGATCTAATTGCAGGTCAAACAATCATTGTAAATGGTACATTACTTGACGAACATGGCTCTTCATTGTTGAACGAGACTGGTGATGCAGTGGGTGGGCTAATTCATCTCGCCATTGATGGAGAAGATACTGGTTCTGGTACAATAGTTCAGTCTGATCCAATTAGTGGAACGTGGTCGATTTCTTACACATTACCCCTAACAACAACTCCCGGGTCTCACAATGCTACTGCTTTCTTCTTGGGAGGTTTCCTCTGGGTAGATCCTATGGGTCAAGGTGATTCTCTAAACCCTGAGTATTATCTTGAATCAACTGATACTTTAGGATTCGAAGTATCTGTACCTACAGAAATACGTTTATTCGGTGGAAATACTGATGTTACTCGTGAAGAACTTCTAGATCTCACCGGCGTTCTTGTTGATATTGTCGAACGACCAATTCCTGACATGACTCTTAGTGTTTGGATGAATGGTCAGTTCTTGACAAATGTCACTTCTGATGAAGAAGGAGTTGTCTCGATCTTATACCCTGTACCTAGTGACATGCCTTTAGGCACTCAAAATGTTGAGGTCCGATTTGCGGGAGCTCCTCTCTATCTTCCATCAGTTGCGACAACTACTTTTGATGTATATGCTCCTATTGTGGTGACTGTAAATGCTATTGATACTGCTGCGGTTGGTGATACGGTAACAATCACTGGAACAATAAGAGATAATATCCCTGAAAATTGGGTGCCAGATCATATTGTTACTATACGAGTGGATAATAGCATAATTGGTTCTGCTACCACTACAGTAGATGGTTCTTGGTCATTAGATTGGACAGTTGGTCCAGCATTCTCTATTGGAGTTCATGAAATTGTTGCCTATTCTGAGCCTCAAGGATTTTACTTAGGAGGAGAATCAAACACCAGTATTGTCATTAAGCACAATGCTGAGATTACTAACCTTGTAGTTGATGAAGGTGGAATAGCCACAAGAGGAGAAACTTGGAACCTTTCAGGTATCTTGGTAGATGGTGATACTAGTCCTCGAATTCCAATAGAAGGTGCAATTATTACAATAGAAGTAGATGGTACCATTCTAACTACGGTTACTACAGATTCTAGCGGGGCATTTTCAACTCAAATCCCTGTATTAGTCTCGTATGAACGTGGTTTACACAATATTCGCGTTTCATATGATGGAAATGATGAATTTATCGGGACAGGGGCAAATGCTACAGCATACACTTGGTCTGATGTAAGTATAGAGATCATTGATGTATCTGATAATAACATTCGTTCAAATCAATCTCATCCAATTGAGATTACAGGTCGAATTGTAGAGATTGGCGGAACAGGAAATACTGTCATTGATTCAGATATTTCCTTAATTTGGGCAGGGGCGGTTGAATCGGATGCTGTTGTTACATGGGATAATGCCACAGGACAATTCAAAATTTCATTAATTGGCCGGTCTCCAATGCAAGGTGACCTAGAATTTACAGTAAGAATGGCTCAAGATAGTCCTAGATTCTTTAACGAGGCTGAGAAAGTTGGTATAGATGCTTTCTTGATGGTCCCTGCATCATTTGCTGCTTCATCCGTTGAAGTAGGACTTAATTCACGTGAAATAATTGGAACAATTACAGTCACAGCTTCTGATAATGGTGAGAGGATTGCCAATGTTTCGATGACTGCTTTATTGTTTAATCAGACTTCTGAGATTTTCCAGTTTGGTAAATTATCTGATGAAAATGGAATATTTGAGTACACCTTCTTCAGTCTTGAACCTCAACCTACATTTTCAGATACTGCTCACTGGGGTTCCTTCGAGATTCGCCTAAATACAACCTCTCCATTGATTGCTCCTGATGATCGTGGAGATCTATTGAACCTAGTTGTGGACTTGTCATATGTTCAAGTCTCTGAATCTAATTCAATGGTTAGTCCAAGTTCCATTGCAATCATCGCCATAATCTTACTTGCTGCGGCAGGTGCAGTAATTCAAATGAGGCGAAAGCGAAGTACAATTGAAGAGATTCAAGATATCTTCACATACACTGCAGAATTACTAGCAGCAGGAGATGAGATTAGAGAAGCCATTTTCAATTGTTATGAGGATCTGTGTCTGGTATTGATGCAGAACGGATTCCTGAGGAGAGATTTCGAAACTGTACGTGAATTTGAGATGGCAATTAGACAGGCATTACCTATTCGTGAATCAGCTTTAGAAGCCCTTGACCAGGTCTTTGAAGAGGCTCGTTACTCCTCTCATGAGATGGGTGATTCTCACAAAGCAGCCGCTCAAGAAGCACTATCAAACGTAGTTTCTGAAATCCAGAATATGGCTGAAATTCCTGCTAGATGATTATTCAGATAGGCGTATTTCTAATCTACCTTCAGAGTGGGATGCGCTAAGAATATCTCTTCCAGTTGGCAAGGCAGTTACCACTGGTTCCAAACCTTCTCGATCTATTCGTAAATATGAAGTTCCTGAATGAATGCCTACTTTGACCTCTATGCATTCAGAAGGTATTCCTAACGTCATAATTGATACTCCATCTATTAATGCAACTGCATCTAATGAAGCACCTAGTAAACTCTGAGCAAATAGTTGAGCATCTGCTTGCCTAGTACGTTCAACTATTTGACTCGCATTTTGTAAAAATTGTTCATGTGAATTCATGGCAGGAGAATCTGAACTTGTTGTAGAAATAAAATAAGAATGTAGTTCTGATGCTGTAGCATCTAGACTATGCCCAATTTCTGCATTTTCATTATTGTGCTCTATCTCAATCGAGTGCCAGTGTATGTCGGACATTGTCATACCCAAGCGTTGCACAGTCATCAACCCTCGTAGTCATTCGCTATGTCTTGCGGGCTCAGGATGGCGAGAAAAGAATCTCCTCACAAGACGTTCAGTAGAGCCTGAGTCTACTGTTTCAAACATTTTTAGATTTCTTGGCAAACAACTTCTGTATCCTCTATCTCCTACTCTTCTGTCAAGTATGACTACTATTGCCCTATCATCTGCTTTTCTTATCGGTCTGCCCATTGCTTGTAGGATCGAATTTATTGCAGGCTGGGCGGCGGAATATTTCCAGGCGTTTCTTTCTCCGAATTTATCTGAAACATAATCCCTTAGCGCCTGATGTGATGCAGTTGGTCTAGCCATTGGGATTCCTATACAAATTACAGCATCCAATATATTCTCATCATAATCGATACCCTCCGATAAACGAGCATTGTAAACTCCAGCGAGGATACATGGTTGACTTTGTTCCCTAGATCTTTTGAGCTGAACTAATGTATTTTCAACTTGAAATTTTGTCCAATTTTTTTCTTCAACGATTACTCTTCTCCCGGGCCATGACCCTTCATTGATGATTTCTTCAAGCATATCGTAAGATGGAAGGAAAACAGCCACATGACCGGGAGTTGCTTTAATAACTCCATGGATATGTTGTCTTATTCTTTCGGTGTTCTCCGAATTTCTGCTTGAGTATTTGGTTGTTACATCTGTAGCAAGTAGAACAGGCCTCCGATCATTTTCAAATGGGCTTGAATATTCTTCATAGATGACTTCTCTGTTACTTGGAATCCTCAATATCTCTCCATACATGGACGGAGGAAACAGGGTTCCTGACATCAATATCGCTCCAGAACAACGCGTAAATATGGATTCCGAAACCACTCCCGGATCAAGTAAGTATGTGGTTATTCTCCCTTCTTCTTTGATTCCCATTACGTCGAATACTGTGGCTAATGCCTTCTCTCCTCTTCGGTCATCCAATATCGTCAGAATTTCCGCTAAACGGTGAGATGCTGGGTCACTACCGTTATTCAATTCTTCATCCACTTCTACTTGCACTTCATGTAAAGTCCTGATGAAGTTCGATAGATTAAGAGGCTCATCTATTGTTTCAAGTAATGAATTTTCGATGATTTCCAGTAGCTCGATTGGTGACGTCATAATCTCGTCTTGTTTGCCTAAAAGTTTCTTAAGATCGGCAATATATTCTCCCACATTAACTCTAATTCTAGATAGTGCAGCCTCACACTTTCTAGCGTTATCTGTTTCGAAATGGTCAATTTCAGATTGGGAATCGGAACTCATCAATTTGGTTATTTGATTCTCCAAATGCCCCCTAAATTCCTCCATTTCGTTAAATGCATCTCGAATAACTTGATTTGTCAATCTCCTTTCTAACCCCATTCGTATTCGATTGGGTAAGTTATGCGCTTCGTCAACTATAATTATTGTATCTTCGATTTCGAGACCCATGGAAGGTAGAGAAGCTTCCCTTATATTGTCTACAAATACGTGATTATAATCACATACGATAATATCGGAATCTTTCACTGACGACCGTGCTGTTGACCAAGCACAAATCCCTCTTTTTCTACCTAATTCAATAATCTCGTCTACATGTTTCGGACTTTCCAAAATAAACTGGCGAAGATTATTCCGCCCTAATGTCTTCATATCCTCAGGGACATTTGACTCACAACTGCAATTTCCTGTAATTCGATCTACTTCTACACACATTGATTCTCTGCCAATCATGTCAACTAATTTTATCGATTCGCTTGATTCTATTTTTTCATTTATTTTTCTGACGGAATCTACAACAATTCTATGTTGACTTTGTCTTCCTGTAAGAAATAATACTTTTTTTTGCCCATGAGGATGATTTTTGGCAGCAGATAAGGATGATGATAGAGCAGCAGCAGTTTTCCCAATCCCAGTTGGAGCAGCAGCAAATAGAAATCCACTATTTTTGAGTACTTTGTTTCCATCTTCGATCATCTTTACTTGACTTTCGCGGAGATCATTATGGGCCACAAACTCAAAATCTTCTGCGGCCATGTCTCTCACTCAAACTCGGCCCCTCAAGAATATTAGGTGAGTAGCCTTACGGCAGAATCAATTAGGGTGCCCCGAAAATCGGGGCGGTGTGTGGGTGATCAGACATTTCTTTGAACTTGCAGAGCTCTTTCTCTGAGTTTGTCAAAATTTCGATGATTGAAAGGGGTCCCCGCGTGAGCGGGGGTGTGTGTGGTGAAAATGGTCGAAGAGACTACTGCTCTATCTCTTATTTGATCGAGGTTTTGTTGAAGTAATTCTCTAACTGGGTTAGATTTGGTACATTTTGCCAGCATTGTATTTCTTAGTGCACTTCTTAATTTTAAAGGTAGAAAGACATTGGTAGCAGGGGGGTTTTGACGCCCCCCTGCATTGGTTGAGTTCCCATCCCCTACCATGTCCTTTTGCCCCCGTTAAGGTGTGTGATCCTCTCTTTGTCTTAGGCGATTTGCCAGTTGTTGATGCCGAGTTTCTAGTACGGTTTGAAGGTCATCTGAAGCCAACATTTCGGCTTTCATATGAGTTCTTAGTGCAGCTCTAGTGACTTGGTCAGGTGAATCTCCGTGGATACCGCAGAACATTTCGATTTTGTCTGTGAGGTCCATTCCTAGGTCTACAGTTATGGTTCCTCCAACTGCTCTTGATGGTGATGCTTCAATTAATTGACGAACAGCGAGTCTAATGACATCTGATCTATTCCTCATTCCATCTAGTCCAACCATTTGGTCCAAGGCCATCAGGTGGTCCTCAGGAATTCTGCACTGGACCATTGGACTGATATTGGACATTCTGCGCGACCTCCGCTCCCATGGGGGCGCCTCTAGTATATAGTGTATTTCATTTGCAATACAATTGTATTACAATATCGTTTTATTCAGATTCGTCATACACGCCTCTTTTTTCGTTCCAATGCCTCCAAATAAGTAGTCCAATTAAAGTTGAAGTTGCATGGCCAATTGAAATAGCCGCATCTGTGCCGTAACTAGTGTAATTCCAAACTTCGAATAAGAAAACCAGTATCAAAGGAAATTGTGGTTTCTTAGCATGATAAGCCAGCGCCCCCAAGGCTCCAAACATTCCAATTGATCCACCTCGAAATGACCTGCTCATTACATTAGAAAACAATTCAATATCTGGATTAATGCTGAAACCAATGTTGTAAAAAATCGCCATCAAGATTGAGGTTAACGCACTAGTTCCGACGAATATTATTCCAGCACTTTTCCAATTATTGTGTGCTTCAAAGGATTGTAAAAAGAACATAATTCCTGCTGTCACATATATTGCATGGATTGTGTCCCAATGCGCAAAAGGCGAAATTAATAATGATAGAAAGAAAATTAGAGGATTTGATGTTAGTTCATTTGGGTCCATCCTAGCTATATCTTCACATATTATTCTGAGACTGTAAAAAGTGCTACCTTCGATAGCTTCATCAATAAATATAACATAAAACCATACTATTATGAGATAGAAAATCGTAAATTTTCTGGTCAAAATTACCTCCACAGGGTTTAGTATATTTCCAGAGGAGTCTTTCCAAGGAGCAACAAATCCAAGAAGATTTCTTGATGTTTTATCACCCCTTTTCGTAGGAGAGATTTCAGGACTCATATTCCTCTGTTGGTGGTTCTTAATTTCAACCCTCTCTCGATAATTATCGATTAGTTGAATAAATTTTCATTCATTGAGGCGATTTGGCCATATAGTTGAGATATTACCCCGATACATGAATGGTAAGAGTGGGAGTAGAGGACTTTACATTTTGATGAGGACAGTCCAGGTTGCTTTAGCAGATGATATTGTTACTGACGATGAGTCTGCGATGTTAAAGGTGATTGAATCAGTGATGGGCCTAGATTCCGGTAGCGTCCAAGATTGTTTTGCTATAGCTAGAGGGGATATGATGTCTCCATTTACCGATACGGATGTCGAGGAGCATACCAATCGAAAGTTAGGAGATCTTGCTATGTACCAAAATGTGCTGATTACAGCATTGGATGATGAGGTAATTACAGATGATGAGATGGCAATGTTAGATGTTCTAAGGAGGGTTCTTCGCCTTCAATCAGACGAACATGCTCTGATGGTTGAGCAAATTCGTTTACTTGCCTCTCGTTCTAATACATCAGAGAGACTTACCGAACGCATGGAAAGATATCTAGTAAGGCATCCATTCTCTTGACTACCTGACTTTTCTTTCCGAATCACCTAAATCCTGTGTTTTCCCTCGATGTCTATGAAGCGTCGTTTGAGTGTTGTCCTAGTGATTTTGTTTCTCATTCCATTATTGGTCTATTCTTTAGATTATGAAAGCTATATTCAGTTAGATGGAGAGACAGATGGCCCAGAATATATTTCTAAAGCAAGTTCATCGCAATTGCTCTGGTTTGAGAATGCTGGTGGATCGGGTTCAGATAATATCCAGGGGATTGATGTAGATGATTTCGGTAACGTATACGTTTGTGGATATTATCATCAAACTATGAATTTAGGAGGAATATCCACTCCTGCTTCAAGTAGTAATACTGCGGATATTTTTGTTGCAAAATTGTCCGTAACAGGTGAATGGTTATGGGTGAAAACTGCTGGTTCAACCAATTCAGATTATTGCTATGATATAGATGTTGATAAGGGTGGAAATGTAAGTATTACGGGGATTTATTACGGTTCAATACAATTTGGAAGTGACTATCATTCTTCAAGTGGTTCTTACGATATTTTTGTAGCGTTATTAGATACTAGTGGAAATTGGATTTGGTCAGAGACAGTTGGAGCAAGTAGTAGCGATTATGCTCATGGCGTGGCTCTAGCAGAATCTGGGAATGTGTATGTCACTGGTTATTGGTCATCTGGGTCTCTAAATTTTGGTTCTGCTGGTTCAATCACCTGCAGTAGTTGTTACTCAGATGGTTTCTTGGCTAGTCTTGATTCTCAAGGAAATTGGCGTTGGGTTGAAAGGATTGGGGGTAGTTACTACGAGAGAGGACGCTCGGTAGCAGTAGACGCTCAGGAACGAGTGTATGTTACAGGAGAATTCTCGTACAATGTTGAGTTTTCCGGGATGTCATTGAACAACGGAAATCGTGCTTATGACTATTGGGGCTTTATCGCTCAATATTCTTCTTCTGGTAGTCATTCTTGGGCAGAAGAATTTGGATATGATTCATATGAGACGTACCCCGAAGGAATTAGTGTAGATTCAGGTGGTAACGCTACTGTTTGTGGTCGATTTTATGCCTATTCAGAATTTTCAGGGAATAGGTTGCAATCAAATCAGAATAGCTGGGATATGTTCGTAGCCCAAATCTCGCCAACGGGCAATTGGAATTGGTACCATAAGGGAGGGGGCAGTAGTACTGATTATTGTTACGAAGTTTCCACTGAATGGGATTCTGGTGAGATTGCTGTTACTGGATACTATTACAGCACAGCTGTCTTTGGAGCTTATGGCCTAAGTAGTACAGGGTCAAATGATGTATTTGCTGCAACACTTTCCTCATCAGGCACATGGAATTGGGTCAAAGGGTATGGTTCTACTTCTGGAGATATAGGGTATGGAGCCGCTATTCTTGGAAATGAAACATATTTTGGTTTCAATTATCCCACCACATTAACTATCGATGGTTCATCAGTTTCTCATAGCGGTTCTAATGATTTTGTTTTAGTTGTCCACGGAATCGATTCTGATGGTGATAAAGTAGGAGATCGTACCGATAAATTCCCCATAGATTCTACTCAATGGTCCGATTTTGACGGTGATGGTTTTGGCGATAATTGGGGCGAACCATCTTGGAATGCCTCCAGGTTCGGTGGACTTGGGGTTTATCGAGATGGCGCTACTACTCCTGATTTCTGTCCTGTAGCCTATGGTTTAAGCACAAGAGATGTATTTGGTTGTCCTGACGAAGATGGAGACGGCCAATCAGATTCTAATGATGCATTTTTGGGTAATTCTACTCAATGGGAAGATACAGATTCAGATGGATTTGGAGATAATACTCTAGGAGAAGCTCCGGATGATTGTCCAAATGTGTGGGGTACTTCTACAAAAGATTCCTATGGGTGTACTGATTTAGATGGTGATGGTTGGTCAGATCTCGCTGATGATTTCTTCAATAAACCATCACAATGGAATGATACTGATGGCGATGGGATGGGAGATAATTGGCGTGTATCATCTTGGAATTCCTCTCGAATGTCTCATTGGCCTGGAATTTGGATTGAAGGGGCATATCTTCCAGATCCGAGTCCATTGGATAGAGATAATGACGGTTTTGAAGATATTGAACTTGGGAATTCTATTGGACCCTTCGATGATTGCCCAGATACCCCAGGTACGTCATTCAGGGATCGTATAGGCTGCGTAGATTCAGATGGTGATGGTTGGTCAGATATTTCTGACGCAATGCCAGATAACCCTAACCAGAACTCAGATTCAGATGGTGATGGATTTGGAGATTCTCCCGGCTTCTCAGATACAGATGATTGTCCAACTCGTCAAGGAACTTCATCTGTTGATAAGATTGGGTGTCCTGATAATGATGGAGATGGTATTTCAAATGATGGTGATGATTGTCCTGTAGATTTTGGTCAATCATTTAATGGATGTCCAGATAGTGATGAAGATGGCATCCCGGATGTAGCCGAATCAGGGTTAGTAGATGATTGTCCTGCAGAATGGGGTACCTCAACTGAGGATAGAATAGCATGTCCAGATCGAGATGGTGATGGTTGGTCAGATGTTGGTGATACATTCCCCACAGATCCAAGTCAATGGGCGGACACAGATTTAGACGGGTTGGGAGATAATCCTAATGGCACAGATCCTGATAGTTGTCCAGAGGAATATGGAGAATCTACAGAAAATGGATTAGTTGGATGTCTAGATTCTGATGGAGATGGTTTTGCAGATATTATTGATGGGAATTTTAGTGTTCCCGGTGGATGGGCAAATAATGCCTATCTATGGTCTGATACTGATGGCGATGGATGGGCAGATCAGCAAGGTTTCGAGCAAAGTGATGACTGTCCTTTAGTAGCTGGAAACTCAACTCGATTTACAAAAGGTTGTCCTGATTTTGATGGTGATGGATGGGCTGATATGGTCGATCCGGATGATGATAATGATGGTTTTACTACCTTTGATGAAATTAATGTTGGAACCGACCCATTTGACGCCAACGATGTACCATTAGATGAAAATGGAGATAATACTCCGGACCAATTACAACAGAGTTCCGCATTAGATCCTGCGGTACAAACAGGAGTTTCAATAGGGATATTGGTCATCATATCGATAGGAGCATTGATGTCAGTATTGGTTTGGAGGTCCTCCACTGGTCGTAGAAGTAATTTTGAAAGACTGAGAAATTTAGTAGATAATTCTGAGGGATATGAAGGTATTCTCGAAGTTGAGAAAGAAGTCGAGGCATTATCTGAAAAAGGTAAGATTGATGCTGGACAGACTGCTCTTTTATTCGATCGAATTGGAGATAAACGTTACCGTCTCGAAGAAGAAATGAGGGCTGCTCAGCAGGCAGAATGGTGGGCTCATCAACAAGCTCAAGGACAACAAATTCAGCAACAGGTAGATCCAAATGCATATTCTCAGCAAGGATGGGGCCAACAAGGTTGGAATCAACAATAAGATAGTAGGGTTCATTTCTGAGTTTGCACGGGCGTGTATCAATGAGAGTCATCAATGACACTATACATGGTTCATTTTCGATTGATGGTGTCAGAGAGGATTTACTTTCAACACCTGAGTTCAATAAACTAAGTCATATCAAACAATTAGGTCTTGCTCATTTGGTTTTTCCCGGTGCTCATCATACTCGTTTTGAGCATTCTCTTGGAGTTTCTCATTTAGCTGGACGAATGGCAGACAGTCTTTCTCTTTCTGAAGAAGAATCTACAATTGTAGAGGTTGCAGCAATGCTACACGATGTTGGCCATGGCCCGTATTCGCATACTTTAGAACATATTCTTCATGAGAGAGGAGGAGCAGATCATATGCATATAACTGAGGGAATTATTACGGGGGATTATGAGATACTTTCTGATGAGGAGCGATCCCTTTTCCCAGAACGACGCACAGTTCCCGAGATTTTGGAATCTTATGGAATCGATCCTAAAGAGGTTTCATCGTTGATTCATGGTCCTGATGCTGGAGGCAAAGAAAGAAATTTGTTTCATTGGGGTGAGGGTGCAGAAGCCTTTCATTCTCAAGATCATACTATGGGTCACTTAGTTCATGGCCCTGTTGACTGTGATCAAATGGATTATCTCTTGAGAGATGCACATTTTACTGGTGTGAGGCATGGAATAATTGATCATCATCGATTGATTCATTGTATGGAGAGACATTCTGGAGATATTGCTATTTCAGAAGGGGGCCTATCGGCGTTAGAAGGAATGATGACAGCTAGAGCTCTAATGTACAGTGCAGTATATTTTCATAAAGTTACGAGAATTACAGAAGTAATGCTTTCTAGGGCAGTAGAACGGTCCGAAGAAAATCTCCCAGAAGCGGTTCAAATGCAACGCATGGTTGACGCCGAAGTTTGGCATGCTTTGGATTCAGCTGGTCCTTTTGCTAAAGATATGATTAAACGCCTGAAATATCGTCAATTAATGAAGAATTGTTTGACCAGGAGAATGGATGAACTAACTCCCGTACAAATAGATCGTTTGGTTCACTTAGCAACAAATTCCGATGACAGAATTCAAGTTGAAGATGAGATTGCTAGACGTTCTGGCCTAGATCCAGGATATGTTTGTATTGATGTTCCATCAATCAAATTATTACTTTCCGAACCTAGAATGGCAGCAGTAGATGTTCGAATTATAGGGAAGGATGGGCGAACAAGATGGTTCCGCGAACATACTCCAGTTGCAGATGCGCTGAGAAAAAGACAAGTTAGCCAGAATGCTATGTCTGTGATAACTCTAAATGGATACGAAGAGGCGGTCGCTAATATTGCAGAGCGAATTATCTATTCATAGGGTTAAAAAAATCATCCAACCTTTCAAGTGCTTAATTGATTTCGACTAGGTTATCCCTTGCGGTTAGTACCTCGGAGAGATGTAAAATGCATAGTCACTTGAAAGAAGTTTATGAGAATGTTAAGAGAAGGGATCCTGGTCAACCCGAATTCCATCAAGCCGTTTTAGAGGTTCTTGAAAGCCTGACTCCTATTGTTGACGAGCGACCTGAATTTCTTGAAGCTAATATTTACAATCGAGTTGTAGAACCAGAACGTCTAATTCAATTTAGAGTTCCATGGGTAGATGATGAAGGAAAAACTCAGGTTAATCGTGGATTCAGAGTTCAGTTCAATGGCGCTATCGGGCCTTACAAGGGCGGATTCCGATTTCATCCTTCAGTTAACGCCTCAATTCTGAAATTCCTTGGTTTTGAGCAGATCTTCAAGAATAGTCTCACTGGATTACCTATGGGTGGAGGAAAAGGTGGGTCTGATTTCGATCCCAAAGGAAAATCAGACAACGAAGTAATGCGTTTCTGCCAAGCATTCATTGGAGAACTTTGGCGCCACATCGGTCCAGATACTGACGTACCTGCAGGAGATATTGGTGTAGGTGGTCGAGAGATTGGCTATATGTTTGGAATGTACAAGAAGATGGCCAATGAGTGGTCGGGTGTTCTGACTGGTAAGGGATTGCCCTACGGAGGTTCTCTTATTCGTCCTGAAGCTACAGGATACGGCTGTGTTTACTTTGTTCGTGAAATGCTAGCGACCAAGGGAGAGAGCATGGAAGGTAAGCGCGTTGCCATATCGGGTAGCGGAAATGTTGCTCAATTCGCAGCTGAGAAGGTCCTCGATCTTGGTGGCATACCTGTGACATTCTCTGATTCAAGTGGGTTCATCTACGACCCAGCCGGCATAGATCGAGAAAAACTCGCATGGGTAATGGAGCTTAAGAACGAGCGACGTGGTAGAATTCGAGAGTATGCTGAGCAATTCGAAGGTGTCGAGTACCATGAGTCCAAGCCGGAACCATCCATGAACGGCCTATGGTCAGTAGACGTCGATGTCGCTCTTCCATGCGCAACTCAGAATGAACTCAATGGAGAAGAGGCTGCTGCACTGGTTGCGAATGGTGTCATGGCAGTTGGCGAAGGCGCCAATATGCCTTGCACTCCAGAAGCGGTTGAGGCTTTCCAGAAGGCTGGTGTTCTTTTCGCTCCAGGAAAAGCATCTAACGCCGGAGGTGTCGCCACCTCTGGACTTGAGATGTCCCAGAATTCATTGAGGATGTCTTGGACTCGTGAAGAAGTTGACGAGAAGCTCGATGGCATCATGGTTGGAATCCACAAGGCTGCTTATGAGACCGCTGAGAAGTATGGTCGTCCACACGACTATGTGTTCGGTGCTAACGTAGCTGGATTCCTCAAGGTCGCTGAAGCAATGCTGGCTCAGGGTTCTTGGGGTTAATCTCGAATCTTTTTGATTTCGTCAGGTATAGTTGGCGGGTGCATCACTGCAGCTAGTAGTGCACACATTACACATGATATGATGATTGAACCAGTAGTTGCATGTATTGTCCACCCGTAAGGTGAGATGAATAGTTCTCCATGTCGTTCGACCGAGGCTATTCCACCTGAAGAAATTACACTGGCTAGCATCTTTGTACCTAACATCACGATCGGAAGCGTGATTGCGAAAGCCATTGCTCGGTCATTTCTTAGATAAAAGTGGCTGAGAATCTCAGTCAACAGCCCAATTACTAATCCGTAATAGATGAAAGTAATATCGAGACTTTCCATAGCGAAGTTACTAACTCCCCAAAATAAGAATAGTATAATCATCGAACCTTTCGCAGGAATCCATCTTCTAGCGAAAGTCAAAATCAACCCAACTGCAATAGTGGTTGGAACGATAGAAGCAATCACTCCGGTTGCTAACGCATCTTCATAATTCCCGAATCCAACTCCTGCATAAATGTCACATCCTGCATAGCAGAATTCATTCACTCTAAGCTGGAAAATATCCCATTCTCCTGTGATAAGCAAAATTGGAACCCATGCAGCGGCTAAACTAAAGATCAGAATTAACTGGCTAGAAAGCCCCTCTGTTCCAGATAATGGGTTCTGCCACCCTGAAAAAATTGGAGCCATGACTGTTAGAATCAACCCGACCAATAAACCAAGATGAGATGGGGATAATAGGATATCGAGACCGCCTTCTAGACCGAATAATGTATGCCAAATCATATCTGCGAAACCCGAGATTCCAAAAATTACAATTCCAGCTACTGGTGCTCCATATCCCTTGGGAACATTGGTTGCGAAATTCCAAATCCCTGTAGGTGTTAAACTTGGAGGTGCATCGGCGAGTCGCCACAATGCGAAGATTATGAATCCAGAATATGCAGTTGCGCCTGAGTACCAGATCGCATGCCATTTGGTGAAAAAGGAGTCATCAACCTCGCCGTTGGTGTGTGCCCAAACGTCAATTAACAATCCAGACATACACCATAGCCCAAGAAAAAGAAGAATGTAATCAAAACCTCGTTCTCCCGGTAGCGGTAAAGAAGTTCGACGATGTAGTATAATCGAAAAGATAGTGGCAGGAATTAGAGAACCAAAGAAAATTAATGCGAATGCTTTGAGTTCTTCCGGGGTTCCAAATACGTCTAGAATTGCCATATTTTTTTCGAATTTCTTTAAATGTAAAATATATTTGATTATAGAGTGTCTGATGTAATGATTCTGTAATGTTCCAGATGTCGCCTTTTGAGTTTATCACAATTTTCTGTTCGTTAATTCTCGGTTTGGCACTTACGCATATTTTCCGTGCTGTATCCGATTTGTATGAGATTCGTGAACGCGTAAAGCCATACTGGCTCAATTCTCTCTGGGTTGTCACTGTCACAATGTGGTCGGTCTTCACATGGTGGGGGTTATGGATGCTATCGATAGATATGGTCACTTAGAACTATGGGCAATATTGGTTCCTTGTGATGAACCTGTCTTCGATTTACTTCTTCACTACCCTCGTTCTTCCTAAAGCGACGGATGAAGGAAAGATTGACCTAGAGGATCATTATTACTCTGTGCACAAGGCTTTTTTCAGTATTATTGCATTCTCACTCTTCACATCAAGTGCGGTAAATCATACTCTATTCGGCCATGCTTTAGCAACTCAAATGGTGATTGCCCCAACCGTAGTAGGGTGTGCCGCTATTGGTGCTGCATTGACTAATTCTAAGCGTTATCATCAGGTGATTGGTGTTTTCATGTTCCTAATGTTCATCGCATTCCAGTTAGGTGACACTCTCGTAATCGAGTTTGCCTCTTGATTGGAAAAATTGCTCAATTAAACCATTGTTGGTGCTGGGTGATCATCGCCCTTATCATCTGGTTTTCTCACTCTTGTCCATACATTCGCCATTAATTCATCGTGACAATTTTTACAGTAATGGAATCGCCGGTATGCTTCTCTAAACGAATATGCTTTTTTCCCAGTTGCAACTAGAAATCCCTCTGGAGAAAGACGGGAGATTACCTCGCCTTCTTCGGCGCAATCTGGACGGTCACATTTCGGCATTATTATCACCTGGCGCTCACATCACTTGAACCATTGTCATGATTCCTCATTTTTCTCTCCTTCTTCGGTATTGGGTGTGATTACAACTAGTGCCATATTTGCTTCAACATTATCTCCCTCTGAGCAATTGATTGTAGATATTTTTCCTGATACAGGAGCAGTTACTTCATTCTGCATTTTCATTGCTTCCAGGATCAATATAACCTGCCCTTCAATTACATCTTGCCCTAAAGTTACCTCTAAAGTAACAATTTTTCCTGGTATACTAGTAGATACAGTTCCTGATTTTATCTTTGAACTACCTCCTCCACTTCTTCGTCTTGGGGTAGCAGAAGATCCAACTCCCTCAGGTAATTTAACGACAAATTCGGTCCCTGAAACGGTAGCGAGTAACTTCCCATCGTCAATTTCTTCTATATCTACAGAGAAAATTTCTCCATCAATATCGATTTCGTAATTTTCTGACATAACTCACCTCCAAGTACTTCTTGAATTTCTTGATTGAATCAGAGTATTTGTTCCAAACCTTATTCTTCGGTGGTCTTGTGCAAAAGCAGGACCTAACATCCGGCCAATACCTGCCTTATCATCAGGATTTGTAGAAACATGTAATTTAACTGCCATAGCAACAGCAAGTCGCAATTTATCATCAACTTGATTGATATTTACATCCCTTGATTCTCTCAATATCCTTCCAATTTCTGATGTAAAAGATGTTTTTTCATCCATTCGATTACCTCAGAGTGGGATATTACCATGTTTTCGGGATGGTCTTGGTTCTTCTTTATCCATTAGATGGCCTAGTACTCTTGAAAGACGTTCACGAGTTTCTGCTGGATCCACAACATCGTCCAGATAACCTAGAGAAGCCGCTTTGTATGGAGTAGCAAAAGATTCAGTATAATCATTTACTAATCTTTGACGCTCTTGATCTGGATTACCTGAAGTTTGAATTCTTTTTCTATGAATTATTTGTACTGCTCCTTCAGCACCCATTACAGCAAGTTGAGCAGTAGGCCAAGCAATATTGTAATCTCCTCTGATATGTTTTGATGACATTACATCATAGGCGCCACCATAGGCTTTTCTTAATATTACAGTCATTTTAGGTACGGTAGCTTCTGCATAAGCGTATAGAAGTTTAGCCCCATGTCTAATTATGCCGCCCCATTCTTGTCCTGCTCCCGGTAAGAATCCCGGAACGTCAACGAGGGTAACTAAAGGAATGTTAAATGCATCACAAAACCTGACAAATCTTGCTGCTTTTACAGAAGCGTCGATATCTAAACATCCAGCCAAGAAATTAGGCTGATTCGCAACTAATCCTATCGAATGTCCATCAAGTCTAGCAAATCCGCAGACAATATTTTGGGCAAAATCGGCTTGGACTTCTAAAAAAGCCCCATGATCGACTATTCCTTCTATGGCAGTAATTACATCATATGGCTTTGATGGGTCTTCTGGAACAAGATTTCGCAAAGTATCAGAATCGATTGACGGTCTCGCGGAGGATACTCTAGGAGTTTTCTCCAAATTGTTGCTAGGCAAGTGTCCAAGTAAATTCCTTACTAAATCTAGAGCATCTTCATCAGATTCAGCTGTGAAGTGAGTAACTCCCGATCTAGTAGCATGAGTATTTGCTCCCCCGAGTTCCTCAAACGAGACTTCTTCATTAGTTACTGTCTTGATTACTTCTGGACCAGTAATAAACATGTGAGCGGTCTTATCGACCATTATCACAAAGTCAGTAATTGCAGGACTGTATACTGCTCCTCCGGCACAAGGTCCCATGATTACCGAAATTTGAGGAATAATTCCACTTGCTCTAACATTTCTAAAGAAAATTTCTGCATAAGATCCTAAAGACGCTACTCCCTCCTGAATTCGGGCACCTCCGCTATCGTTCATCCCGACAACCGGTGCTCCGGTTTTAAGCGCCATATCCAACAACTTGCATATCTTGAGCCCATGCATTTCACCAAGACTCCCTCCATAAACAGTAAAATCTTGAGCATAGCAATATACTGTTCGTCCCTCAACTGTTCCGTATCCACATACTACTCCGTCTCCAGGGATTATATTTCGGTCCATTCCAAAATCGTTACATCTGTGTTCCACTAATGCATCTATTTCTTGGAATGTACCTTCGTCTAAGAATGCTTCAATTCGTTCTCTGGCAGTCATTTTTCCCTTTCCATGTTGGGCATCAATTCTGTTTTGACCCCCTCCCATTTCTGCCTGTCCTTTCCGTCGCCTCAGGTCTTGGAGTCGTTCCTCTGTCGTCTCCATGTGGGGGCACTCTGCGAAGTTGCCCATAATTCATCCCCTTGAATGTAGGAAATTAGACGGTTGGTTCAAGTTAAACGGCTTGACTCGCTGCACATGGATCCCCTCCGAATAGTCGTGGCCAAGCCTGGCCTCGATGGCCACGATAGGGGTGCAAAAGTTGTTGCAAGAGCTCTTAGAGATGCAGGGCATGAAGTAATTTACACTGGATTAAGGCGAACTCCCGAAGAGATCATACGAATTGTAGAAGACGAAGATGCATCTATTCTTGGTTTATCCTCTTTGTC
>CAZRCY010000007.1:0-25119 GCA_964598735.1 uncultured Candidatus Poseidoniales archaeon
TGGGCGAGATATTGTAGATTCTCTTCCTGTTCGGTAGTTATGTCTCCGTTCATTATTGTCAACTGGATATAACAACCTTCACTGCATATGTCGACACTGTTTTCATTTAATGTGATTTTTTCATTAACAGTCCATACTCCGTCTTCAACTGACTCTACGATTAGGCAATCATCAGGTGAATCCGAAGCGATTCTACATTCGTATGTAGGGCCGTTCTCATCATCGCCCACCACAAGGCGGAATCTGTAGTGCTCTCCTCCATCCTGCGCCCCTGTATCATCGTTAAACTGAATTGGAGATGTGCTATCAATCAACTCCAATTCCACAATCATATCATTCGTCTCAACTGTTCCTTTACCGAGGCTGTCGATATCAAAAGAACCCACATGCACCCCGCCAAACGGAGTTAAACCACTTAAACAACCAGTAAGAATCGTCGACATCATCATCAAAGCCATCACTTTTTTCGTTGACATAGAACTACCATTCTAAACCCCGAATTAGTCTTTTCTGTGCACATTTTTCTCAGAGAAATTTAACAAAATGGTACCCTCTGCTTATGAATTACTTTCAGTCAAGTCAAAAATATCATGAATAAATTTTTCAATTACTCTAAGACCATCGGTCAAACAGGCTGGTCCTGGCTGAAGAATAATACTAGGGTCGATTTCATGTATTCTATCTTCCTTAACCGCCGTGATGCTGTTCCAATTAGGTCTTTCTTTTATTGAATTAATATCGACTGGCTTTCCACACCATGATGCTAAGATAATATCTGGATTCTGTTCGACAACATCTGACCATTGAATCTCTCTCTCTCTAGCAAGTTTCCCAAATGATTTCTCTGAAAATACATCATCCCCTCCAGCTACCTCAATTAACTCACTAACCCACCTTATTGCGGAGAAGGTCGGGTTATCCCATTCTTCAAAGTAGACTTTCGGTCTATATTCAAGTTCTTGACTTCGGTTCTTAACTTCTTCAATCCTCCTTTTGTAACTTTTTACTAATTCTCTTGCTCTATCTTCGGCAGATACAATTCTACCTATTGTGAGAATTACTTCCAATATCTCATCTATACTTCTCTGATTAAAAATCAGAACTTGTTGATTTGCTCGAATTAGTTTTGCTGCTAAATCTGCCTGAATATCACTAAATCCGATGATTAAGTCTGGTTCAAGACTGCAAATCTTTCTCACACTACCATCAATAAATGCAGAGACAGCAGGATGGTTTTGTTTTGCCTCTTGTGGTCTGACTGTATAAACACTAATTCCGACAATCCTATGTTGCTCACCAAGGAGATAGAGAATTTCTGTGGGTTCTTCTGTCAAGCAGACTATTCGTTGGGGACCTTCAGAATTCATCTTGTGTCACCAAAAATTTGGGCAGATGCTCTCAGTGATTCTATGACAGGCATCCTATCTCCTGCCAACATTGTAAGGCATGCTCCACCACCTGTACTATTGTGATCTACCTTATCGACAAGGTTCTTCTGTGAAACTAGAGCACTGGTATGTCCTCCACCCACAATAGTAAATGCATCAGATTCGCAAATCATATTAAGAATCTCAATCGTTCCAAACGCGAAATTCTCCTTCTCAAAATATGATGCTGGGCCGTTCCACAATACACATCCTGCATTTCTAATCACTGGATAAAGAGCTTGTAATGAAGCGATACCGACGTCATATATCGGAGCAGAAGTAGGTAATTCTTCTAGAGAAATTGCAACTCTTCTGTCATCAATTTCAATCGCTAAATCAACAGGAAGCAGAATTTTATCTCTATAATTTTTAATACAAATAGATGCATATTCAAATGTAGATTCAAAAGCATCACCAAGAGAGCTGCGTATGAAATCCTCGTTACCTTTACCTATGCTGAGACCTCCCGCCCAGAGCATTAGATTACCTACAACTCCTACTGGGACTATCATGTCTGCCAAATCACGATTCAATAAATTTAGAGCTATGCTAAGAGAGTCATCACATTTTGCACCACCCAAAATTGCAACATAGGGTTTAGGAGGATTGTCAATTGCAGTTGTTAATGCCTTGATTTCTGCTGCCATTAATACTCCAGCAAAACAAGGTAAAGATTTAGAAAATCCTGAAAGTGTAGGTGAATTCCTATGCGCTGCTGCAAAAGCATCATTGACGTACGCATCAGCAACTGAAGATAACTTCTTAACGATTTCAGAATCACTTAATTCATCAATTCCTGCTTTTTTCAGATTATTTTCCTCGGGCCATCCTCTGACATTATCAAGTAAAATCATATCTCCTTGCTCCATGGTTTGAATCGCTTGAATAGCAATATCTCCACAAACATCTGGAACAAAAGAAATCTCTCTACCCAGTAAACGACTCAATTGATCAGCATGAGCGGACATATCTGTAAAATCCGATTTTCCTGGACGACTTTGGTGAGCAAGTAAGACTACTTTTGAATCTGCTAAACGACGTAGAGTAGGAAGGATTGCTCGAAGACGACTATCATCAAGGAACGCTTTGGTCTGAGGATGAAGAGGGGAATTTATGTCCACTCGCACGAGAACGGTACGTCCTGAAAGACGCGCGTCATCGAGCGTCAAGACGCTCTCCATGGTAATCCGACTAGGAGCGTGTACATATTGCCTTTCATTGAAAAAATAGATAATTTGTATGCGAACCGCTTTGTGTCTCCACCCTAAGGGCATTCTAATGTGGAGCACTGAAGGGCTTGTTGGGCCTGAAAATGAAGATTGGAGAGTTCCAGTTTCAGAATTGGAAGAAAGGCAGGGCAAACTCTCAGTATCGCTCTCCAAGCATAACATCAATTCTGCTTGGATAAACGATCCAGTTGATATGTATTGGCTAGTTGGAAATCGTCAAAGAGGTGGAGTTCATATCACCTCTGAAGGAGAAGTTACCCAATACGTGAGATCTTCTCTAGAACGAGCAAAATTTGAATCTGGAGGAGATAATTCACCTCATTTAATCACGCAACACCCAAGAATGGCTAATCTGATGAATGAGGTAGGAGAGTCTCCAGCATTACAACTGGGCAGAATGACAGCAAAAGATGCTACATTTCTTCAATCAAAATTTGGTGGTAAATCTAAAGATTGTACTACAATATTGTGGAAATTACGAGAAATTAAATCATCTTGGGAAATCGAACGAATGAAGGAAAGTGGAGAAATTCAGAAACAAATGTTCGAAGCAATCAATACTTTTGGATTGAAAAACGGTGAAGGTACCAGCGAGTTAGAACTGGCAGCAGTAGCAGATGGAGTCAGTAGATCTGCTGGCTTTGGAGGGATGGTCAGGATGCGAAAATGGCCTATGGATTGTGATAGGGTTGTAATAGCTAGTGGAACTTCTGGAGCAATTCCATCATACTTCGATAGTGCAATTGGTGGAGCTGGTGCGAATCCATTGGCTTCCCTAGGTGCAGGACACAAAAAAATCATGAAAGGGGAGCCAATCTTGGTTGATATTGTTCATGTTCATCGAGGATATATCACAGATATGACTAGAATGTTTAGTTTAGGAAAACCAGATGGTATCTGGATTGAAAGGTTAGAACAAATGGAAGAAATTGCTACGAAGGTAAAAAATTCATTATCAAATGGAGATTCCTGTTCTAAGGCTTGGGAAATTGGCTATTCTATGTCCGTAAATATGGGGTTTTCTGAACATTTGATGGGAATGCCTCCGGAACAATCTCGATTCTTAGGGCATAGCATTGGATTAGAACTCGATGAAACACCTGTTATTGCATCCGGATTTGATTCTCCATTAGATATCGGTGGAACAATGGCAATTGAGCCAAAGGTAATTTTCGCAGAAGGGGCAGTGGGAATTGAAGATTGTTGGTTCAGAGATAAAAACGGGCTTCAATGTCTTTCCAGTGGCAATTCATTTCCAAGTTGGACAGAGTGGTAAAACTACACGAGGCTTGAAGGGCCTCGGAGAAATGGAGAGGCTATGGCCAAACCATGGGCAACATCTCACATTTCAACAGTAGCAAGTGGCCTTGGAATTGAACTCAGAATCTCCGGTGATGTAAAAACACAACTCGTAGAAATCCTTGAGCACCAACTAAAAATCATTACCCGTGAAATGGAGAATCAAACTCTTGAAAGCGATCCTGAACGAAAAACCTTGGATGATCCAAACCGTATGAGGCTAGGATTTAGTAGAACTAGGGGTATGATGATTGACAATATTTCTCGAGTTGACTCAGTCGGAGCTGCTGCAGTAGTTGCTGCAAATGAACAATTAGAAAATTATCTTCTAAGATTGCTTCGATTATCTTCTGACGCTGCTGCAATTGAAAGGGTCGGAACTATCAAACCACGTCATTTAGACAAGGCTCTGGAGCTAATTGATGGAGGGTTAAACAAACAAGAAAATTCAGAAATCGAAGAAATTCAATTGGATCCTATTGAAGATGTAATGGGAGATATTTCTGGAGAAATTCTTACTCCAAATATGCTTAGAAATATGGCAAAAAAATTTGCAGGAAAACCTCTAGATAATGATGCATTAGAAGAATTACTACTTTTGTATTATGACCATGCTTCAAATATTCAACATGATCTGCAAGACAATCTAGCAAATGCTAGTCATATCATTCGAATGATTGAGCGTTTTCAGAACCTTACGATGCTAGGATGGATGAGAAGAATGCTCAAAGATGCTGGAGACCGTGCAGAGAGGACCGGATCAAAAACTGTTACACTAGCACATATCGTAGAGGTAGACCCTTGGGATTGAGATAGTTACTCATTCTCTTCTACTGACCATCTTTTTCGATGTCTTTCTTCTACTTCATCTAATTTTGATTTTACTCTATTGTACAGCCACCTAGCAACCAATCCTAGAATTACTAAATTTGCGATGAGTAAGAAGAGAGTAGTTGGATCCATGGAACCACATCATAGTGTAGGGGCAATGTCGATTTCACAACATTGAATTATCTGAGAAATAGATGATAAAAATGCACCAAATGTTTTCCATTCTTCTACTAAAACAGTAAGAATTGTCCCTAAACCTGTAACATTTCGAGGAAATAAACGTATCATACAGATTCCATATGTGCCAGATATAAAGTTTGAATGTACAATATTCTCCGCCCCTCTAACAGCATCTAAATTAGTTTCATTTGACTCAACTTCTATTGTAGGCAGATGTATAGATGGGCGAAAAAAACGGATCGTAGGACCCGACATTGGTCTTCACCTATCTTCCCAACGAGTCCACCGACCGGTTTGTTTATTGAAATACAAACCTGCCTTCTTCATCCATTTGTTGAATTTGGTTGCCCCTGCACCTGTACTGATTATAAAATCCTCTCGATGTTCTTGTGCTTGAATATAATTGTGCACGGCAAGAGTTTGGTCTATCCATTCGTCGATACTCATTAGACCACCGGTAATTGCACTCTCTTCAACTGCTGCTTCAGCTTCGTCAGCACTAGCTCCGGTTGCTTCCAAATCTGCTCTGAGCATATCTGCAACGGTAGGCGCTTTAGCATCCTTTGGTGGCTCATATACTGGCAATCTAGGAGGAGTATCTGAAGATATGGTAATTCGAGATTCTGTCAATGTTTTCTCAACTACATTTGCCATTGGAGCCATAAATTCATGACCACATTCCCAGCAAATAAATGAGAAATTTTCCATATCATCTAGATTCCTACTACTTCCTGCGGGCTCAAGCTCGTCATCGCATTCAGGACAAGCATGTAATGTAATTCTAGGAACAATTTTTCTACGAAAATCAACGATATCTTGAGGGGTTCCCACTAACTCTAACATTTCGTGATCTCTGGCTGCCTCTAATCCTCGAGTTTCTAGCTGATCTCTCATTTTACTTCTCTGTTCATCCTTTGTTTCATTATCATGATTGGTCTCAATCTTTACAATCAATTCAATGGTTTTACCCAAACGATTCATAATCAGTTTCTGTGCTCTAAATTCTTCTAACCTGGCTACTCGTAAGCGTTCTCTATTTTCATTAATCTCGGCAATGACATCTTTTTGTTGACGTTTGAATCGCTGTTCATCAATACGATCCATTTGTTTCTTTTCTGAAAGTACTTCAGCAAGGAATCGCTGTTTACCTGATTCTCGAGGACCCGATTGAATAGCCCCTAACACGCTACTGGCAATTTCAGATTTGAGACCATAGTTTTGTTCTAATTGATCTTGAGAGAGTTTCTTGATTTCTCCTATTTTTAGACCTGCGTCCGCAAGTATCTCAGCAGTTGATTCATCTATTCCTCTACGAAGTAAAGCAAGATATGTGTCCTTCTTTGCCATTGAATCCCCTCTTCTTTTGAAATCGACCTGTTTTGAACCCATCAGGACCGGTATATGGTCGTGCGCGAGTTGTCCGAGACCGGTGTCCGCTATCAATCCGACGCGAAAAATCACTCAAAATGGTGATCAAATTGCTCTAATTGTTCAATTAATTGAATCCATTCATCGGCAGAAATCTCGTCTGGGCGTGCTTCAAGATTTAATGGAGGATTCTCTTCCAAAAAACGTATTGCTGCTTTCCATCTAGATTTATACCAACCATTAACTCTTTGAATTCTCTTTGGCACTTCTTTCAATCGACTTCTCACTTTTCTTCTTCGATGTTCGAAAACATGTCGCACTACTATCCGATGCAATTTTCTGTTAAAGTCAGCACATGGGGCATCATTTCTTGGGGTTAATCGAACTAAACGAGAATGTACCTTTGGAGATGGAACAAAACAATGAGGAGGGACAATAGAACCAAGTTCTATATTCCAATCTAGACCAGTTGTCAATCCCAATGAGCCCATGGAATCTGGTCCTCCATTCATAGATAGTTTCTCAGAAAATTCTTGTTGAACAAGCAATACGATACACTTGGGTCTCTCATCTTTTTGAATCCTGCTTATCTTTTCAATTAGCGGACTAGAGATTTGGTATGGGATATTTGCGACTATATGTGATGCTTTTGGCCAAGCAATTTTCAATGCATCTCCATGATAAATTACAAGTCTGTTATCGCTGATTTCATGTTTGAAATTTCTGTGAAGATGATTGATTGCTTCTTCTTCAATCTCAATTGCAGATATTTGCGCTCCTGTACGAAGAAGGTGTAGGGTAAGACAACCGGGACCAGGACCAATCTCAATAACATGTGATTTTTCATCGAGAGGTTCATCTGCATCACTGCACAAAGATACAGCTTCACTGAGAATCGATTCATCGTGAAGAAAATGCTGTCCAAGAGAATGAATTGCAGAACGATGATCTAACAATAAATCTATCAGAAGGCGAGCATCTACTTCTTCCATCTAACTTTCACCCTGCTCGAACAAGCATAGAAATAATGCTCGGGAGCATTCCGGGGTCCTTGAGTTCTTCATTAAATCGATTGGCAAGTAATGCTGCTGCATCAATTCCACAGTCTTCGGAAACTGCTGAGAAATCTTTCCATCCAGCCCCGCGTTTTCGTACCATCTCCTGAGCAGTTGAAGGTCCAATACCCGGTAATAACTGGAATGTATGCATTTTCCTATTTATGGGGCCTCCGCGATTGTAAAACATTAGAAAAATATCTGGATTACTAAGTATGATATCCGTTATAATTGAAGGAAGATCTGATTGTACTGTACCTGAAATATCTCTATAACGAAGCATTCCAACGATTCCAGCACCATCTTCGACTAGGATTTGTTCTCCAGATTGTCCTCCCCTGTATCTAATTAGGTAGAGACCTCGCTCTGTAATTGCGTGAGAAACACCAGGTGAAATTCCTTGAGGTTCGGAATCTAAAATTCTAATCGACCAAGAACCTGAAAAATCCGGAGTAGATGAGGATGGTTGCATGCTCTTCGTACCTCCAACAATGTTTACAAACAGGTTCCTTTTAATGCCGATACTCTAAGTAATCTGCTTTACATGTGTGATTATCTGGTCGATTTCACCTTCTGAAATCTGAATTCTATATGGGGCTAGAATTACACGAACCTGAGCAGGGGAATCAGGGCGTATCTCAGCCATCTTTGAGCGAAGAAGGTCATTCTCGGAAATGCAATCGACGTCAGAAAGAGCTTCAAATAATTGAGAGAAAATATCAGAATTAGAAGATCTATTTCCTCGATTGTCACTTGCAGCCCATTCTGCATGTTCCATCGCCTTCTGTTGCTCTTGAGATTGCTCTTCACGTGCATCATTTGCTTTCTGTAGAAGATCACGAACTGTTGAAAAATCAACGTACTTCTTTTCTGACATAATATCACTTCGCTGGCCTTAGGTGCTCTGGACGGGCAATTACTGTCTTCTTCTTATTCTTATCAGAGAAAGAAACAATATATGCACGACCCTGTTTTGATTCAATAGTACCTGTCATACCTTGGAATCGACGATGAGGCATACCTTTCTGTTGCCCCCCGTCTAAAACAATAGAAACCAAGTCTCCCGGAGAATAATCATGCATTATTCGTCCAATATTCACACGACCACGTTCACTTTTTGAACGCTTTAGAATACTACGGGTACCCTGTCTGGTGCCGTGTGTTCTACGCATAACTGTGCCTCCTTGGGGTTCGGTCCACCTACGCTTCATTATTAAGTTCGTCGCAGCAGTAATTGGAGTCCCATCCTAGATTACTCTGCATGAATTTCAATAACATCTAACCAAAGTACAGAACATGCTACTCCTATTACTTCTGCAACGGAAGGTGTTGTTCGACCCTCATCTGAATGTACCATCTCTTTGACGTATGTTCCTGATTGACATCTTACATCGAATTGAATTTCATTATCTTCTATCAAGACATTTTCAACAGAAATAATTTGTCTTTTTCTTACTAGATCAGATCTTCGATGCGCGACTCGTTTAGGAGTTCTCTGTTCAAGTATAGTACCTGCTAGATTAAGAATCTGAGTTTCAGAATCTTCAGGTACTTCCCCATCGACTTCGAATCTAATCCTATACGATTTTTCTGCCTTCGTTTCTTTGATTCGTGCCACTTCTGAACGGTTGGATGGTCTCAATGAGTCAATCTCAATTTTTCCTATACCTTCCTTGTTGATTTGTTCTACAATATCTTCTAAATTAATTGTACGAATATTAGGTTTTTTTACTTCGACAACAAATGGTCTTCCTCTACCTAAACAACGAACATCAATATCTTCTCGACCCATTCCATGAAAACTAGTATCGTCTGCAAACAATGCCTTACGAATTGGCTCACCAACTAAATCCTGAACTGAATTTGGATATTGTAATCCAGTTCCTTCACAGGATTCGCAACCTCCTTCACGTCCTTTACAGGACCTGCAGGGCCAACGTGTTTGAGGAACATCTTTAGCTAATTTTTGATAACGACCATAATAGAAAACTGGACGTATTTCTGCTTTAACACGTAGTGTTAGAGAGTCAACTAAAATCATTACATCGGGTAATTCTTTTACAACTTCTATATTGTCTAATTTTTCCTTAAGGGCTGATTCTACTGCTGATGCAAATGACGATTTGAGAGGTTGCGCGCCTCTAGCTCCAAATTTCTTACGAAGAGTATCCTCTTCTTCTATGAGTTCTTTACTGATATGATATCCCATTTGAATTGTTGAAAATTCCACGTCTCCAATTTCTCTTAAAATCCTGATCACAATATTATCCACATCTTCAAATAAATCCTCACAAAACGGACAATAAGTTTCTTTGTTCTCTGCTATAGATGGATCAAGAGAGACTGCTTCTGCTCTAATTCTAGCACCATGATCAAATGAGGATGCACTATCTGGATTCAATCGTCCGCCAATTCGAGAAAGACAGTGATTGCAACAACCTAAACGAATTACGTGACGAATCCCTTTTGGCGCTGGACAAGGGGGAGCATCCAAATCTCTCAATGATGGAAGTTCATCATCATACATATCTTCATCTTCAACAACCTCATCATCCTCTTCATCAGATTCAACAGGTACTAAATCGTCCCAAGGATCAACAGCACCGCCATAACCCGCAGTAGCATACGACATCCATTCATCTTGATCTTCTTCGACCATTTTCTCACATCCTGGGGGAGAAAACCCTCACCATGGATTAATCTGAGGGGAAGGGAGCACAGTTTTGAGGATTGTTATCTAATAATCAAGCGTTCTATTAGCAATGGCAGCTAAATGAGTGAATGACCAAAGGCCACTTGAACATCCGCTTGTCCATACAAACCGGACTGCATATCGACCTACTGGTTCAGCCTTTGGCATTTCAACTCTTAATCTCTTAACATCCTCCTGAATTGCTAGAAGTCGATGAGGATCTTCCCATCTAGGTCGACAATTTGCACAGGGACAAAAAGTTCGTAGAACATGGTAAGGGATTTCATGAACTTCATCGTCTTGAAAGGTGAGAACTAGGGATTCATCTTTTCTTTCGATTTGTCTGAGAACGTCTGCCATTGTATCACCTCAAACATTACTCAGATTCCAATCCTTCGATAGTTGACTTGTCAAAATTTGAAATGATTCTCAATGCAGCAGGGGTGAGAATTAGAGAGGCAATCAACGAAAGGCCTATCATTAATGCACTAAATAACCCAAACGAGCTGAAAAAGCCCATTGATGAACGAGATATTACAATGAAGCCTGTAATATCACTGAGTGCTGATCCTACTAATGCCACACCACTAGCTGCGCCCACCACTGAAAGAGATGGAAGAACATCAAGACCACGAGAACGTTCTTCTCGGAATCGTTCTACTACATGGATAACATAATCAATACCTACTCCTAAAGAGATGGCAGCGATCGCAACTGTTACCATATTCAGTCCGTATCCTAGGGCAGCAATTGTCCCATAAAGCCAAACCACTACAATTAGTATCGGAAATGTAGTAATTACTGCAAGACTAAGAGCGTGTTCACCCCAATGTAACAATAGATAGTAAATTGTTATGAGAGCTAAGAAACCAAATACTACTCCATATGATGTCAAAACGAGTAGACCAACGAAAGAACTTGCAAGGATTGCTCGTAATTCATATCCATGACGTCGTTGTGATTTCAATTGCTCTGAATTTGCCCTAAAGCCCCACCATAGTATTACCACACAGAAAAGAACTCCTAACGACAAAGAACCCTGTAACTCTGATTGCATTCGTGATGCTTGGATATACCGCGTAATCGGAGAGCCTGTCTCGATTGTCCAAGTTACGGGATAGCTTTCGTTAGCAGAGGACCGATCACTTCTCTCTGAAAGTTCAGTGTAAGATAAATTCTGGAATGGTGACATATCGATCTTTAATTCTTCTATTGCAAGTTCCACTTTTTCGAATTGTTCAGGTTGACGTAGTCCGAATCTCATAACCATTCGGTCAAAGGTTGCATTATCCCCTTCTTGATTCAACCAAGGACGTTCTGGATCTAATGGGGATGCAGGTTGAATAAAATTAGAAATGATACTAGACGGTATCATTGGATACCCTCCACTTTCTGGGATTCCATACAGGAACATATGTCCAAAGAAATAAGTGATACATCCTCTTTTATCAAAGTCAATAAATAGAGCCGCATTACCTCTGTATGGACAATTTACACCATTATCAGTAAGACTTGAATTCCACCCAGTTTCTTCGAAAGGACTGCTATTGTACCATAATGCAAACTGAGCATATTCCAGAAGTTCATCAATTGCAATGAGTTCAACATCCCCTGAAGGATCTCTGGCAAATCTATCTGGATCATTCTCTCCGGGTTGATTCATGTTAAATCTCAATTGTCTAACTGCAAATACAACATCAGGATGAGAAACATCACCTTCAACGAGGATTTCTGCAGGCTCACCTTCTTCCGCAAATCGTTCGTTAACTAGGAACACACCTGCTGCAAAATCAGATTCGTCATCGAGAAAATCCTCAACTTTGAAATCACCCTTTAAGCCTAACATTGCAGGTGTAGCAATCGAAGTTAAAAGAAGCATTAATAATGCGATAAATGGAGCCCACGCTCCTGAAAATCTGGCTGTTGATGCAAGCCACGAGGTTGGCACCAATCTGACTAATCCTTCAGGTTCGTCCTCCAATTTTCCCTTTCCTTCTAACCATTTATCGACATCATATCGAAGGAGAGGGACCCATAAACCGGTCAAAATAAACGCTGAAAGAACTCCAAGACCTGCTTCGATTCCGAATGATCTTAACGCTGGAATGTCTGAAAATAGATTAGCCATAAATGCACCAATGGTTGTAAATGAGGTAAGCATAATTGCCCTTCCAACCTTTGAAATCGCTATGTAAGCAGAAGTTTCTGTGGTTTTTCCTGATCGTCTTTCTTCCTTGTATCTGTGCAATGCGTGAAGGCTATCATCGATACCTAGAGCCAGAATCAATATTGGAAGAAGGTTGGAGAATTGTGATCTTTGAATGATTTCTACTCCTACCCAATCTCCAAAAATTAGCCCCCAACCGATGGATCCTTGCATCCATGTAAGACTTAAGATCAATCCGCTGCCCACTATTACAACATCGGTCCATCGACGAAGACTGATCCACAGAAGAACTGTGATTGCTGCACCCATCATGGCAATTAACCAAACACTGGAAAGAATTTCTCGATTAACCTCAACATTCGGAGATTCTCCGATTAGTAATGTATTAGTCAATCTATCTTCTTCGCTAATTTCATCTTCTAAAGCCAGAAAAAGCCACTCAGTAGAACAGGGGCTTCCTCCTGAGCTAACTTGTAATTTACAGGATTCTGAATCTAAATCAGGCGGATTTGAATCAAAAGAGAGTCCATTTGCAGAATATCCCCATTCTAACTCTGCGTCACCCCATGCAAATGTCCAACCATCCTCGAGCATTAACTCTCTGTCAAATTGAACCAACATCCAAGCTGAACTCGCAGACCAGCGCCCTGGTTTCCATTCTGCTCCTTCCCAAGAGTCTCCTTGTAGTGAACCATTCACTGGCCCAATCACTTCGGAATTAGGATCGGAAAGAAACGCTCTATCATTAGAAAGCCATCTAAGAAATGCTCCATCACTATTGTTTGCCATTCTGTGTGCTGCAAGGTCGATATGATCTTGAGTGACATCCGGATCATCAAACTCTAAACATTCTAAATTTCCACAATCATGCCAATTCGTTTCGGGAGGAATATCTACAATGAAAATTCCTTGAGCTTCTTTACTCGGCTTGGTCAATAACGTCTCATTTTTCATGAAAGATCTGAAATTATCAGGAAGTGACAATACTCCGTCCACAGGTGTCCCTGTAATTTCAGAAACCAACGGTCCTAAATTTTCTGCAATTTCATGATTTTTAACCCTATTTGCTTTCCTATCTAATTCTTGTAGCACTGATAGATTTAGAATTCCTCCAGCAGGTTCTTCAATACCAGAAAATAATCCAGAATACGGTTGAATTTCTTCCCAACCAACTGGACCTGATTCATGGATTAAACTGACGTCTCTAACGGAATATATGTAACCAACCATTATTCCATTACCAGTGAAATCCTGTTGAATTACTCTAGCAGCAGTTAATTCAGGGGTTTCAAGATCATATGACTCTATGTCTGCAGGTGTTAAACTAATTGGCAAACCAGGAATCATTAACAATGTCATCAAAAGTATGACAAAGTGAGTGATTTTCCTATTCTCAAAGAGTAAATTCGCAACACTATCGAATCCACCCATGACTGACCGTCCACACTAGTCTTGATGAAGATTCGTTCTCTGCCTAATTACAACCCCATGTCTCTCAAGCGTTCAAGAGCTTCATACATTTCGTCTGAAAGAGGGCCTGGTTCTTCTAGGATTAATTCGATATCAAATGGGGCACCTGCTATCCCTTCTCTTGGTATACGACGGCGATCACCAGGAAGAGATCCTGTATCTATTGAAAGACGAATCTTTCGTCCTGTAGGGGTTGTTAATTTCACCTCACCACCTAAGAGTAAAGTTGTGTATGGAACTGGGACTGTCTGAATTAATCGATCAGACTCCCATCGACGGCCTTCTCCTGGATCTATCCTGACAATTAAAGTCAAATCTCCAGGAATTCCTCTTGGATGTTCGTTTCCCATTTTTCTTAAGCGTAATTTGTGTCCTTGTTCTACACCCTTAGGAATATTTACAGTAACTGTACTCTCTCTTCTTTGCACACCCTGCCCCGCACAAACTGGGCAACTTAGACCACTATTGGACGTTCGTCCATCGCATCTTTTACATCGTCTTAATCTACTCAGTACGAAAGGAATCTTTCCACCTTTCTCTGCGATTTCAGTATCGATATCAATTCCTAATTCAATGTCAATTCCCCTAGGTTGACTTGATTGAGAATTGGAAGAAAACTGATTATTGCCCATCATTTGTCGAAGGATATCTTCCATTCCCATCCCACCAGAACCAAAGCCCATTCCTCTGAATCGTTGTTGTTCATCATATTGTTGTCTTTTTTCAGGGGTTCCAATTTCATCAAATGCAGATTGAATTGACTTGAAACGATCTTCTGATGCAGAATCTCCGGGGTTTCTATCTGGATGATGTTGTCTTGCTAAACGACGATACGCTCGTTTGATTTCGGCGTCAGATGCACTAGTATCAATTCCTAAGACACGGTAGGGGTCCATGTCAGACATAGTACCCCCTACGGTTGATATGTTTTGAACCCGGTCATCCACCCCAAGGATAAAGGTCATTGTCTATCTAGGGTAAACCATGCAAGAACATATTGAATTCAACCCCTCTTATACGCTTCTAACTCTGGCTTGTAATGCCGGGGAGGCAGTAAATGTGGAACCTGGTGCAATGGTTTCACTATCTGGAATGACCATGCAAACTGGAATGAGTGGAGGAGGAGGATTTGGTGGTTTTCTCAAGAGTATGGCAAAATCAGCACTTGGGGGTGAGTCCTTCTTCCTCAACACATATACCGCTGGGCCCCAAGGTGGATGGATTAGTCTTGCACCTGGAGTCTCAGGAGATATTCAGCATACTGATGTACAACCAGGAAGGCAAATTTTTATTCAAAGTGGTTCATATCTTGCCTCAACTACTAATGTCAAGACGGATACTAAATTCCAAGGAGCCAAAGGATTTTTTTCTGGGGAATCTCTATTCTTCATCCGTGGCTTTACTGAGGACGGGCAATCTGGTAGAATTTGGTTCAATTCATTTGGAGCCATGAAAGAAATACCAATCCAACCGGGCCAAGTTATCACCGTTGATACTGGACATGTTGTTGCCTTCGATGATACTGTTTCATATGAAATTGGTAAAGTTGGAGGGATGAAATCATTCATGTTTGGAGGCGAAGGAGTAGTAATGCATTTCTCAGGACAGGGGCGAGTATGGATTCAAACTCGAAATCTTGCAAGTTTAGCATCAAATTTGATTCCCTTTTGGCCTCAATCAGGATAACAATTAGATTTCCTTCTAAAATAACCACAGAATCAAGTTCTATGGGCATGTAGGGTTAACATGGAACCTAGGAGGATTACCTCCACTCGGCTAATTGATGAGCGTGGAGTTGTTCATCACGGTGACATTTTACTTCACTCTGATGGATCATGGTCGAAAAGTAACGGTGATGAAGATGTATTAGAAATAATAGATGGATCGAATCGAGTAATCACTCGTTCATTCCAAAACTGGCATACTCACCTTCCTATGATTTTAAATCGAAGTATGGGTGAAGGCTTGCCCTTGATGGAGTGGTTACAACAATCTATTTTTCCTACCGAAAAACATGTCACAAGAGATTTAATTGAAATCGGAACTAAGGCCGCAGTAGCCGAATTAATTGCTACAGGGACGACATTTGCTTGTGATATGTATCATCATCCCGATTCAATCGCTCCTGTGTTAGTTGATTCTGGTATTCGTGGTATTATTTGTGGACCAACCACAAGTTGGCCTCCTTCAGATACTGAAGAAGATAGTGGGGATGTTCTAAAAAAATTAGAAGAGCTACTTAGAGCAGGTCCATTGGATAATGGTAGAGTAGAATATGGGATTGCAGCACATTCTGTTTACACTTGTTCAGAGGAAACATTGCTCAGAGCATCTGATTTGGGTAAAAAATACGATGCTTATGTACACATCCATACCAGTGAAACTAGAACTGAAGTGTCAGACTGTTATGCAATTCACGGAATGTACCCGATTGAATACCTTGATTCACTTGATTTTCTCTCGGATTCTACTGTTTGCGCTCATTGTGGATGGGTTACAAAAAAGGAGATGAGAATCCTTGCTGAAAAACAATGTCATGCGGTACATTGTCCAACCAGTAATCAAAAATTAGCTTGTGGTGGAACCATGTCATATCCAGCAATGACTGAAGCTAAAGTCGATGTTAGATTGGGGACCGATGGTGCAGCAAGTAACAACTCATTAGATATGAGATCTGAGGCTAAAACTGCTAGTTTAATTCAACGTCACGACCATTGGGATGCCACAATCCTAAATCCACTTGAGACCTGGTCTTTAGCCACTAAGGGAAGTAAGGACTGGGTGACATGGGATATTAACGATATTAGATTACGTCCATTGGGTACGGACGACAGAAGATTGCTTGCAAATCTGATATACAGTGGAGGAACTTGTCTTGATGTATTTGTTAAGGGTAGATCACTGAGACGGGATGGAAAAACAATTAGTATAGACGAAGATATAGTTCTCAATGATCTTGAAGTTGCTGCAAGAGAATATTATTCACAGATTTGATTAAATGTATAACATGTTTTTAGTATCTTAAGTAAGACGTCAAGGTATGTCAGAAGGCTATGCAGATAGCGGACATATTGTTTCAGTTGAATTCGATCCTAAGGTCAAAGTATATTGGTGGCTAGGAGCAATGCTAGTTCAAGCATCAACAGTGATTGGATTGTTTGTGGTTCCTTTTTGGTTGATTTTAGGTCTTGCAGTTCATCAAAAACAATTCGAAGGTTTGTCTTGTTCGCTAACGGATCGTTCTCTGAACATTCGAACAGGATGGTTGTTCAAGAAACAACAAAACATTCCGTTAGACAAACTAACAGATGTTTCTATCCATGAAGGTCCGATTTTGAATGCTTTCGGAGTGGTTCGCATGCATTTTGAAACTGCAGGCTCGGCTCCGTTCATTCTCACTGGAGTGAAAGGTGGTCCGGAATTCAGAGATCTCGTTCTCAAACAACGAGATTCTCTTTCTTCACAGCCCGCAATGACTGTTCAAAATTCTCCATCAAATGATGTACTCGTCGAAATCAGAGATTTATTGAAAGATATTCGTGCAAGTATGTCTAGCAATAAATAAAATTTCAACCTATTTTATTGTTTGAAAAAACAGTCATTGATATGCGATTGGTGATTATCATGGTCCAATGCAATGCAATATCGATGCCGTGGGGAAAGCCATGAGGCTAAGACTTGGAATCTTTGCAATAATTGTAGGTGGACTAATTTCAATAGGTTTCATTTTACTAAATTTCAACTTTGGAATAGAGTGGATTATCCCATTAGGAATTATTGTAGGTGGTGCGTTCTCAATGTTTGAAGGTTGGGCAGGCTGGTGTGTTGTTAGGGCGATAGGTATCAAAACCCCACACTAAAAAACTCACTCAGATTCATTAGATGGAGCACCTCTAATACGACGTGCTGGTATACCTCCCCAAATTTCACCACATGGTATAATGGTAAATTTGGGTAGAACTGCTCTTGATGCGATTACTGCTCCATCTCCGATTACACAACCTGGAGCAATAAATGCGCCAGAACCTATAACACAATTTGATCCGATAATTACCTTTGAGAGATGAATTCCATCTTTTTCAAAGAGATGGCCATTGATTGCTGCTCCTCCTCCAATCACTGTCTTGCTACCTACTTCAATCATGTATGCATCATTCAGATTGGGAGAATTAAGCTGCGCACCTTTCTTAATTTTCATCCCCATCATTGAGTAGTATATATCTCCAACAAAGGAAGGTACCATCCACTGTAATGAAGGTAAGGCCAACCGATGAAAGAGGGACATAAATGCCCACCTAATAGTCAACCAACTTTGTGTCGGAGCTTGAGCAGAGGAAGTTCTGGGTCTCAAAATCAATCCAAAAGATCCGAGAATTAATAGATCAACAATACACCATGCAAGAAGTCCAATTCCAATTGCACATCCTTGGGCAAAAAGTCGAGTTAATGGGTCAGGAATATTGCTAACTTCTTGAAAAATCCAAATTCCTGGAATTGCAGAAATACCCCAAATTAAGAAACCAAAAGGTAACACTAAGATTGACAAGAACGTCTGAACAAAACCAAAGAATTTCATTGGTTTCGTCATTTAATCACTTCATCATTTCACCTATCTGAGAATACAGATTCTCATCCTTACCCTGTTCATTCAATCCAGGAACATCCTTGCCTTGCGCTGCTGCTCGATTGCGAGCATCTTCTTCATTTGCTACTCTGATACCCTCTTCAAGATCAATTCTTGAAGCCAATATTGTTCCAGCCAAAATCACAATAGTAATGGTCATTATTGCTACACGGCTATCGAATGTAGAACTTGCAATTCCATAAAGGAATGTTCCAATCATTGCCGCAGATTTCCCTAAGAAACCAAAGAATCCAAAGAATTCTGAGGTCCTAGTCTCAGGAATCAACATCGAGAACATTGAGCGAGCCTGTGCTCCAGCAGAACCCATCACCATCCCAACTAGGCAACCCAAAATAATCCATTGAAGTGAAACTGTGATCCCGAATGGTTCCCATACATTATCTCGCATAAATTCGGCCCAACCATCTACCATTCCACCCTGATCGACAATAGTAGGATGACGCTCTCCAACCTCCGAGGAAATTGAGTCTGGTCCGATGACAATTATGGCAAAACGGTGATCTGATACATTATCAAAGGCAGAAATCAAAGACGATGCCTCTTCTGGAGTAATCGTTTCAACCTCATTAACGGAAACAGTTGCTTCATCGACAAATAACGATGCAGCAAAAATTCCAGCAAATACAAGAAGAATGGCAATTAGTGCAGTTAATGGTCCCAAATTCATCTTTTGAAGATACATAATTGCACTACCAAGAAGAACAAATGAGACAAGAATTACTAGCAAAACAAGGATTCCAGAAGATATTCCTAGATCACTTGTACTCGTTGAAGAAGAAGAAGAAGCACTCTGATCGGGGAAATAAGCTTGGAAAGCATCCCTAAATTCTGCATCTCCTGCCGAAGTCTCGCCCACCCATCCTTCATACCCTCTGTTATACAGGGTATTCATTTCATACAAACCACTTGATTCATTGTACGTAAACGTAAAATCATATCGAGATGATTCACCCTCTGCGTCATCAGGTAATCCATTGTTATCTGAATCAGTAGTTGGATCTAATTCCAATGGAGCAAAGGCAGCTGCTGCAATCGCAACAAAACAGTAGATAATGAGTGCAAGCATTAATGCAAATTTTGTTCCTTTGATGTTTGCCAATTTTCCAAAAACTGCTGTCATTGGAATTGCAATTACATTGACTGTAAGAAGTAGCATAATATTCATACTGGTATCCAGTCTTAGGACTGATTCTCCAAATGCACTAGCCATACTAGCAATTGTGTTTACTCCATCATAGAACAAAAGATAAGCAACTAAAAAGAGAGCAAGTACCTTAAATTTCTTAATCTCTCTTGCGGTTTGAAAAACTTGACCATATGCAAGTTTGACTGCAGGCATAAAACCATCCCATTTCATTGTGGTTTCAATTTCTGGTTCAGGAGTCCACTTGAACATTAAAGCTCCAAAACCCCACCACCAAAGGGATGATGTAACAAAAATAACTGCTAATTTGAAATTTGTATCCCAATTAAAGGGGCCTAATAGTAAAACAAGATGGAACATTAGAAGTAGAGAACCACCTGCAAACCCATAGACGTAACCATATGTAGAAACATGATCTTGCATTTCTTTTCCTCCAAGATATGGCATAAATGAATAATAAATTACATTTCCACCAGTAAATCCGACAGTGCCTATTGTGTATGTTAGTGCTAAGAAAATATATCCTGAAGACCCGAAATAAGGTGCTGCTCCCATTACTGCTGTAAACAAAACACCAGCAACTGTATACCACTTCAGTAGCTTCTTCTTTATTGGCATCTTATCAGCAATGACTCCAAGAGCTGGTGCGGTTAAAACAACAAATACCATTGAAAATGTTAGAACATATGCATAAAATGCGTCACCGGACTGAGTTCCAGTTGCTAGATTATACAAACTGGCCATTACTTGGGGAGCAATTACAGTCATTACTGTCAATGCATATGCTTGATTTGCCCAGTCATACCAATACCATCCTTGGATACCTTTCCTTTCTTCTGGAGACATGGAATCTAACAATGCCCCAACATCTATTTTTTCAATACGATCAGACATCGCAGGGGTATCGGTCATGTACTCGTACAGGGTCTCTACGTACTTGAAGATAGGACCGGAATGATAGGTCATTATTACCCAAAATACCTATTTTCAACGACTCTTCGGAGAAATGTGACTAAGGGTATGTTGGGCTCAGAAGAACGGGCTGTTAAGGTCCACCATTTGGTCAAAGCACCAGAAAATTCACCTGAATCAATTAAATTTAGAGAATCATGGGATGCAAAAAAACCTGCGACTGTATACAAGACTCCAGAAAGACTTCCAGATGGGACCCCATGCACTGCAGCAACAGTTATTCTACGAACTAAAGGCTGTGAATGGTGGTGGAAAAGTGGATGTACTTTTTGCGGATATTTCAATGATGTAAGAGATGATGTAACTGGTGATGATCTATATGCTCAATGGGAAGAAGCAAAAAAAAGGACCAATAATTTTGAAAATTGTTCTATGGTCAAAGTGTACACTTCGGGAACTTTCTTTGAAGATAAAGAAAATCCCCCAGATTGGCAGGAAACTGTTCTCAAAGAAACTTATGAAAATGGTCTTCACTTAGTTATCGAGGCTCAGGCACATCTCTGTAAGGAAGAAAAAATAAAATGGGTTGCTGATCGTCATCCTGGCTGTACTGTTGCCATTGGACTTGAAGCATATGATGATGCAGTTTTGAAATTCAATTGTAACAAGGGATTCAATACAAGACAATGGCACAACTCAGTAGACATTCTGAGGGAAAATGGACTTAGAGTCAAAAGTTATCTTTTATTCAAACCTCCATTTATGTCCGAAGGAGATGCAATAGAACAAACTTCAGCTTGGATTAGAGCTGTAGCACCTTTGTCTGATGAAATATCAATTAATCCAATGAACATACAGAAAAAGACCATTGTAGATCGCATTCATAGAGCCAGACAATATCGTCCACCTTGGCTTTGGAGTCTAGTGAAAATGATCAAAAATATTCATCAAGATGTGCAACCTGTCTCCGCAGAAAATGCCAGAGAAGGATGTAGAATCATAGTTCATCCAACCGCAGCTGGAATGATCAGAGGTTCTCATAATTGTGGAGAATGTGATCAAGATGTTGCTGCTGCCATTGAAAGATATAGTGTATCGGCAGATATTCATGAATTTGATGGAATTGATTGTCATTGTGAAAAAATTTGGAAAAACGAAATTCAATTAGATAGATCTCTACCATTACCGTTGGGAATTGGACGAGATAGAAGAATTTCAATAGATAATACTCTACGTGCTCCTTAATTGGTACTGGTACATTGTTTTACACTTAACATTCGCCCAACGCTTAAGGGCGGCAGAACATTGGAAAGGGCACCCAACACCGTAAAGTGAGGGAGGTAGAGAGTTTATGGAAGAAGATAGTGGATTTGGGCTGTTGGACTACATGCGCTCAGATGAGGAACCAGAATTGAGAAGAATGGCTATCGCAATGGGCTTTATCATTCTCTTGATTTTCTTAGTTTTGTATGATGTACTTTATCCAGGTCATGGATTCCCGGTACTAAGCGACGTAATACCACTTCTCTCTGGAGTGATGGATAGTACCATTTGGTTCTTCGTATTGGGAATAATGATTGGATTCTTTTCACTTGTCGCTAGCGTTCTAGTGGGAGCAGTAAAGGAGTGATAATTATGGATACAATCATTCTCATGATGTTAATTTTCTGGGGTGCATTGTTGCTCTTCGCTTGGAGATTACGAGCGGGGCTTGGTTTCCTAGGAGATGCAGTTGCAGGAATAACTGGTTTCATGCTTGGTAAGGCATTGGGCCCTGGAGCAACGATTCTTGAAGGAAGATCAGGTACTGCTTCTGCATCTTGGATAAATCACGGAATTGTGTGGCTATTCATAGGAGCTAGTATTACTTTCATCGATCTTTGGTTAGGTCATTCTCCAAATGCTCTTTACAGTCTACAATCATGGAGTTGGGATTTAACCGGAGATGCTGCATTTACTCCTAGTATAATGACCACTTTTGGTGGAATGATTATGCTATTAATCGGCTCTTCTTTACACATTATTCCCAGAATGGCAGACACACCCTTGTCTAATGAAACAAATGCAGGATTGATGGCAATGATTTTCACTGGAGGTATTCTTCTTTTCGTTATTGGAAGTCAAGTTCAGAATGATATAGGAAATATCATTGCATTTGCAGGGTATAACATTCCAGCAGTAGCTGCATTGGCCATAATTGCAAATTTATTACTCACAATTAGGCAACAAACTACTGGTTTAGAAGCACCTCAATGGTTTATTATCATAGGATTAGTTGGATGGTTTGTTAGTTCGATAACATTCGTTGTTCTTGGCCCGGATGCAGCACCTCATACTCTATGGATTAGCGAACAACTTCACATTGGGATGTTTCTTTGTTTGATTTTTGGTGTAGTCTATTATGCAATTCCTTCAACAACTGGTATACCAATTCCTAGTCGTTCACTGGTCGCTCTCACACTTGTAGGAACTGTGGTAACTGTATCACCAATGGCATATGATCCTGCCAGTCTAAGTTTCCTTGAATTAGCTTGGCTTCCGTTAGACCTTGGGGTAACTGCTGGTGCATCTTTCCCCCCTTGTGGTGTTGAAACGGATTGTACTTCCTCTCTAGTAATTACTACATTGATGGCACTCTCTATTCCTGTAATGTTCATGTTCTCAACAAACGTACTTACAGCAATTAGACGTTCAGGTGCAATTTTTGAAGATACATCTCTCACACTGATTGCCTTTGGTGCATTCATGTTACCGATTATGTCAATCACATCATTATTCACTACCCTTGATGCAATGAGTGGTAGTAACGAATTATCTGCGGCCATTGGTTCAGTTCGTCTTGGAACCATTTGGGGCGTTATCATTCCGCTAGCATTAGGTGGAGCATTGGCAATTATCCCTGATGCTACAGGAAAAGATCTTGAAAGTCAATCATCTGGGTTAAGAGCAGTATGGATTCTTGGTTTTGGAATCGTTGGAGCCTTTATGGTTAGCATGATGTCAGACTTTGCAGAGATTTCCTTTGCAGAAGCAGGACTAGAAGAAGGGTTCAGTTCTACAGCAGCAGAACTGAGACCAATTGCTTCAGTTCTTTTTTATGGTGTTGTTCTTGGTATTCTATTCCTAGCCCAGAATGTGGTAAGAGGATCTCGTTCTGTTGATGCTGAACCAGAATTTAGTATTCTTGGACCATCGAGATATGTCATTTCTGGAAATACAACTGTTAGAGATCTACTGACTGCAGGAGTGACATTGGATACTATTCTAACCGCTGATAATGGAATTGATGATTCAGTAGGACCTACCAAACTCTCTGAAGAGGAGTAAACCACTCATGAGAATCGGTCTTGTTGGCAAACCAAATGTTGGTAAATCAACAACCTTCGCTGCACTAACTGAAACTGTTGTGGATATCGCAAACTATCCATTCACAACCATAGATGCGAACATTGGAATCGCTTGGATTCCTCTAAGGTCTCCTTGTGCTTGTTTTGATCTGGTCAAACGAATGGAAGAAAACGGTAGAATAATTGATTCTGATAGTGAACGAAAAGGTAGTATTTGCACACCTAGAACAGGATCATGTGTAGAATTTCGAAGAATTGTTCCAATAACCTTAGTTGACGTTGCAGGATTAGTTCCTGATGCACATCAGGGAAGAGGACGTGGAAATCAATTCTTATCTGACCTTGCAAATTGTGATGCCTTAATTCAAGTTGTAGATGCTTCTGGAACAACTGATATTGAAGGAAATCCAATAGGAGAAGATGCTTGTAATCCTGAAGAAGAATATGATTTTCTACTCAATGAATTAGATGCGTGGATATCTGGGATTCTAAATGATTCTTGGGCACGAGGTGCAAGGAGGGCCCAAGCAGAAGGCCAAATTGCATTGGTTCGATATATCCATTCGCAACTTAGTGGACTAGGAGCAAATGAATCAATGGTCAATACATGTCTGTCTTCATTCATTTCTGAAAATCCTGATCTTGATGTACCTTGGACATGGAAAGATGATGTTGTTAGTAAATTGGCTAGTAATTTACGCGAACAATTGTTTCCAGTTTTTGTTGCTGCAAATAAGGCAGATCAAGCAGATCCTTCAAAATGGATGGGGTTGAAACAACGTATTGAAGAAAAAGGTGGACTGATTGAAGCAACATCTGCAGAAACCGAACTTGGATTACGAAGAGCAGCAAAAGCAGGTGCAATTGAATACCGACCAGGAGATAATGAGTTCACAATTTCAGAATCTGCCGAATTGAATGATGCGCAGAAAAAAGGACTTGATGCGTTATCTAGGCGAATCGAAAACATGGGAGGAACTGGATTAATCTCTCTAATCTCATCTGTTGTTTTTGACAGATTAGATCGAATCGTAGCCTATCCTGTCCAAGATGAATCAAAGTGGATTGATGGAGAAGGAAGAATTCTTCCTGATGCTCTCCTGATTCCTCAAGGTGCTACTGCAAAGGATTTGGCTTACGCAGTTCATACAGACTTAGGTGATGGATTCATCAGAGCTACCGATGCAAGAACTGGAAGAGTAATTGGTGCAGATCATGAATTAGCAAATGACGATGTTGTGAAGATTAATGCAAAAACTTGAATCATGCATTTGTTGGGTCTTCTATTTCAATAACTGGTTCCAATGAAATTTCAAAAATTGTTACTGTCCATGTAACATCATAATCTTCCCC
>CAZRCY010000007.1:25219-31389 GCA_964598735.1 uncultured Candidatus Poseidoniales archaeon
TTGAATCCCAAGTTTCTCCGTCACCAAGTTCACCGGAATTTTCGGTTTGGGTGAGTGTTTCTTCTGTAAAAGAAACAGACCAATTACCAGATGTTTCGTTGGAACTTGCATCATCTAGGCCTACTAATCCTGGAACCATTGCAAAATAAATTGGAAAAAGAAACATGAAGAAGACAGAGACACCTAACATAACTTGACTTCGACGATCTTGGAACGTCTCCGCTAGGTCCATGATTAGTTATGATAGGTTCATGTTTTTCAATGTCCCGTTTGATTTATTCCGATTCATATACACTAGTCGGAGGCCAATTTACTATTATTTCCTCGGTTTTTTTCCATTTTTTATCCAAACCCCAACTTGCTAGTCTTCGTTTTGATCTACCATATTCAGGTAGCATATATCCAATACGACTTCTTTCCCAAAATGTCCAGCGATTGGGAACTCTAGGTAAATCTGCGGACCATGCGCGGATGAAATCATTCCATATATTTTCATCAATTGTCTCGGGAAGAACCCATTCTGTTGTAGTAATCTCTCCTGCAGAGCCAGGAGTATGAGACCATGCTTGCATTGCAGCACCTTCCAATGGACCATTGTCAATTACTATTCCAAACGTTCGAACAGACTGTTGAAGTGGCATAATTATCGCCATACGATGTACTGGTCTCTTACCTTCGTGGCGAGTAACAGTCCATCCTGCCATTTCAGCAATGATTCTAAACGAGCGAATGGCATCGACTGAGCCGACACTGACTGGGATCTCATAGACTGTCGCGTAACTCACAATAGTCTCGAGAACGTCATCTGACATCACACTTCGGATTGATGTGGTCTGGACACAGAGGGGGTGAGAACCGCCCAGTGGCGCCCGTCCGACTGCCGAACGGCCAGTAATCCACAGTCAATCCCGTATTAGTGCGGGGTTCGTATCTGAAATGTAGCTTCGTTGATTAGCCAAAGAGATCGCCGAGGCCGCCGAATCCGCCGCCCTCCTCTTCCTCTTCTTCCTCAGCTGGTGCTTCTTCAACAGCTGCCGGGGCATCTCCACCACCAACAGCGGCAGCCGGAGCTCCAGCAGCCACTGGAGCAGCAACAGCAGTAGCCATTGCTTCACCAATGTCGACATCCGACAAAGATGCCACAAGAGCCTTGACTCTTGCCTTATCCGCATCTACACCAGCAGCAGTTAGAACCGCTGTAACAGTCTTATCGTCAATTTCCTTCTCAGCCGAATGCAGTAACATAGCAGCGTATACATATTCCATTTTTTTTCACCTTCTTTTTTTATTTAACCGAAGAGGTCTCCGAGACCGCCAAAGCCGGCCTCTTCCTCCTCTTCTTCCTCTTCCTCGGGTTGATTAGCCGCTTCTGCAGCATCATCACTTGGGGCATCAGAAACAACAACAGCTGAAGCTGCTGCAGAACCGAGCATTTCGGCGATTTCATCGTCCAGGGCAGAGGAATCTAGATGGCCAGCAAGGGCTAGAGCGCGCCCTTGGGCACGCGAGATAAAGACCGGAATGGTCTTTTCATTGGATACGCCGGCTTCAACAGCGACATTGAATGCCTCTGTGCTGGCCTTGGAGAGTAATGTTGGCATCGTCTCAGATGTGTACCAAGAAACGTTGCAAGCAAGATTGAATGCACCTGACATTGCTGTAATGATATCGTTTCTGAAAGCATCTGAATCAATATTAAGAGAGTCTGCAGGAAGGACAGTTCCTTCTTCAACCACACCGGATAAAATTAGTCCAATCTCAATCGGATTGATTCCTAACTTGGATAACATCATACCTAAATCTCCTTCAATAGCCTCTCCAGCTTTTACAACTGTGGTTGTTTTCTGAATTACCACCTTGCCCTTATCGATCTTTGCTGGAATGCCTACGGCACCTAATTCGCCAACGATAGGACCTGGAGCGAATTCTGTCTCTCCTTTTTCTACAACAATATCCTCAGGAGCAATCTCTCCATCTTTAGCAGCACGTCCTTGACGAGTCTTATCCAATTCCTTGTACAATTGGAAAGCATTGTAATTTTCAGTATGAACCAGCATTGGCTGAACTACGCCATCAAGAAGTACATCCAAATGTCCTTCATCAAGACCTGCATTATTCCAAGCACGCCGAATTAGGGTTTTCTTCGCCATTGTAGCGGTCATTCCAGATCTAAGATTAGCACGCATATCCAGCATATTTGTGGCTGGAACTCCGGAAATATCTACAATTCCAATAACTCCATCGGATTTGAGAATATCTGAGAGTTGACCTACACGGTCTTTTTTCCACTGAGCAGCCTTGGGAATCAATTTATCACCTCAATCTTGACAGATGGACCCATTGATGTCTTAACATAACATGACCGAATATTGTTATGCCCACGTTCGAGTTTACTCATTACACGATTCCAAATCGCCAATGCATTCTCAGTCAATTCGTCAATAGTTTGAGAACGAGAACCGATAGGACCATGGAATGTAATTTTATCTCGGGAGCGAATCATAGAAGTGGTTCTTAGACCATTACTTAGAGCAGTTATATCCATTACTGGAGGCACTGGACGGGGCATCTTACCACGAGGACCTAATACCTGGCCAAGGAATCGCCCAATGTTACCCATATGAGGAACTTCAGAAAGGAAGAAATCATACTTCTTTGCTATTTTTCGTGCTTGTTGGCGATTTCCACCTAGGTCTTCAATTGTAGCCGGATCTAAAACATCAACACCTGCATCCTTTGCTTTGACAGCCATTTCGCCTGATGCAAACATGGCAATAGAGATGTCTTTTCCACGACCATGAGGAAGACGAATCTCTTCTTGAATCCTATTTGCTGGATTCTTCAAATCTACATCCTTGATAGTAAATGAGAATTCTAATGTCTCAACGAATTTTCGTTCTGGGGCTTCGTCGAGAGCCTGTTGAATTGCTTCCTGAATTTTTTCTTTCATATTCATCACCTCCGCGGTCTACGAGGACAAGTCCTCTCCCGCGCTGCGTGACAGATTAGGAAAAGTGCGCTTCGAACGCTCCCTCCTTCATCTGTTTCAATGCCTCTTTTGGCTCAAGTCCCTCTATTCTAACACGCATAGCAACGCATGTCCCCATAACCTCACGGCAACGAGCGAAAAGTGTTGCACCAGTTAGACGATCTTCCTGCTTACTAGCAATCTGCTTGACTTGGTCCATCGTCAGATTCTCTGTAGAAGTCTCCCAACTACCATTACATTTTGCAACCCCCAATGTCTGGTTGATGACATGAGGTGTTTCGTTGCGGGCAGACATGTGATTGCTCTCCTTTACAGCGCGGCGACTTTCTTCCTATATTTAATCGGTGCGAAACTACTCCACTCTCTGAGTTACTCTAATTTGGTCTGCACGAACGGTTAACGGAATTGGAACTGGTGCATCGAACAATTCAACTGTGATTTCTTCTTTGCTATCTGCAATATTCGTTACACGTGCACGTTGGCCCTTGAATGCTCCAAGACGAACTTCTACGATGTCTCCTTCAGAGATTCCTGCAGTGGCAGCCTTGGGTTCTAAGTGAGGGAAAATATCTCTAAATGGGGCTTCTCCTTCCAGAACTTTCCGACAATTTTTCAACGGAGTTGTTCGATTTCCAGCTCTTCCAATAACTTTCTCAACATGATGTTGAGCAGATGCTTCAACAAATATGTATCCTCTCATATGATCAGATTGTAAAACAGCATAAATCTCGTCGACTATGTCTACAAGAGATCCAGAACCAGAAAGACGGGCACGAATTTCGTTAGCAACATTCGCTTCTTGACCAATTGAGGTCTTCAAAATATAGAGATAACTTCCAACATCTCCATACATCTCAACTAACGATGGAATAGAGTAATCCTTAGTTCTCATATCACCTGCATCTATCCATTCAAATTCTGAATAGAGAGCAGCAGGGACAACATGTGTTTCTGTAGTAGCGACTAAAACAGGTGTCACTTCATTCAAAACATTTCCAAAGGCTAAACCTCTAGGTTCTCCGGTTCTAATATGAGATATCTTGTCAGAATCAATTCCAGTAGCCTCTTTTATTCGCTGAAAAACTACATCCAAATCATTTGCATCACCTACGCCAAAAATCCCATCCCAAGCTAGCGGGAATTCGCTGACACTATCTGCACGCTTCATGAGAAGTACTTGCTCTTCATTACGAACATAAACTACGAATGCATTTGACACTTAAATCACCTTATGGATTATTGAATTGAACATCTGTTGGCGTTGTAAGCCATGAAAAGAAAGAAGGAAGAAGGTTATCCATTAACCAAAGAACTCCGAAACCGATTGCTCCTAGTACAAACATTCCAATGCCACAAACTATTACTGTTTGACGAAACTCAGCTTTGGAGGGTTTACGAGCCATTCTCAAAATACGCGCCCAATCACCACGTTGACGTCGGCGGAACCAGCGCTCAATGTCATCTTGCATGGCTTGCGCCCGCTGTTCGACAGAGCCTTTGCTATCCATTTCATCCGCCATGGTACACCCTCAGCCTTCGATGCGACTTCCGTGCCCCACTTAAGAACGACGGAACCGTTTGAATCAACTAATGAAGGTTGTAGAACGGGACCTGATACTTCTAGAACGGGTCTGTATGGATGTTCCATGAATATGATCACTTCTTACTCCCGTCAAGACAATCAACACACGCAATTCCTCTCCTAGAGACTCATCGACTGTGGCGCCCCAGATAATTCTAGCATTAGGATTGATACTTTCTCGAATAATTTGTCCACACATTTCTGCTTCTCCCAGTGTTAGACTCTTCCCGCCTACAACATTCACCAATGCACCCCGAGCATCTGATACATCAATATCCAATAGTGGCGATTCCAATGCTTGACGTGTAGCATATTCTGCTCTGTCTTGTCCTCTTCCTTCCCCATAGCCTATCATTGCAGTACCACCTCCGTTTACCATTACTGAGCGTAGATCTTCGAAATCAAGATTTACCAATCCTTCTTTTGCAATCAATTCAGTTACTCCTGCAATTGATCGCATAAGTAATTCATCTGCAACACGAAATGCTGCTGCAATTGGAAGATCTCGAACACCTTCTACTTCCAATAATCTATCATTAGGCAGAACCACTACTGTATCACACACTTCTCTCAATCTCTCAAGTCCCCACTCTGCGTTCTGGCGCCTTTGTGTTCCTTCAGAATTAAACGGATAAGTAACTACACCAATCGTTAGAGCCCCTGCTGCTTTAGCTAAACGCGCTATAACATGAGCACTACCTGTTCCAGTACCTCCGCCTAAACCAGCGGTCACGAAAGCTAGGTCGCAATCATTTACAGATTCTGTTAACTGTCTTTCAGATTCATATGCTGCCCTCTCGCCCATCTCAGGATCTCCTCCAGCACCTCTTCCTCTTGCTGTTCTTCCAATGAGCATCTTGTGTTCACTTTGAATTCGGAGTAAATGTTGAGCATCTGTGTTGATGGCCCAACCGACAGTATACCTATCATCTAACAACCCTTCTTCAGTTAGACGAGAAACTGTATTATTACCGCAACCTCCACATCCGTATACTCGAATTCTAGGCTGTAAGGTCTTCAATAATTCAGCTAGATCTCCATCCTGAGGAGCAGGGTTATTCGGTGGTTCAGAACCTGAATCTTGCAATTCTAAAACACGATCGATAATATGTCTCATAGATGTAGCGTGTTCGTAGCCATCATAACCATATCGTAAATACAGAGCCAGAAAATGACGATTAGAAAGTAATTCAAATATTTCGGGAGCCAAAGAGTCAAGCGTTACGGCTGTTCTGGGGATTCATGGGCAAGGCTATGACGATGGTATCAGCATTGTCAGTGACTCTGATGATGATTGCATGTTCATTGATGGGGTTTTTAACTCCTGAACCAACAATATTGGATAATGAAAACCGACATTACGTTCAAAATTTTCAATGGACTCAAACTATAGACCCTCCTAGCGGCGAAGGTTTTCAGGCAGATTACTGGAGACCAGATACAACAGGAGCTCTATGGGCAATCGACTTTTCGCCTGATGGTTCAAAAATTGCGGGTGTAGATATCAATGAAAGAAGAGTATCTGTTTGGAATATTAGCGATGGTAGGTTGGTCTTCTATTCCCCACATCCAGATCCTCTGGTAGACGTGATGTGGCTC
>CAZRCY010000008.1:0-29797 GCA_964598735.1 uncultured Candidatus Poseidoniales archaeon
GCATTACTTTTTTGTGGTTTAATGTTGGCATCATCAGTTGTTTCCAGCTCTTTGATCGTAGGAGATAGCTTCGATGCTACATTACAAGATAGGTTAGTATCAAGTCTAGGAGAGACCGATTGGGTTGTAGAAGGTGTAGATCCTCTTACTTCTACTCCACTATTGATGAATCAAACAAGAGTTATGGCTGCTCTTAATGATTTGATGGCGCACGATGAAATTGATGGAATTGGAGTTGAACTTCATCAAGGAGTAACTGGGATCACAGTTGATGGTAGTAAGGTGAATCCGAATGTTGTATGGCTGGCACCAGATGTAAATTTACGAAATTCAGGTCCCTGGGTTGAGCCGTTGGGGGTGCCACCTATTTCTTGGTCTCAATTAGGGGGTTCTTCCAAAGATGGAATTGATTATGCGTTGGTAAATCAAGCTCTTGCAAACTCACTTTCTCTAACTGCAGGTAGTCAATTTTCTATATCTTGGTCTCAAATAACCGACAATGAATCAATTAGAAATAGTCATGATTTTGTTGTTCAATCTGTTATCGACCCTACTGGTTTAGGTTGGGAGAATGCGAATCAACCGTTACTGCTCACTGATCTTAAGACAGCTCAAGTTATACAAAATAAAAATGACTTTGTTTCAAGAGCAGTAGTCTCTGGAGCCGGAGATGTATTCGAAGGTTATATCCTTCCGAATATTGAAACAAAAATCGAGAATTCATTTTCTGAAGTCATGATAGCATCAGATGCAGGATTTCACTGGAATGGAATTATTCCTGGAGGGATTGCAACATTAACTAGAACAAGTGCTGGAGGATTACTCACTTCTGGAGATGTTTCTGGAATCAATTCTGCATTGGAGATTGTTCAACATGATTCTAATGCTTCTTCATTTCTTCTTACTCCGATTTCGGGGATTTGGGAAAATGAAGAAAAAATCACCTCCATTAACGGAAAAAGAATTGTTTCTGTTAATTTGGATTCTTCTCATAAAGTAATTGTAACTGATAGTGCAGTCTCTCTCTCAAATCTGAATGAAGACCCTGTTCACCTATTTTTTAAGGGCATTCTTGATGCAGAGATTATTAATTCAACCGTATATGTACTAACAGAATTAGAGATTATATCTGTCGATATTGAATCAAGCACTCATGAAATAATTGCATTGAACCGTAATCAATTATCAGATATCTCGGTAACAGAGTCGACAATTTGGGGCGTATCAAATCAATTTGGGGGAGTATATCGCCATACCTTGGGTCAATCATCAGATGACATGGAATTTACAAAGATTGATTTTGGAATTTCTGGTGATATACTTAGATCTAAGATATATTTTGATGGAGATTCGATAGTTACTCATTTTGAAACTATTTTTGACAGTAATGTTTGTTGGACAGTTGAAAATGAATCGATTTGTACTAGTTCAGGAAATTCAAAATCGATATTTTTACATAGAAATCAAACATTCACAGAGTCTGAAAGCTCGGTCAGACTGTGGAATGGAAGTGATTTTGAGTTAGTTCATGTTGTTAATTCTTCTATACTAGGTGCCAATAGTAATGGTTTGATTATTGAAGGACACAATTCTATTTTAGTTTGGTCATCAAATTTATCAACATTTATTGAAGGAAGATCAATTCCCTCCAATGTTAACGGATTTGCCTATGATGAATCAAACGGCTCCATACTCGCTTCCACAGATTATGGAATTGTAATGTCCGATCAATTTGGAAATATGTCAATTGAATTGTTCAATTCTTTTGATGTAGGATTAGGCATTCATCTCCCTCCTTTCCTCATTTCTTTAGAAGGAGATGTGCTAAATGATTTACTCGGGGAGAATCAAACTATCAGATTAAGAGATGGCATTGCTGATTTTGACGAAATTGAAACGTTTTCAATAGGCAAGAATATCGATGAAGATTTTCGTCTGGAGATTGAGGTGGATACATCCTCAGTTTCTCTAGATCATTTCATCGCTTTGAATCCAGACATAGAATTGTTAGATCCTGCTATTATTGGTACAATGTCTATGGGGATTGCGACTGAATTATTGGGAGGTAATCCAAAAAGAAGTATGATTTTAGTTCAAATGCCAGAGAACGAATCTGAATCATTAATCGTCGAAGATGCATTACAAGATTGGGCTGATAGACGGGCAAACATACAATCTTCCTCTTCCTCATTGATTTCTGTGAAGGAAGATGCTGTTCTTTCTATTGATGGTGCAGGTTCGTCATTTTCTGTATTATTCTTAATTTTTGGAGTTTTCATCGTAATTGCAGGTCTTTTGCTTATTGTCAACTTATGGATTATGTCTGCCGACGATCGTTCTAAAGAATGGGGATTACTTCGTGCAATTGGTGCTTCAAGTCAGGATATTGAATGGATATTGAGGATTGAGGGGGCAATACTTTCTACTCCCGCATGTTTCTTAGGATCGTTTCTTGGAATGGTTTTGGCAGGTCTCTTAATGGGGGGTCTGGGTGCATTTTTCCAAGCAACATTTGGAGTAGGTTTCAGTTTCTATTGGACTTTTCAATCCATCCTTCTAGGTGCTTGTGTGGGTTTTTTAGTTTCAGTGATAACACTACGAATTTCATCATTCTTCCTTTCCAGAAGAAATTTGATTACTGCACTTCGAGGATTAAGTATTGAAAAGTCTGAATTAGGTTTCTGGAGCATTATTGCTTCTATTTTCCTTGCAGTTGTCGCACTAGTATGTTCGATTATGTCATTTTTCTTAGGAGATTTTTCTCCAGGAACTGGACATTCTCTATGGATCACAGGTATTTCCCTATTCGTTCTATCTTTATTGGTGCCTCTCCGTGGGATTATAACTCGTTTTGTTTCTTCACGATCTAGTTTTATGGGGGTGAACCTCTCAAAAGATGATGCTTCTAGAATTTGGTCGTGTACGATAATAGGTCTCACACTCATACTTTTTGCTTGGATTGAGGATCCTATTCGTGTTCGTTATGAGGTAACAGATACTTCTCTGATAATATCAGGAATATTTATGTTGGTAGGAGGGGTGTTGATTTTATCAACATCAGGGCCTATTTTCATCAGAAAATTGTTATCTTTGATTGGGCGACTAAAACCTAGTATTTCTGCAATTATTTCTCTTTCCGTGGCTTACCCTCAATCTCGACCATTTCGTTCAGCTGTATCAATGAGTATGTACAGTATTGTGATTTTTGCCTTAATTGTGCTCTCTGGTTACAGTACTATGTTCGGGAATTATGTATCTGATATCGGTGAAAATTCTCGAGGTGAATTCGACATCCTGGTTACTAGTTCAGGTCAAGAATTAGATATATCTTCATTAGAGGCTTGGAGTGATGATGACTTAGATAGAAATGGAATCGAATCTGTGGCCGTTATGGACATAGGCCTATGCATAATAAGCGGGAAAAACTTGAATGCAACATACTCCTCATTACGCAATATTCCTCAATCGTTCATAGAATCTGGTGCATTACCATTGTCTCAATGGGATAAATCATTGGGGGAAACTCCTGAAGAAATTTGGAATGCGGTATTCAGTAATCCTAATTTGGCTATCGTTGATGCTTCAATAGGCATGGATAGCTACACCGTTTTAGGGGCTCTTCCCCTTGAAGGCGGAGGCTTATCTCCGGGCTCTTTGTTTGAAATTAGAGATCCTAACAGGCCGATACTGCAATCTAATCTTCGTATTGCAGGAGTTTTGACTGAGGATGCCTCTCTCTTGCTATCGGGTATTTTTGTATCTGATTCCACATTTTCCTCAATGATCGAATCTTCCACAAATATAGTGTGGATTGATGTGTCAAATGATGTAAACATTGACGAGGTATCTTCAAACCTTCAACTAGAGTTGGGATCGGATGGAGCGAATGTGCTGGTTATTGATGAGTTATTTAATCAGATTAGCCTAATTCTCGTCTCACTGTTGGGATTACTTCGCGTATTCCTAGCATTAGGACTATTCATTGGAGTAACTGGATTGGCAGTAGTCACTGCAAGGAGCATCAATGAAAGAAATCAACAGATAGGTGTCATGAGAGCCATCGGAATGAAAAGAAATCAAATTGTGTCATCGATTCTGTTAGAAGTGAGTTGGATTAGTGGTCTTGGCATAATTAACGGTCTGATTGCCGGGATCATTTTCTATCGATTATTATTCGATACATATCTCAAAGATTTTGGTACTCCATTTGTTATTCCATGGTTAGAATTTTTGTTGATAACCCTCTTTTCCATATTCATGACACTGGTCTCTGTTTTAGTTCCTGTTAGAAAGAGTGCTTTGATTTCTCCTGCTTCCGCGATGAGATATTTGTGAGGATGTAAATTTGTTAACAAACCAAATGCACTAATCAGGCATACGTGTATTTTTTCCACCCTATTTCTTAACATTCTTCCCCCATTTTTTATATAGAGATGATATCCGTAATGGAGGTGACCGACTGGAGGTCATGACCTATGAAGAAGACGCTATCGTTGATTATGATTGCACTGATGATTGCCAGCGTGATGTTTTACGTCACGCCGGAAGAATTGAACGCCGATATAGCACCATCCGACGCAGGACGTGCTGCAGGAGATGAGATTAAACTGCATGATGTAACCTCTCCAAGAGAGTCCTATACGGATGCATTCTCTGGAGAAGTTAGGAACCAGATTGATGCTGGAACCGATGTGCCGTTTGTTGTTGTTGTCAAGAATGACGGGACAAACGACATCTTGAACTTGAATGTAAGAGTTACAGTTACATCTGGAACTGGTGCAGCACAACAGACAATCTTAGATGTTAGCGACCAAGTCGTCTGTAATGCCATCCTAGGTTGTCCTTTCGCCTCACTGGCTGCAGGAGATTACTTGGACAATGGAGCATATACTGTGAAGGCAGCTAGTGGCGCTGATCTAATCTGGAATCCTAGCATTGCAGGTACATATCAAGTCAAGGTTTCCCTAGAAGGATTTGGAGACCAAGATACTGATCTAACAAACAATGAATTAACATACTCTGTTTCTGTAGTGGACTGGAACGATATTTCTGTGGACATTTGTTGGGTAGATGGGGATGCTTGTTATGCCGATGATAATGCTGCACGCAGTCAAGCTGTAGAAGCAGGCTCCTCATCTCAATACAGAATCACCATGACTCCAGGTGGTAGTGTATCCGATTGGGAAGCACGTTCTGTTACTGTAACTGTTGGATTTGACGGTGCTTATGATGGTACCATGTCGACAATCGATGATGGTACAGGAAATCAAGTAACAATTGCATCTCTTTCTGGCGCATCCAATACCTATGTCATGGGTGACGCAGTGAACGATGTTGAAGTGTGGCGTAACGCTTCAGATGCTGAGCAGACATCAAACAATGGTGCATATCCAAACCCATGTGTAAATGAAGATAATCCTTGCTTCCAGTCACGCAGTATTTCTTCAAATGGCACATCATATACAATTGATGGATACATGACCCCTGATACTTCCACAACTTCTGGCTTTGCTGCATTCAGCGTCTCTGTCCAGTTTGATAGTCACGTGTTATATGTTGGCGAATCATTAGACGAAAGCGGCGGAGGCCAAGGAGGAAACGGTCAAAACCAAGGTGGAAATGAAGGCGGGCAGACCATCATCAATTACGAATCAACAGTTTTAACCGACGCTCGTGCAGGTAACAATTTTGATTCCATTACCGGAACATTCGGTGTATTCCACAACGTCCGTATGGAATCCCTAACTATCGGCGAAGACGGTGTTTTCGGCGGAATAGTGAATGTAGGGACACAATGGGTTAAGGCAACAGTCGTTCATGACGGTAGTGACCGAACAAACACCTATGATTGGAATATTACTTTTGAAGTAGAATCACCAGATGGCACAACTCAGGTGTACTATGCAAATAGTTGCACAGAGATGCCAGGTCAGGATTCATTCCCTCACAAGTTGCTAGGTGAAGATGATACAGGTCAAAACCTTGCTAACATCGAAGGAGTTGCATGTGTGCAGGTAATGATTATGCCAGGAGATCAGTTAATCCGAGCTACTGCGAACTTCCTTGAGTCAGGCCTTTCAGAACTAACCACAACTGACAACTTGAAGGCAACACAGGTCGAAGGTATCAATGATATCCCTAATGTCGATATTCGTGTGGGAGACTTACTAAACGATCCTCCAGTTATTGGCGATGGTCTATCATTTGAAGCCCGTGCTTCTGATACGGAAACTCTCGATCCGGGCATGCTAATGTATAGCTGGGAATTTAGCGGTGGTCTACGTACTGCACCAGATGTAGATACTTGTCAAAGTGGCCCTGGAATGGGCATGTGTTCGCTTCCGTTTACTGACACTCTATGGCTAGGTACTAACACCGTAAAGGTCACAGTTTGTGATGAATTCAATGCTTGCGCAACAGACACTCAAATAATGATGATGTGGAACATGTTGATGGCAACCGGTGGAGATACTAACCCAGATTGGGCGGTAGATTACAGCCTAACTTTCAACGGAGGAATGGGTCATAATTTGACATTCGTTACAGGAACAGCGATTGAAGATGCAACTCTAGGTTCCTTGAGTGGACTATATGATTCCGTCGTTGCTTTTGATGTTTCAGAAGGAAATGGCCCTGATGGAAATGTTACCCCTTATCTCGACTTCAGTCCAGCTGATGTTGCAGGTGAATCACTATCAGTGACTTTCGCCGGTGATGTTGCTAACGATTTCACGCTGTGGGGTTATGGCTCTACTGGATGGTTTGAAATGAGTACAACTAAGACTGCTGCAGAAGGCGGCGGAGTAACTCTAAGTTGGTCACAGCCAGGAGATATTGGGAACCTGAGAAAGACTAGTTACGGCGTATTCCAGGCATCTGCAGATAGTGGAACACCCCCAGCAACGGGTGTGCAATGTAATGGTGTTACATTAGGTGCTGCAGGTCAAATGACCGTGAAGTGGACATATGAGGATGAATCATTGTTAAATGAGGTAGAAGACAGGCCTAAGATATACGTTAACGATGTATATGACAAGACCATGCCTTCTGTTTCTGACAAAGAGACCACCCTTACTGGTACTCATGGAACTTCATACAAGGTAGAAGTCAAGTTAGAGAACGGTAACGGCGCAAACAGCGTATCGTGTACGCACAACGCTATAGTTGCTGACGGAGCAGTAGATCCATCTCCTAGTGTAGATGGTATGACCGCTACTACTTCAGCCTCAGACATTTCCTTGAACTGGGATGCGACTAATACCGGCGATGTTGACCACTGGATAGTGTGTTGGTCTGTTGGTTATAATTTCGAAGCCTCTGACTTCGATGGATTAACTTGCCAAGAAATGACAGATGCAGCAACTTCTTTGACACTTTCGAAGGAAATTGTCTGCTCAGGAACATGTGCTGGGGAGTATTTCTTTGCAGCAGCAGGTGTTGATGCAAACGGTAACGCTGATAGTGCTGCAGCACAAGCCAAGGTAGATCTTTCTGAAACAGTAGTTGACCCGGGTGTAACTCCTGGAGAGGCAAATGAGGAAGTTGAAGCAGGTATTCCACAAGGCGCTATGATGGCAATTGTAGCAGTAGTTGTTATAGCTGTTATCGCTGGAGCAGTCATCTTGACTCGAGGCGGTGGCGAAGGCGACGACGAGTTCGATTACTGATTGAACTTCTGTTCGGATCAGCCGCACACAGTGCGGCTGATCCACCCTTTTGTTATTTTTTGACCTAGACTTTTTTTCTAAATTTTGTTTAAAGCTGATTCACGTAACGTATCTTCTAATCAGTATTCCCTTTTTTGGAATATAGTCTGGATTACTTGTACCATTTATTTTGTTACAAATTCTGTGTACTATTTCATAAATTCGATTTTTTATTATCTTCATTTTCGCGTCAAAATAAAGGATTTTCAAGGGTGCTTCAAATTAATCGTACCCATATAGTTATAGGGAAAATAGAGCCTCATGTATAGTGCATACAGTGGGGTATGTAAAATGATGACGAAGAAAAACATGACTGCAAGCATTGGATGGCTAGTACTAACGCTATTGATGCTAGGAATGAGTTGGAGCGCCGCAGTATCCCCAGCCGCCGATGTGGCTGCGGATTCTGATGAGGTCGGAATTGTTGAAGAGACAATCGATCCATTAGCGCTACCTGAGAATGACGTACCAGTTGGTCAGCAAGGGTGGGATCCCTCTGCTGAACTAATTGGTAGCCGGACCGAGTCGGCCAAGACCTATCTCGGCGAGGATGGTGAACGGGTTACGCTGCTAGCAGCTGGACCTGTCCATTATCTCGAAGATGGGTCCTGGGAAGACATCGACCTGAATATGGTTTCTACCGCTGAGGGTTGGGAAGTTACGAAGAATACTTTCGAGACACAATTTTCCGACGATACTGGCGCTGGAATATCAGTTCAGGTCCATCCGAATGTAGACCCTATCCGCTTCGGTGTCAACCCAATTCCAATGTTCTTCATGGGCGAGGATTTCAATCCTATGCCGTATATGGACACTCCTTCACAAGAAGGAATTGAGACAGGTGCGAATGTTATTCGATATCCTCTGACAGACAATGCAGAAGTCGATTATCAAGTTTCTCAGATTGGTGTCAAGCAGACCCTCAACCTAAGGGATATGCCAACTGTTCCTGATGGATTTGAGGGGCATTTCGGTCTTCATGAGACAATGATTCTTCCTAGTGGATATGCTCTGTTCATCGGAGACTCAATGGTCGAAGATGCAAAGTTAGTCACAACCAACGAAACTGTTGATATTCGAAACATCGAAACTGGAGAGCGCATCGCTGTACTTGAACGCCCAATGATGTTCGATATGGCTACTGCAGAAAGTGAAAATCCAGACGGATATCTTGGTCTGTATGTTATTCGTGCATTCGGTGAAGTAATTGAGATTGCAACCGTTGTAGATACTGAGTGGCTTCTCTCAGAAGAGCGGGTTTACCCAGTTCAATTAGATCCTTCTCTGAGTGTCCGAGATCAGCGTACTGGATATGCATTCTACTACAGATACTCATCTTGGTGGGGTTCCACAACTTACGAGCGTGCATACGGTTCAAACTATTGGAACAGCATGATCACCTGCCGAGGTCGTGCGAGCAGTCAGTCATGCACTACCAGTAGTTCTTACAGTTGGTACTACAGATACACTTGGTATCGTTTCGATATGGCTAATGCTCTACCTTCTGGAGCAACAGTAACTGATGCTGATTTCGTCTCCCACGTAGGACGATATCGTTCAGGTTCCGCACGCTTCCAGGCTACGGTCGTGAAGTCTGGTACCAGCCAGGGTTCCAACATGATTGATGCAAATTCATACTTGTACAGTTCAGGATTTTGGCTCTCTCGATACATCAGAAATAGCGCGGCATCTAGTTCAACAACCACAGTTAGTGATCCAGGTTACTATTGGTATGGAATGAACTCTCGAACAATCAGTCTCAACACCAATGGTGTATCTGATGTTCAAGACGCAGTTGATGGAAACGGAGCAGGTAGTTCAGGACACATCATGACTCTAGCACTAAGAAATACTCAGAATGAACCGTACTGGTATTGGTGTGGTCATACTACGTATTCTTACTGTAACTCTGCTAGCGAATTGCCTAAGATGGCAATCACTTACACCGGTGGTTCAGATACAACCCCTCCAGTAGCGGACTTTGCTCCCTACACTGGAATAACCAGTTATCGTGAAGATGCTAGAACATTCTACATGGGTCTAACTGACGGCAGTGGTGTTGATACCACTAGTAGCCAAGGCCCTCGATTGTACTACAGTGTCAACAATGGTTCTTACAGCCAAGTTGCAGCTACTGGAATTGGAACTTGTGTTGCAGGTGCCACTTGTAACTTCAAGGCACAAATCCCAGCAGTCAATCTTGGAGACTATGTCCAGTATTTCTGGGCATACCGAGATCTATCTACAACAGGTGCAACCGGTGGAAACACTGGAACCACTCCAGCAGGTGGAACAGGTACTCCAGCATCGATTAACTCAGGAGCAATTACGCCCTACAACTACTTCGTACAAGATGTAGAAGATGCAACCGCAGGTGTGAAAAAGTCTCAAATCAAGGTTGATGGTCAGAGTAACTATAATTACAACCGAGCAAGGCAGTTCTATTCCTACCAAGTTACAATGTGGGAGAACAATCTTGAATACATGATTGAACTCGACACAAGTACTTGTGGAACTGGAAGTAATTCTTGTTTCAAAACCTCAGGTTTAACATGGAACGGTAAGTACATCGGTACTGCTGCAAATACATACACTACTTCAGGTAACGTAAATGCGAAGGTCGCTAGTGTCCCTGGCATGACCTTTACCGCTGATGACGGACCTGGAATGAACCTAATGTATTACTGGGATTCCACCACAGCTTCAATGGGAGTTTTGGGATTAGGAACAGCAAATGATATCGAGGATCCAGTCAGTGGTGGAGTATCATACACTGGTCTTTCCTCAGGTAACACTGACGATGGATATGTGCGTGTACCAATTCCCGCTGATTACACTGGAACATTTGGAGCGATTCCATTGAATGGTACTACCAGCCCTTACTACTCTAGCTCTGCTAGAAATTTGGCTTGTGTAGGTTCGAATGGTTACTTCTACTTCGTACGTGGTAATCCTGCTTACTGTACTACTTGGTTCTCAACCAATTACAAGTTCAATGGATTCAATGTTGGAGCCACTGATACTCGTTTCAACAGTGCTGGTTTCACAATTACTGCGAAGGCTAGTAACATCCGTCCTACACCTGACATATGGGCACCATCCCCAGTACATTCCGGATTAATGGATTCATACACAGATGATGACCGAACTGTCAAGTTTGAGATGACCGATGCTGGTGACCCACCATCGGGAATCAATATCACTTCTGGAACTGATGCGAATGGCGACCTATACCGTCCATTCCTGAAGTACCGTGTAAATGATGCAGTCAATGGAACTGGATGGTCTTCATGGGCTGTTCGTGCATTAACTCCTGATGGAGGGTTCCCTGCTTGTGAGTTGGGAACTTGTGATTGGTCCGCAACAATTCCGGGCACAGAACGTGGAAACAATGTGGAATACACCATTCATGCACGTGATAATGAAGGAAACATGGTCAACACCAGTGCTTACTCCTACGCGTTGGTCACTCCGACCAAGGTTATGACAATCGAGTGGCATGACCAGAATTGTGGTTTCGGAGCACAGTACGCATGTAGCTGGCAAGTCAAGTTATACGACGTCTCTAACGAGATTGAGTTCCACTACGATACTGGAAGTAACATGTACTACGATTACGAGACAGTAGGTTACCAAGCTCCTAACGGTGCAGAAGGTGAGACTATCCTAACTCGTGGAAATGGATATCAGAGTGGATATAATCCCTCTCGATGGACAAACAACTACCGTATCGCTACTGATGGTAGTTCTCACGCATACGAATCGTTTACTGCTGGAATGACTGAACTCTTCAACTATGACGAAGAGTTTACTGGAACATCTAACGGTCGACCATACACTTACTACTGTACTCGCTATTGGAGCAGTTACAGAAATCAGTGTAGCACAACAATCGACTTGCCAGCTGGATTCGATTTCGAATACTTCGGGAACACATATAGCGGAAACAACAGCCATAAGATCCATGCCATTAGGCACGGAGCTATGCAGTTCTCTACAAGTTCTTCCACCAATTCAGCACAGATGATGTACTATGGTTGGGGCAGTACCATGCCTGGTCTCCCCTCTACTAGCTCTTATGTGAACAACGTAGATCTAGCACCATGGTGGGGATACTACGCATCATACTATTGTTACTACAACAACAATAACGAATGTTCAATCAGAACCAAGACCATCCCGTTCAATGGTGCAGGTACTGACGTCTCAGCAGACATCAATACTCCAACCATCTGGGACCTTGAGATGAGCCCGATTCGAGTTACTCCGTCAAGTGGTGATTACATCACTGTAAACGCGGACTTAACAATTGAGTCAGGTGTAACAGTTGAGATCGCTGAAGGCAAAGGAATTCTGTTTAACGGAGCTTGTAACAAACTCATTGTCAATGGAACCGAAGACCTACCAGTGAATATCACTGACATGGGTACTACTTCTGCTAAGGCATTGGGTATGGCATTCACCAACGGATGTACAACCGCCGGTGGAACTGAAGATCGTCATGAATTCTATCATACGAACTTTGAGAACATGTCCATTGCTATTAGTGCAGGCAGTGCATGGGGCTCTACTCCTCGTTACAACGGTAACGTTGGTGATTTCGTAATGGAGGACATGACCTTCGATAATGTCGACAAGGCAATCAGTCACGGCAGCGGCCAAGGTACGAGTTTCAATATGGAGAACTTCGCAATCAGCAACGCAGCTGATGCTTGTATGGACCTCCCAGAAGATGCAATTGTCGAACTCCGTTTCGGAACAATGGACGAATGTAATACAAACTGGAATGATTGGGGCGGCGCAGTCGTCAACTATCCTGGTTCCAACGGTGGTTCGTTGATTATGGAAAATGTTTCAATCACTGATTCACGTTCCAATGGAATTAGTGTAGATTACGACGAAGTATGGCTCAGTAACGTTTCTTTGACTATCCCTGATCTAACAGGAGATGCAGGACGTCCAAGTTCAAGTTGGAGTCCTGATGGAGGTATCTATCATGACGCAGATTCAACATCTGGATCTACATTCTACGGATACGGCTTAACTGTTGAAGGATACTACAGAGGTGTGTATACTCAGGCAACTGATTCAGTACACATGGAAGAGATATCAGGAACAGGATTGGAAGGATTCATTTCTGTTATTCCTGCAGGTCCCTCCTCCTCAGTAACTGGAGCAACTGGTGAAGATGCAGTCTTTGATAGCATCGATATGAGTGGATCTAGTAGTTCTGATAGCCAGTTATACCTAGAAAGGACTCGTCCAGATACTATCAATGACGTATCTTTTACGACAACTGGAAGTGGTCCTGGATTGTACCTAGCGGGCAATTCACCGGACTCTGGTTCTATTTCAGTCACCGACTTCGAAGGCGCTCACATGCGCGTCGTGGGATGTGGATGGAATGTTGTTGCATCTGATGTTTCTATTGAAACAGATAGTACTGGTATAATCTCGAACTGTGCATCTTCGTCTTCTTCGAATGCTGTAACCGTTAGTTCATTCGAAATGGATTACACAGGAAGCAGTACGACGATTGGCGCAGCATATGCCCAAAACTCAAGATTAACATTAGCTGATGGTACTGTTGATTCTGACTTCGCGAACATTGGTTCTGCTGGTCTAGATGGCTCTGCACGAATGATTGCTATCACTTATGGTACAACAGAGTGCGTAACCTCATCTTCAGCACACTCATTGACAACATGTCCTGTAGATGTTCTCCATCCAAATGGTGAAGCATTTGTTGGAGGTACGGCGACAGTGGGAGTATACCGTGTAATCAATCAGGTCCCAACATATGTTGCAGATCACCGAGTGACCACGACTGTTGTCGAGACATCAGGTACATGTCCAGATGTAACAAATTCGGGTACCTGTACTGTTACTGATGTAGCGACTATTGGAAGTGCTACCACTGATGGTAGCGGTTTAACAGAGGCTTGGCTCATCACAACTCGATTGGGATACTCCACATCGGGTACAGTACAGACTGACACCTACACAGATCACTCATTCAACATTGGTGGTGGAGCAGGCCAGAACACAACCTCTCCCTCTGATGTCTGGTACACTGCAGATTACAACTCCCAAGGTCATGACCTGCCGTTGAGTGTTGGTGAACGTGCTGACTTCCAGTTGGAAGCATATCCAATGGATTGGAATGGTGCATCAAAGGATTGTTCATGGTTATCTACCAACGATTCAGCATCATTGACCAATGGGTTCTACACATACACATTACAGATTATCACACTATCCACTGACTTGGTCTTGGATGGTTGTGATTTACATCTGAATGGTACCAAGTTCAGTGTGAACTCATCAGCTACCAACAGCCCAACGATTACTCTGAGAAATGGTGCTAACATTCACCTAACTGGTGGAATAGCGTCTGGTGGTGTAGATGGATACATCAAGGGTATTACTAGTTTGTACGGATGGCGAATGAACATCGAGGGTGGAGAACTTTCGATGGACCATTCTTACATCCGTGACATGCATCAAGACCCTACTTCTAACAGTGGTCTTTTCCTTGGTTCTGGTGCTACTTTGACAATGTTGAATGGTTCATATGCTGTTGGTTCCTATGCGACAAGTCCTTCGATGGCTACAATCAAGGTCGATGGTGGTAAGTTGGTTATGGATGACTCCAAGATCAGCAATAATCAGCAAACTGGTGTAGGTGTTCATCTAGAGCAGACATCCTCGTCGACCCTTGATGACATTACAATCGAGAATGCAGCTACTGGTATGGTAATCAGAAATGGTGCACCAACAGTCAATGACTTTACTTTGTCAAACAACGATGTTGGTGTAGAGAACTACGGTGGAATGGCATTGCCAACTATCTACAGATCTCCTCTCTTACAGGGACAATCAGGTTGGCAGACTCATGAAATAGATATCACTAATTTCGCCAAGCAAGATGATGTTCTACAGATGGGTTTCAATTCTGTATATGCTGGTGGTAATGCTCATCCATACAATTACTACTCTAGCCATTATTACATGATTTATGATAGAATGAGAATTTACGCAGATACTGGCGACGGTAATGGATTGCAGCTTATCGACTACAATCATCCAATGGCTATGAATACTGATTCAGATACTTCCCTACCAGAACCTCCTGTCTGGGACTGTAACGCATATGGATTCACGTACAACCCTGGTGGTTCGGCCGGGAACCCGTGGTATTCATACATGTTGAGTCAAGGTCCAAGTCAGTTGGCAAATAACGGTTCTAACCGAAACTATCCTCTGAATTTCGGTTTCAGGATTAGTTCAACTCCTGGTCTGACCACGAGCACGAATTACTATCCTATGCACTACTGGGCAGGGTACTGGCCGAGTATCTTCTCCTCAGCGTACCCTACAACTCCTGAGGTACTATCCGGTGGTTCAGGTGGAATGTGGGGATACTACGGTGTCTGTCAGGATTTAGCGTACCGCTTCGGTACTCCTAACCCATCTGGATGGAAGATGGAATTCCCGCCAATCAGCACACCTGGTGATGCATACACTGAAGTAGTTCTGAAGATAGATGTTTTCCACAACAGAAACAACTACTTCCAAGACAGAATTGATTTCGTAACTCGAGGCGGTGCTACAGCTACTTCCATGGGCGATTGGCAGCGTGAATTCGGTGTAGCAAGTCTAACCAATGGTCTGATTTCTGGTAGTGATACTGGTGTGAAGATTTCTGGTGGTTCTGCTGCAGGTTCATATGATTCATTGTCCATAGTAGACCCAGCCAATGAAGGTGTCTTAGTAGACGGGTCAAGCAACATTGATTTCAATGACCTCACTGTCACAGACGGACGCTATGGAGCTAGAATGACTTCCTCTGCTACTGGAAAGATGGCAGTGACAAACGCTGACTTTGACTCTCAAACTCAGAGTGGTCTTGTCCTAACTGGCGATGTAGGTCTTGCTTTCTCTGGTGCAATCAACTCATCTGCATCGTCTGCTATTCATGTGACTTCCACATCTAGTACTGATTGGAGTTTCAGTGGATTAGAAATTACTAATTCAACTACCGGATTGGAGCATGATGGTGATGGAAACGTAAGAATGGTTGATTCTACGCTAGAGACAAATACCAATGATATTACTATTGCTGATGGTTCAGTAACCTTTGTCGAAGGAGATATTGGAACTGGATCTGGAGTATTGGTCAATGGAGGCGGTATATTCACTCGTGCACGTCAATATGATGTAACGCTAGAGGCAGATTCGTCAGCGGTATCAAGTGCTAGAATGAAGTTGATTGATGCCGATGGTCGAGCTGTTGATGAAGGTAAATCTGATGCAACTGGTCTAGTGGATAACCTTGAGTTTAACACTTACACAATCGATGCAAGCGGAACGAATAACATGAACCTCGCTGGAATGAGAGTAGCATCTGTCTACCTTCATGCAGGGGCAGGAGCATCAAGTTCCAACACTGAATTCCGTTATGCTCTTGAAAGTGTAACTCTGACAGATTCACCTGGAAACGCGGATACCGTAGACATGGCAGATAAAATTGATGCTCATGTGTGCTACCGTTACAACTCAAACTACGGACTTAACCGTTGTAACAGCGGCGTTGGATATAGTGGTACAGCTACCTTGTCGAGCGGCCTTGTACAATACGATGCTTACTATGCAATGAGTGGTGAGCAAAACAACAAGGCAATCCTGATGGATAACGGTTTAAACTACATGGCTGCAGGGTCGCAAACCTACTTCAATAACTCGATTATCTTCACAACAGGTTACAATAATGACAACCTTGCGTCAATACGAGTTCAGTATCCTTACACGCAGAAGATCAATATGGACAACACAGTTGTGATTGGAATTGGAGGAACACAAAATGATAATCCTGGTGGATTCTACCTCGGTCAGCAAGGAACATCCAACTATGGTGCTTGGAATGTTAACAATTCAGAACTTGTGGGACTTGCTTCCATGGGATCTGGGCGAGGTTACTATGGTGCTCCAGCAGAGTTTACTCTGACAAACAGTACAGTAGCGCATTACACACCACCAATGAAGACAAGTACTTTCAATTACCGTCAGATTTGTGTTACTACTGCAGGAATTTCAAACGCATTAATTGAAAACAATCAGTTCTTTGACTGTGATGCAGGTGTGATGGTTCCTTACAACTACTATGCGTACAGCACGTATTACAGTGGTCAGGGAACTGACGACCTAGTTGTTCGAGACAACGTCTTTACTGATACTGGTTCAATGGGAATGTGGATGTACCTTAACACCAAGGCGGACGATATCGTCTTCGAGGGTAATACCATAGAAGGTAGTACCAATCCGTCATATGGTGTGTATGTTCAGGACCAAACCACGAATTCTATCGACGTAATAGACAACGATATCAAGGCTGATATTGGATTCTACTCTCGAAATGGTAAGCAGTGGGATATTACTGGAAACACCTTCCGCGGCGTTGGAGATTCATCTTATCCCGGTGTTTACACTCAATCAGGTTGGGGAACTATTTCTGGTAACACTTTAATCGACGCAGATGGGGGAATTTCGGTCTACAATATATTGGGTTCCAATGACGTTGAGATTGATGACAACACTGTTGAATTCACAACAGGTCGTGTACCAACTAGTGCAATAGGTATTGAAGTGTCTAACTGTGGTACTACATCTGAAGTTACCATGAGTGGTAATGACGTCGAAGTAATCTCAAACGGACTTGTAGTAGACGGATGTACTGTCATTGATGATGGAAGTTCTTTCACCAGTCTCGGCGGAGCTGCTCCTCGTGTACATGGAGTTGATATCAGAGCATCTGTTTTCACTCCACAGAACATTAGCATCAATCTTGGCGATACTGTTCGATGGCATGCAATAGAGTACAATTCTGATCCCAACAACTACCAGCATTCTACAACTGAGAACACTACTGGTACTCCTTTGTGGGATAGTGGTCTAATGAATAATGGAACGTACTTCTCTCATACATTTACTCAGGCTGGAACTTTCAATTATCATTGCAGTGCCCATCCTAACATGTATGGAACAGTAGTAGTTTCGTCTTCCACTGGACCATCACTTGCGTCTGTTGGAATTAACGTTGCAGGTAGTTCTGATGATGTTTCATTGTCAAACACCTCAATTAGTGGATTCGGAATTGGAATAGAAATGAGTGGTGGAGAGTTGTACTTAGGTGGAACTCCTCAAGCCCGTTCAGGTTCTGGTGCTCTAATTGTGGCTGACCGCGCAGGTATCGAAGCAGAAGATGTGGATATTACCATCAATGGTGCTTCTATAGAAGTTGACGATACTACTGGCGTAGCAGTTGATGCAGTTAGCACTGGTGGAACAACTGTTCTTGACATCACTGATTTGTCAACTCTTGGTGGAACTGGTGTTCTAGCTGATGGACACAAGTCGTTCCGTTGGAATGGTGGTACAAGTGCATCAGATACAACTCTGAAGACACTCAATGCTGCCACTGGCTCTATCGAGAACATGACATGGCCTAATACTGCTACTCAGATTAATGCAGGTCCATTCAGTACTATCACTAGTGTTGGAAACGGAGTTCTAGATTCAAGTAAATTGACTCTAACTACTTCCTCAATTATCCACGAAGGTAATCTACTGGATCTTGATGTAACTCATATGGGTTCAGCAGCATCCGATGTCGGTCTAGTAATTCGTTCTACTGAGGATTATACCTCTTTGGGATTACCACTGATTGCTCATTCAAGATCTGAATATGTGAGCCCATCATGGCGCACTCGTGCTGGTGCTACCATCGTAACAGATGGTGACATGGGCGATTGGGTTGGAGAGTACACTGCTGAAACCAACATTGCAGACGATATGATGCCAGGCGTGGTCGCTGAGAACACATCTAGCGGCGGTGGAATGAGAGTAACATGGGATTCATCCAATGTATACATCGGACTAACTGGAGTTTCATTCACTGTATCAGATGGTATGGTTTACCTTGATACTGTAGCTGGTGGAAGTAGCGTTGGAGATAACTGGTACGTCAGTCATAACTTGCCTTTCCAGGCTGACTTCATGCTATATGCTGAAGACGCAACAAGTTGGGGCTTGAAGCGTGTAACGCCAACTGGTAACTGGGTTGATGTTACTGCTGCATGTACTGGAATCACATCCCATGTAGGATTTGGATACCCAGGAGTTACAACAACATGGAGTTTGAACTCTGAGTTCGCGATTCCATGGTCTTGTATTGGGTCACCAACAGAGGATGTTAGATGGTTAGCAATGGTACAGGATGAAAATTCTGGATCTGTGCTCGCAGTATTCCCTCCGCAGACCGGTGTGACAGGACTCACCACAGCAGCGACATTCTACGATTTCGGTAACTTCGATCTTGGTGGTGTTGACCTGCCCGATGGAACACTAGATGACTTCTTGCTTATCTACAGAACATATGCAGGTACAACAAACCCAACACCTGCTCGTCCTTACGATATCATCGTAAAGGTTCGAGATGCTGACAATGACTACTGGGATTGGGGAACTGAGACCAATGTTATGATGAGCACAAACCAGGAAGTTGAGATTGATATCCTACGTGCTAAGCCTGTTATTCAGAACCTTGTTGACGTCACCGTTGACGAAGATACTGGTCTAACATCGATTAGTATGACTGATTTGGCACAGGACTATCAGGATCAAGCAGCCACCCTAACATGGGAAGTTGTTGATTCTGCAGCCAACACGCATACGTACATCACACCGTACACATATGCATTGAATGGTCATAGTCTAGATGTCACAACTCTGCAGGACCAGTTCGGCGGCCATCGCTTGAAGGCTACAGTAACTGACAGTGACGGTTTGAACTCTACTCAGACCTTCCATTGGAACGTTACTAACGTGAATGACAAGCCAGTGATGTGTAACACTGCACGCTCAGATTGTGTGTTGATGGTATACGACGGAGGATCAGCAGAGACCTTCAACATCCGAGATGAGCAAGCGGTAGATGGAGCCACAGGTTTCACCATCCCTCGTTCTCTTGGTAGCGTGTACAACGTCTCTGGTAGTTACATCCTTGATATGGCCAATGAGAACGAGCAGACGGATAACAACCCATACCCGGTTCCTCAGACATATGTCTGGAGTGCTGATGAGGGCGAATGTATCCCGTTCAGTGTTGAGATGGCAAGTCCAACTGACTTACTATTGACAGAGAATTCATCGAATGAGAACGGTGGTTCTTGTACGATTGTGTTCGGTCTAAGTGATGGAGTAGATAGCGCTGACAACGAGTCAATCACATTCATTGTTAACCCAATTAACGATGCTCCAGTAATCCCGAACTTCGATGCCTCAACCGGCACCGTAATCGAGGTTGCTAACGGAGATATTCTGTATCAGGGTGATGAGAATGATTGGTACTTTGAACTCACTGAAGACGACACCAATGTCGACAACCTAACGTTCAATTTGGCAAACATGATGTCTGATATTGACCATCAGCAGTCCGATTATCAGTGGGAAGTAGCTAAGACTTCTATGTGCGATTATGACCATTACTTCACTATCGCTTTCAATCAGGAAACTGAGGACATGACAATCACTCTGATTCCGGATGCTACCACAACAGCACCGACCAGTGAGATTGATTTCCTACAGGATGCTGATGGGGACGGAGTTCGTGATGGAGGAATTCACCAGATGGTTCCAGCAAGTGGTTACTACTGCACTGTTTCCCTTTGGTTGAATGATACTTCTGAAGCACCTAGTTACATCAACTACAGTCAAGCGGGTTACGACACCTACGACCAGAGGTCAGACCGTGTGACTCTCAACATACGCGTAAACAACGTAGAAGAGGCTCGCCCGGACTACCACTTCGAACCTGTTGAAGGGCAGACATTCTTCGACTTCGTGAATGTCGATGCGGTTCTACCTGGTACACGTGTACCATACAAGGTAATGGTGACAAACAATGGAGATGATCCAGCACTGTACAATTATGGGCACGATCTTCAAATTCGTTTCACTGCAAACGATAACCCAGGTATCCAACATCAGGTAACATTGGAGTGGGAGAAGGGAGAAGTTCCAGGAGTTGGCGAGAGCGTTCTTGTTCAGGGTTACATCACAATGAACACAGCAACTGATGAGGTGGCGGCGTTCGCAGAAGTGAGGACAATCGATCCATTCACTGACGCATACGTTACTGATAACTTCCGTCGACCAGCTCTAGAAGAGTTGAATTGGGCAAATAACAACGTGACTACAACTGATTCGGGTGATGCACTACCAAAGATGGTAGGTCTACGCCCTGCAGCATCAGTTGCATCGTTCGTACCTGGACTCATGGCTGTATCATTGGTTGGTCTATTCCTAGGTCTCACACTATTCTCGGCTCGCCGTGAAGAAGAAGAGATTACAGAAGAGATGTCAATGGATGAAGAGGCTGTTAGCCCAGTTATTGCAACAATTCTGCTAGTAGCGATTACTGTTGTACTATCCGGTACTCTGTATGTGTGGTCCTCATCTTTGGCGGACACTTCAGGTAAGGCAGCTCCAAGGGTAACTGCATTAACAGATACCTTCGTAACTTCTGACGATCCTAATGATTGGTCGTGGAAGATTACTGTAAATGGTGCGCAGAACGAACTTGCTACCCAAGCAGTGCGTGTACAATTAGAATGGACAGACTCGAACGGAGAACAACAATTCCGTGATTACAATATGACGGACAAGTACGTTGGTGCAGAATCATGTGCAAGTTACGAAACTGGTGATGCGACTGGTGATTGTGGTCTATATGGCCGTATTCCTACCAACAGTGATGCTATGGTGACTTTCAAGGACGATATTGATTGTTCTGAATCAGGTGACTGTACCACTGGTTTTGGTGCTGGAGATATCATCTATGTATTGATGACTGACCCAAGTACTGGTGAATTGATTGATAGCATGGATATCACAGTGATTTACTCACCTGGTGCCCAAGCTGCAACACCGTTGATGTCCTTCACTGGACAGACCAACCCACCAAGGCTTGCTTGATTAGATCGCACGAAGAAACGGATTGGAGACCTTGTGGTCTCCAGTCCACTTCGGTCGATTAGACTAAGGAGACGATAGTCTACGGTGAGTTGTATGGGGACAGTAAAGGCAGTAGCGTTTGATTGTGACGGGGTCCTGGCTGATGCAGGGTCTTCTTGGGCGGTTATTCATTCTCATTTTGGGACTGGAGACGGGACTTTGTTGTCTGCTTTTTTGAATAAGGAGATTACAGATGAGGAATTCATGCGTGATGATATTCGTCAGTGGAAAGAGGTTCAGCCTAAGATCCACCGTGATGAGTTATTCAGATGCTATTCTGGTGTCCAGTTGATGGAAGGAGCTCGAGATGTAGTTTCGGCTTTACAAGAACGAGGAGTACATGTTGTCATCATTTCTGCAGGTGTTGATTTGTTTGTTTCTACAATCGCCTCGATGCTTAATGTAGACGACTGGGCAGCTAACGGTTTCTCGTATGACGATGAGGGATTCCTAATGGATGAGGGGGTTTGTCGAGTACCTGCTTGGAACAAAGGTGAGATGGTAGAGAAATTAATTCGAATTAATGGCTTTGACCCGTCTGAGGTGGTTAGTGTTGGAGATAGTAGTATGGATTTATCCATGTATGTCCCAGGAAGTCGTTTTATTGGATTTAATCCCACAAGAGAGGAAGCTCATTCTGCATTTAATTCAGCAGAAGTTCCTGTAGTCCCCGGTCCTAATCTTCGAGACATTTGGTCGACACTCTTCAACGGGGAGGAATTCCCGGCGGAGTCGTGAAGTAATTATGCTTAGAGTCGTGAGTTGCTTCTTGATAGTCATATTTTTGTTATCTCCGGGTTGTCTTTCAAGTGATGGTTCGACTGAATTAGATTCATATGATTCTGATATTGAACTGACCGTCTGGCATTCATTCGCTGCTGAAAGTAAAGAACAAGCGACTTTTGAGTCAAGAATTGAGGTATTTATGGCCTCTAACCCGGGTGTGGAGGTCAAGATATCAGCAATTCCTTATCCTGAAGCAGATCAACAATTTATGATAGCAGCACAGGGGGGCGAAGCCCCAGATATTGTGCGGCTTTCTTCTGATCAATTAGGTAAAATAGGGGATATTCGAGTAGGGGGGCAACCTTTGCTTGAGGATCTTCGTTCGCATTTGACTCCAATCGAACGTTCAAAATTTGACCCAAATGCCCTTAATGCAATGAAATATGGAGGTGACCTACTTGGGATTCCTGCCAGTCAAGATTGTCTTAGTTTACTCTTCAATCCGATTCTATTCGATGCCGCAGGCGTCGATTATCCTGACGAAAGTTGGACATTAGATGATATGTTGCTGGCGGCTTCAACATTAACTTCAGGTGATGTAAATGGGTTAGCACTACCAGTAAAAAATGCATATTGGTGGTTTGGTTTTCAAGCAGGATTTGGAGGTTCCCTTTTCGATCAGAATGGTACCCCTACATTGAATTCAAACGGTTCATCAGACTCAATGGATTGGATGTTAGATTTGGAATTAGAACATGGTGTGGTTCAGACTGGAACAAATATTGAGTCTATGAAAACTCAATTTTTAGGTTCTAAAGCTGCAATGATCATTGATGGTCCATGGAATTGGGCGACGTATGAAGCTGGAAGGATACCTCTTCAGCAAACTGTTTTACCCATTGTATCAGATACTGGTGAGCGAATCGCTCCCTTAGTCACCTACAAAGGATGGTCAGTTAGTAAGCAATCATTGAATAAAGAATGGTCAACAAAGTTAGCACTTTTTCTATCCTCCTCTGAAGTTCAAAAAGAATTTGCAATTGAAACCTATACAATGCCAACTCATATCGACCTTTATCATGACTTGGATATTTCTAACAACATTGTAATTTCTGGCTTTCTCGAACAATTAATGGAAGGGACTCCTGCGCCTACCACTAGAGGCATGGCCTTGGTCTATGACCCGTTAGAAACAGCTTTCGAAAATGTGTATACTGGTGAGATGACCTCTTCTGAAGCATTACTTCTCGCAAATCAAGCACTTGAGTCGGATTTGGAGGGAATTTAGGTGAAAAGAGCATATATTGCAATTTTATCATTCATACTTTTGCTTCCAATATATCATGCCTCAGAGATTAGTACTTTAGAAGCAGATGGTGATGTTGGATATAGACAAGTTGGTCTAATTTGGTCAACTGATTCTGCAACTCAAGAAGGAACGATTTTCCAGATTTGGATGAGTAATGAAACGATAATTGAGACAATTAATGCTACCATGCATTCCCAAGTAATAGTAGGTAACACCTCTGGCCTTATTCAGCCACAAATAGGTGAATGGTATGACGATTGTACGTATAATTTTGGAAATGAAAACTGGATTCCAGTTTATCGAGATTTAGATGGAACTGCAGTCGTTCCTTCGGAAACAATTGGAGTAAATTGTACTCTAACAGGGATTCCTCCTGAAATAGAAATTCATCTAGCAGTTTTGATGATTAATCCCAGCAATGAATCAATACTTTCCCCTTCAATATCTAGTTTTTCCACTTCCTCCGATGAAGAAAAAATAGTCATTGAGACTTCTCCCTACATTTTTGCCATAGGTTCGATTGCACTGAGTATTATCATTTTACTCTCTATACTAAGATGGATGGACTATCGTGAAGGAAGAACGAGTTCACGGTTTGCCCATATCTACATTGCTCCTGCAATTCTTGCTCTTTCAGTCTTAACTTTCTATCCTGTTTTATACGGAATCTGGTTGTCATTTACTAACGCTGACCAGTCACATCTTGGAGATCAATCACTTATTGGTTTTGAGAATTTCTTCACAGTAATATCTACATCTGGATTTTTCAGAGTAACTGGTTTCACGTTACTATGGTCAGTGGTGAACGTAGCTGCACATATCGGATTTGGATTACTTCTCGCTATGGCATTAAATTCTGATGATTTGAGAGGAAGAAGTGCTTATCGTACTGCACTTCTCTTACCTTGGGCAATCCCTTCATACATTTCAGTCCTGGTATGGAGAGGATTGTATGAGCCAGCAGGTGCTTTGAATGATTTTCTTGGGACAGATCTGAATCTCTTATCCGATCCTAATGGGGCAAGAATGGTTGTAATTTTAGTTAATATTTGGTTGGGTATTCCATTTATGATGATGTCAATTTCAGGTGCTCTTCAAGCATTACCAAAAGATATGTATGAGGCTGCAGAAGTCGACGGAATAAACAAATTTTCTAAATTCTTTTACCTCACATTACCTAATCTAAAAAGTGCCTTAGTTCCCCTTTCTTTACTCGGATTTATCTGGACGTTTAACATGTTCAATGTCATTTATTTAATGACCGACGGGGGTCCAAATTTAGATTTTGATGGTCCCGGTTCTACAGATATTCTGATTACTTATGTTTACGATGTTGCCTTTAGAGATGGAGCATACGGAGTTGCTGCAGCTTGGTCAGTGGTGATTTTCTTGATGTTAGTAGTATTTTCTTGGATCTATATGAATAAGACAAATGCAACGGAGGCAGTCACATGATTGGTTCCAAAATATCATTTTCACCAGCACTTCATGATGATCTGGCAAGCAGATGGTACACTCCTGCCGAAGTAGAATCTCTACGAGGCTTATATCCAATAGTGGTGATAATTAATTTTGTTTCGTTAGCAATTTTTATTCTTAGAGAGGATTTGGATTTGATATTCTCTTCATCAATGCAAATCGTTGTATCTTTGGTAATTTTCTTGTTATTGTCTAAATTGGAAAAAGGTCAAAGATTTATTCGAGACGGTGTGATTGCAATTTCTGGGTTATCGTTGCTTTTGTCCATTCTTCAATTCTTATCAGGTCCTCAAATAATAATCGACTATTGGATGATGGGATGGTCATTTTTTCCTCCTTTGTTTGCCATATACTCTGTTTCTAAACCGATTGTAACTCTGTGGGCTTCTGGAAATCAAACTACCAGATCCGCAGAATTGGGGCTTTACAGAAATCGAAGCGTTAACCGATTTCATGGCAAGATTTTCCGCCACATAGCATTGTTACATGCAGTAGCGTTTGTTGTTCTTCCAATTCTATGGATATTTGATGTGGCACTTTCTCCTGGTAATTCGTTGGGAGGAGGATTCTTTGATAGCATTACTATGGAGCATTTTAACCATATTTTAAATTCAGAATCATTTTGGATATGGACTCGTAATTCTGTCATTGTTTCTATTGGTACAACAGTATTGGGACTTGCATTAGCCATCCCTGCAGGATATGCATTTAGCAGATTCAAATTCCGTGGAAGAGATTATGCAATGTTCTCCTTCCTTCTAGTCCAGATGTTTCCTGGGGTGATTATTCTTGTACCTTATTTCTTAGTGATGAAATCATTAGGTTTGTTGAACACTTCAATTGGACTAATTTTAGCGTATTCAGTTACAGCCTTACCATTATGCGTTTGGATGTTAAAAGGATTTTTTGATACAGTTCCAAAGGAGTTAGAAGAAGCAGCATTGGTAGACGGATGTAACCAAAATCAAGTCTTTTGGAAAATCATTTTACCATTATCTCTGCCGGCAATTGCCGTTACAGCCTTATTTTCTTTTCTTGCTGCCTGGAATGAATTTTTGTTGGCATTGACATTCAACACAAGTGAGGAGATGTACACCTTGCCTGTTGGTTTAGCATCTTTAATTTCTTCAACGGGTCAAGCATGGGGTGACTTTGCAGCAGCCTCTTTGTTGGTAAGCCTCCCTGTGGTAGTTCTATTCGTAATATTCCAACGATTCCTGATTGAGGGATTAAGTGCAGGCGGAGTAAAGGGGTGAAATCATGGTTAATGTGAGTTTTAGAAAGGTAACAAAGCAATATGAAAATGGATTCACAGCGGTGAATGAATTGAATCTTGAGATTAAAGATGGAGAATTCCTTGTCCTCTTAGGCCCTTCAGGATGTGGAAAATCAACAACTTTGCGAATGCTTGCAGGCTTAGAGGATGTATCTGAGGGGGATATTAGTATTGGAGGTGCGAAGGTAAACGACTTACCACCAGGTGCCAGAGGAATCGGCATGGTATTCCAATCCTATGCATTGTATCCTCATATGACGGTGGAAGCGAATCTTTCTTTTGGATTAAAGATGATGAAAGGAGAAGAACGAAAATCAGATGATGAGATTTCAAAATTAGTATCTGAAACTGCTGCAATGTTGGGATTAAGTGAGGAATTGCAAAAAAAACCTAAGCAACTATCTGGAGGACAGAGACAACGAGTTGCATTAGGTCGAGCACTAATCAAGAGACCGAGGGTATTACTAATGGATGAACCATTATCTAATTTAGATGCTGAATTACGTCAACAGATGAGGATTGAAATCCGGAGATTACATGATAAGTTAGGCATGACTACAGTTTATGTTACTCATGATCAAATAGAGGCTATGACTCTTGCCGATAGAATTGCTGTATTGAATCAAGGAGAACTTCAACAACATGGTCCTCCCATGGAAGTTTACAGAAATCCCACAAATCAGTTTATACAAGGATTTCTATGTGCTCATCTTAACGAAATCGTTGATACGGCTAACGCATTGTTTGGAGGCGAAGAGGAATGAAGTTTAGAATAGGATTGTTTACAGTCTTATTTTTGCTTATCATCTACACCATGTCTCCTATTCTTGTTTCGGCAGATTCTGAATCTCAGTCTATCGTTCGTCAGCGGGCATCCTATCATACGTTTTTTTGGGATGGTTCTGCTAACACCGTAGAGGTGATGGGTGAATGGGATGGATGGACTAATGGTACCCCTATGGTCGAAGTTTCAACAAACCAATGGTCAGCAAATATCGAAGTCGATCCTGGTATGTATTGTTACAAATTCGTTGTTGATGGGAATTGGATAATTGATCCGTCAAACCCATACAGAGGATATTGTGATTCTTTTGAGAATAGTATAGCAAGGGTAGCAAACGAAACTAGGCCAATGTTTACTCATTCAATAGAGAATGAAACTCTCTACGTTTATTGGCATGCTGGTTCTGGTGGAGAGGCCCCCTCTTCCACTCCTATTGGACTATTGGGTTCCACTTGGGATGCTCAAAATTGGACTTGGTCTCTTGACCTCGGGGGTTTAGAGGATGGCAAACATACTATTCACATTGAAGGAGTTGATACTTCTGGGATTCCTGCTGATGATCTTTTATTACCATTCTGGATTGGGGAAGAATCAGATTTCATATGGAATGATGCACTAATCTACATGGTGATGACGGACCGTTTTGTAAACGGCAATCAATCGAATGATCCCACAGAAATCCAAGGAGTTGCTCAAGGGGCAGATTGGATGGGTGGAGATTTATCAGGTGTTACGAGCATGATAGAGTCTGGGTATTTTTCTGATTTAGGGGTTAACGCTCTGTGGTTAACTCCATTTAATGAGGCAGCAAATGGGACAGGACTTGCAGCAGACGGCGTTCATGAAGTTTCAGCATATCATGGATACTGGCCTGTAGAGCCGCGCAGTATCGATCCACGCCTTGGTACCTCTGAAGAGTTGCATGAATTGGTTGACTCAGCTCATGCTGCAGGAATTCGGGTGATGGGAGATTTCGTGGTAAATCATGTTCATGAAGATCATCCTTACCATATCGATCATCCTGAATGGTTTAACGAAGGTTGTATCTGTGGAGAAGAGAATTGTGATTGGACTGAACATAGGCTTGATTGTCTTTTCAGAGATTATATGCCGGATCTGAATTGGAAGGATAGAAATGCATCTGAGCAAATGATTGAAGATGTTCTTTGGTGGATTGAAACCTACGATTTGGACGGTGGACGCATTGACGCTGTAAAGCATGTTGATGATCTTGCAATTACTAACCTAGCAGTACGAATCAATGAGAGATTCGAGACTGCAGGAACAGATATTTATCTCAAGGGGGAGACTGCTATGGGATGGTCAGGACATAATCTCGAGTCGAATTCTGAGCAATATGGCACTATCAATCGATACATGGGCCCTAATTCTCTTGATGGACAGGCAGATTTTGTCCTTTACCATGCCACTTCCGATCTAGTTTTTGCCACAGGTCAAGAGGATTATATGCATCTAGATTATTGGACCGCTAGAAGCCAAGATCAGTATTCTGATGGTTCTGTCATGGTTCCATTTGTCGGAAGTCACGATACTTCACGTTTTTCATCGCGTTCTGACCCTGGAACTGCTGATGAATGGAATCAATGGGTTGAGCAGGGGCTTCCTGGACAGCCTGGAACTGATGACCCCTATCGTGCGTCACTTCAAGCACATGGTTGGTTATTGACTACTCCTGGAGCTCCAATGATCTATATGGGAGATGAATATGGAGAATATGGAGGAGCAGATCCAGATAATCGTCATATGTGGAGAAATAGTCAATCACAGAATGAAAGAGAAAGAGGTCTTCAAGAGAATATTAGCCAACTTGGAGTACTAAGATCCGAACTTGAGTCATTACGTCGAGGGGGTTATCAATCAATTTTCAATTCTACAGACATAGTTGTATATCAACGTTCAATTGGCTTAGATTCTAGTCTCATTGCTCTGAATAGAGGAGGAACAAGTACATCTATAGATATTGGAAGTGGTTTCAATGATCATTCTACTGTTTTTGGTTCAGGATGGATTGAAAATAACTCAAATTTACTTCATATTTCTCAGCATAGTGTTACGGTATTAACCAACGAATCATCATATTTTGAATCTAATATCACATCTCCTGAGAGAGAACCGGATGGGCACTGTCTTATTTTACAAAATTTGACCGTTAATGAATCTCTATACGTTGCTCTAGAACTGACTAACATCTGCGACAAAGGAATTAATTATCCAGGGGTGAATGTTACGGTTGATAATTCACTAGTTGAAGGATTTCCAGGAATGTTAGAATGGTATTATTTTATTTTCGCAAATTCGACTTACAATTATTCATGGCAATTGATACTGAATGAAACAATCCCAAATGGTACTGAAGTTTTAATCACATTTGAAGCCGAAATCTTGAGCTGTGGTGACTCGGATTTGTTTTTCCACCATTGTCC